>JACRIH010000154.1 GCA_016235885.1 Planctomycetales bacterium | reverse complement strand
GTCTTTTTGCTGGCGATACGAATCACCGTGGGGCTGACGCCGCCCCGCTCACCAGAATCTTGTCTGGGAACGTGATGGCAGGGACGGTCATGGTGGATTCGCTGGCGGAATATGTCGAGCACCTGGTCGGCAGTGGGCTGATGTCCGCTGACGAGGTGAACGAGTTTCTGACTTCGCTGCCATCGGGAATCAGCGACGGGGACGCCCAGTCGTTCGCGCGGGAATTGGTCCGACACAAGCGACTGACTCCGTATCAGGCGACCGCCATCTTTCAAGGGAAGTCGCAAGGGCTGGTGCTCGGCAATTACCTGGTGCTCGACAAGCTCGGCCAGGGGGGAATGGGGCTGGTGTTCAAGGGCCAGCACCGGCGGATGAAGCGTGTGGTCGCGCTCAAGGTCATGTCGCCCGCGGCGCTGAAGTCGCCGGACGCGGTGAAACGGTTCCGGCGCGAAGTGGAAGCGGCGGCCAAGCTGTCGCACCCGAACATCGTCGGGGCCTTCGATGCCGACGAAGCGGGCGGCGTGCATTTCATGGTGATGGAGTTCGTCGACGGCCAGGATCTGTCGCAACTCGTGAAAGAGCGCGGACCACTGTCGCCCGAGCAGGCGGCGGAATACATCGTGCAGGCGGCGCGGGGACTCGAACACGCGCATGCGGAAGGGGTCATCCACCGCGACATCAAGCCGGCCAACCTGCTGCTGGCTCCGCCCGGTCCCAACGACGACAACCTTGGCACGGTCAAGATTCTCGACATGGGGTTGGCGCGGTTTGACGATTCGCTGTCGTCACCGACTGACGTGTCGGTGTCCGGGTTGACGAACACCGGCGTCATCATGGGGACGGTCGATTACATGTCCCCCGAACAGGCGCTCGACACGAAACATGCCAACCAGCAGTCCGACATCTACAGTCTGGGCTGCACGCTGTTTTATCTGCTGACGGGAAAAATCGTGTACGAAGGGAGCACGATGATGAAAAAGCTGCTGGCGCATCGCGAGCAGCCGATCCCGTCGCTGCGAGCCATACGCGGCGATGTGCCAGTGTCACTGGGAGCGGTCTTTCGCTGCATGGTCGCGAAGAATCCGGAGGATCGATTCCACTCGATGACCGAAGTGATCGCCGCGCTGCAGGCAAGTTTCATCCCCGGCGCGGCGATCGCGATCCCGGTGCAGGCTCAACCGGCGACTTCGTCGCCGGCCGGTGGCGAACTCGACACATTCTTTCAGGCCTTGTCTGCGGGAACGTACGACACGACGTTGCCATCCGAAATCGGATTGGGCAGCGGCACGCTCGACAACAGTGCCTCGCCGTCGGGCACTCAGTCTGGCGTGTCCGGGTCCACATCGAATTCCGCCGTGCGGATTCTGTCCAAGAACCGCTGGGTGCTGCCGGCTGGGATTGCGGCCGTGGTGCTGATCGCGCTGATGATCTGGTTCAATCGGAGCAAGCCGGCACCAACTCAGCAGGTCACACAGCAAACTGGGGCCACCGAGAATACGCCAACGGATGGGTCGAGCAAGCCAAAGAAGTCCTCGAACTCGGGTGAATCGGTCGCGCTGGCCAAGTTGCCTCCACTGCCGAAAGGGGAGCCGGTCGAAATGCTGCCGGGGTTGGTTCCCGATCCGGTGAAGCACCCCTTCTACACTCGCTGGCAACTGGAAACGGCGGCACCGCGCCGCGCGGTGTCGGTGGTCGCCTGGTCACCGGAGGACAAACGCGTCGCGGTCGGTGGGCTGGAGTCGGGCGAGGTGCGCATTTACGAAGTCGCCACCTGGCGGTTGCTCAACGTGCTGGTCGGTCATCCGAACGGAGTGTCCGGGATCGCGTGGCATCCGGAGGGATCGCGACTGGTGACGTTCGGCAGTGACAATGCGGTGCGGCTGTGGCATTCCAACGGCAATCCCGGTCCGGTGCTCAAGCATTGCAACGCGCCCCGCGCCATCGCGTGGAGTCCCACGGGGAAATATCTGGCGGCTGTCAACGGGGACAACAACAACCCGGTCGTGCATCTCTGGACTGCCGACGGGAAGCCGTACCGCGTGCTGGCCGGCCACACGGCGGCCCTGGCCTGCCTCGCGTGGAGCGCCGACGGCAAGCAACTCGTCTCGGGCGGCAGCGATCGCACGCTGCGCGTGTGGGACTTGGATGGCACGCAACGCGAAGTGCTGACGGGATTCGAACGGAGTGCGACGCATGTTACGTGGAGTCGCACCGGACAGATCGCGGCGGCGGATGCGAATGGTTTCCTGTACATCTTTCCGTCACCGGACTCCAAGCCGCGATTGTTCAGCAAGGTTTATCCGCGAGCGATTGCCTGGCGACCCGATGGAGATCGATTGGCGGTCGGTCTGGGTGCGTCGATCCAGATTTGGGATGGCAACGGTAACGTCAGTTCGGAGCAAGGTACGCCGGGCGGCTTGTCGAATGTCGCGTGGAGCCGCGATGGAAAACGAATTGCCTGGGCGGGGATGAATGCCGGCGTCTGGGAACCGGGCGGAGAGGTCAGCACGTTGAATGTTCACGCGAACACCACGCCGACGGCTCTCGACTGGCATCCTGACGGCGGTCGATTCGTCTCCGCACACGCGGATGGCATGCTTCGCTGGTGGGGTCACGACGGCACGGTTTCGACCACGGCCTCGGCCGGCAATTTCAGTCTGACTGCGGTGGCGTGGAGTCCCAACGGCCAATCGGTTGCCGTCCCCAGCAGGAATCAAATCCGCATGTGGTCGGCTGACGGCCAGGCGGTCACAGCGTGGGATACGAAAGTCGCCGCCACGGGTTTGGCGTGGAGTCCGGACAGCCTCCAGCTTGTCGCGACGTACAACGATCCAACCATTCGGTTGTGGAACACCGAGGGAATTGCCGGTGCAGAGCTGAAGGGTCACACGCAGTACGTGAACAGCATCAGTTGGAGCCGCACCGATCAACTCGTCAGCGTCGGACGCGACGACACCATTCGTCTGTGGCAACCCGATGGAACGGCGGGGCCGGTCATCACCGTGGCACCGAAAGCGTCCAATTTGCACATGGTTCGATGGAGTCCCGAGGGCAAGCAGTTTGCGGTTTGCCTGCTGAACAAGACCGACGCCCCGATCCGTCTGTGGAATGCGGACGGAACCGAAGGGCCTCAATTGAAGGGACCGAAGTCCGTCGCGTGCATCGCGTGGAGCCCCGACAGCCAGCACATCGTGGGGTGCGACTCCAGCGGAGACTTCGTCATCTGGAATCGCGACGGCGAGAATGAGAAGACGTTCGCGGGCCTCGGCACATCGAAGAAAACTGTGGCCTGGAGCCAGACCGATCGGCTGCTCACGTTCGGTGATGATCGTGCGATCCGCAGTTGGGATGCCGCGACCGGTCAACTGCTCTGGGTCGCGATTCCCCTGCTGAACGGTGCCAACGTGACACTCAGCCCCGCCGGAAACGTGATCCACAACCCGGGCGAAGCGGAAGCGACGCTCGCCTACCTCGTCGAACGTGAGGCCGGTCGCATCGAGGTCCTCCCTCCCAGCAAGTTTCTCAAGCTGGCTCTCCCCGCGGAATGACTGGCCGAGCATCCCAGTTGTCCACCGAACCTTTGCCGCGCAGAGCACCGTGCTGCGCTCTGTGCCGGTGGAATCGATTCGTCCGGTTAACAGGTTTTAACACACGGATGTCTCAATTGACTGACAGTCCGTCGGCGGGTGAAGAATCGCGATGACTCACGACGCCACCCGACGACCGGTTGTATGGCTTGTGTCGGCTATACGGGCACGATTGTAGCGGTCGTCACAATTGTCCGGCGTTGCCAACGGAGTCACGGCGAATGATGCCGTTTTGCAACGCTCTGGCGCAATTGCTGCGAACGAAACGCGGTCTTCTCGGACCACGACCCGTGGATTGTTGGGCGCTGCGCGCCAAGTTTTCACCGAATGCGATTGAGTGGGGGGCGTGGCGGGAGACTCGCCACAGTTGGCGTCGAGACGAGTGACGAACAACGGATGAACGCGGGGTGAAGGGAACCCGCGATTCTGGGCCACGTGAGAAAGTCATCATGCTGCCGTTCGCATCCCGGCTGTTATCTCTGCGGAGCGGATTGACCCGCCCGAAACGTCGCATCAGCCGATTGACGACACTCCTCCCAATGCGGATCAGGCACGCCACCGAACGGCTCGATGACCGCGTGGCATTGTCGCCGTATTTCTTCCGCGTCCGGCACGCGAACACCCGCTGCACCAGCCCTTTGATGAATGGTTCCAAGTGGAACCGCATTGATCGTAGCGTCGCCACGCTCGCCCAGAGCGTGGGAACGTCACTGACAACCACGCTCTGGGCGAGCGTGGCGACATGACTTTCTCTGCAGGTTCATTAGGCGAGAAAGGTTGATTCGCGAATGTCGTCTGCTGTTTCCTCAGGTCCGAAAACCTCGCTGCCGAGTGTGCGACTCACTCCGGCGGGATTCTCGCAGTTCATCCAAAAAGAAGAACGGCCGAGGGCGTCCATCCGACATCGATTACGGTTTCGCCACACTATTCTCAGAGTTTTCAATCATGCTAATCTCAGAGTTTTCAATCATGCTAATTCGCAACTGGTTGATGGAGATGGTGAGTCATTTCCGAAATAGCCGCAGTTCGGCGCGACGGATTCGCGTCGGCGCTCGCTCAGGCTTGTTCCGTGGCACAGTCGAAGTCCTGGAAGACCGCTCGCTGTTGGCGGCGGCGTTCCCGGAGTTCGTGGATCCGAATCCGAATCCCGGCAATCAGTTTGGTCACATTGTGGTGGCGCTCAGCACAGGCAATGTGGTCATCACCTCGCCGTATGATGATGCTGGCGGCACGAATGCCGGGGCCGTGTACCTGTTCAATGGTGCCACAGGGGCATTGATCAGCACGCTGATTGGATCACACGCCAATGACAACATAGGTTTTTCTGGTGTGACCGCGTTGAGCAACGGCAACTACCTGGTCCGCAGCTTGAGCTGGGATAACGGCGGTGCGACGGACGCCGGGGCGGTCACGTTCGGGAGCGGTACGACGGGCGTCAGCGGCGCGGTCAGCAGCAGCAACAGCTTGGTCGGCACCACCTCGAATGACGGGGTCGGTTCTGACGGCGTGACCGCGTTGAGCAACGGCAACTATGTGGTCCGCAGCACGGGCTGGGATAACGGCGGTGCCGTGAACGCCGGGGCGGTCACGTTCGGGAGCGGCACGACGGGCGTCAGCGGTGAGATCAG
>JACRIH010000161.1 GCA_016235885.1 Planctomycetales bacterium | reverse complement strand
TGTGCTTTTTCCCGACCCGTTGTTGCCGAGCACGCCAATCTTGGCTCCGGGGAAAAACGACAGCCAGATGTTCGAGAGCACCGACTTCTGCTCGTACGATTTGGTGACGTCTTCCATCTGAAAAATATATTGCTGGCTCATCGTGATGATACGTGGCGTTTTCGTGAGTTGATCGAGATTGTCGTCCGCGTCGCAACGACAACGGCCCGATTGGCAGCCCGTAGAAAAATGCACGACAGCCCTTCCGGCCCGTCGCTTTCCGGCGAAATCCGACGGCCCGGAAGGGCCGTCCTACATTTTCCAACAGACTGTTAAGGCGGGGGATGATAGACGCCGCGAGAACACCCTTCAAGACGCTGACGGACGATGCCTGCGGTCAAACAGCTTTCCAGTCTCTTGACGATGTCTGGGGGGGGAGTTAGACTGCCCAACCCATTGGGATTTGCACAGATAAAAGCACTGTCGTTTCATCGAGTTACCGTCAAAAAAGTCCGCCGTCGGCGGCAGGGAATCAGGTCGCTTAATGCCCACGATCAATCAACTGATCCGCAAGCCTCGGAAGGTTCAACGCTCTCGAACCAAGACGCCCGTGCTGGACAAGTGCCCGTTCAAACGCGGCGTCTGCACCGTGGTCAAGACGATGACGCCGAAGAAACCGAACTCGGCACTGCGAAAGGTCGCTCGCGTGCGACTCTCCAACGGTAAGGAAGTCACGGCGTACATTCCGGGTGAAGGGCACAACTTGCAGGAACACTCAATCGTGCTTGTACGCGGCGGTCGTGTCCGTGACCTTCCTGGTGTGCGTTACAAAATTATCCGCGGCGTTTTGGACACGCTGGGCGTGTCCGATCGCAAGCAAGCTCGCAGCCGCTACGGTGCCAAACGGCCGAAGTAGGCGGTTGGTGAGACGAATGTTTACGGCGTGGCGTGCTTCGCATCGACCAAGTCACCTCGCCGAATTCGAACCAAACAAGACTCAAGCGTCAAACATTTTCAGGGTGTGAACAATGTCCGCTTCTTTCACTGCCAGCAAAACTCAACTCAAGCCGGACGCCCGTTTTCATTCGGTGCTGGCTTCCAAATTCATCAACTGCATCATGTACGACGGCAAGAAGAGCGTGGCCGTGAAGGTGTTTTACGATGCGATGGACTTCATCGCCACGAAAATCACTGACGTGGAACCGATCGAGGTTTTCAACGGGGCTGTGGAAAATGTGAAGCCGACAATCGAAGTGCGCTCGCGTCGCGTTGGCGGTGCCAACTATCAGGTGCCTACGCACGTCGGTTCGAAGCGGCAGCAAGCGCTGGCCATCCGCTGGATTCTCGAAGCGTGTCGAGCCAAAAAGGGTCGCCCGATGCATCTGCGACTGGCCGAAGAATTCATGGCTGCGT
Source organism: Planctomycetales bacterium (assembly GCA_016235885.1). Taxonomy (GTDB): domain Bacteria; phylum Planctomycetota; class Planctomycetia; order Planctomycetales; family Planctomycetaceae; genus JACRIH01. The sequence continues at coordinate 2,362 of JACRIH010000161.1, read as the reverse complement.
ACAAACGCGAAGGAACGGCTGTGACCCAGCGCGAAAACGTGCATCGCATGGCCGACGCGAACAAGGCCTTTGCTCACTTCGCGTGGTAATCGCCTGCGATTGATCTAACCATCCCCGCCTCGGTTTTGGAGCGACGTTGATCGCCCTCGACCGAGGCGATTCAATTTCTATTTGTTCTTCTTTGCCGGGCCGGGTCATCATGGCTGATCGTCCCATCAACCGCATCCGCAACATCGGCATCATTGCGCACATCGATGCCGGCAAGACCACCACGACCGAGCGCATCCTGTACTACACGGGGGCGACGCACCGGATGGGTGACGTGGATGATGGCACCACGACAACCGATTTCGATCCCGAGGAGCAGGAACGGGGCATCACGATTTTTTCCGCGGCGATTAGCTGTCACTGGAAAGACATGCTGATCAACATCATCGACACGCCTGGGCATGTCGATTTCACGGCGGAAGTCGAACGCAGTTTGCGAGTGCTCGACGGCGGAGTTGTCATCTTCAGTGCTCGCGAAGGAGTGGAAGCTCAAAGCGAGACGGTGTGGCGTCAGGCGAATAAATACGGCGTGCCGCGAATCTGCTTCATCAACAAAATGGATCGGATCGGAGCCGACTTCGAGCGGACATTCAACCAGATCAAACTGCGATTGCCGTCGGAACCGGTGGCCGTGCAGATTCCGATGGGAGCCGGATCGCCCCCGGATTCCAAGGCGTTTCGCGGCGTGATCGACCTCATCGAACAAAAGGCCTTGATTTTCGACGAGGCTTCGCTGGGAAAAAAAATCGAAGTACTGGAAATTCCGGAGGAGTTCCGTGACGAAGCCGCTTCGTGGAGACACCGGCTGCTCGAACAAATCGCATCTCTGGACGACGCGGTCCTCGCGACCTACCTCGATACCGAAGACATCTCTGCCGCCGATATCCATCGCGTGCTGCGGAACGCGACGATCGCGAACCAGATTCAGCCGGTTTTTTGCGGAGCTTCACTGAATTACGCCGGTGTGCAACCGGTGCTCGATGCGATCTGCAACTACCTGCCGAGTCCACTCGAACGGCCACCCGTGCAGGGAATCAACCCGAACGCCAAGCGAGGAACATCGGACGTTCAGACACGGAAACCGTCAGCCAAGGAGCCGTTCAGCGGCTTGATTTTCAAGATTCAAAGCGATCAGCACGGCGACCTGTGTTTCGTGCGAGTTTACTCCGGTGAACTCAAGTCCCGATCGCGGCCACTGAATCCGCGGACGGGCAAAAAGGAAATGGTCAGCCAGCTCTATCAAATTCAGGCAGACAACCGGGAACGAATTGAAACCGATTCGGTCGAGGCGGGGGATATCGTCGGGGTCATGGGGCCAAAAGATTCGGTCACAGGCGACACGTTGTGTGACGCCCAGCACGTGATCCTGCTGGAAAGCATCACGTTCCCCGAAACCGTGATTTCGATGGCGGTCGAACCCGAGTCGAGCGCGGACCGCAAGAAACTGGCCGACACGCTGGCATTGCTCGCCAAACAGGATCCGACATTCAAGGCGAAAGTCAGCGAGGAGACCGGGCAAACTCTCATCAGCGGCATGGGCGAACTGCATCTCGAAGTCATCCGCCACAAGATGGAGCGGGACTTCCGACTCAACGTGAAGGTGCATCGGCCGCGAGTTAGCTACCGCGAGACGATCCAGCACGCGCAAGAAGTTGAGGGAACATTCACCCGACCGGGAACGGGAGTCGCTCTGTTCGCCAAAGTGCGGTTGCGACTCGAACCGTATGTCGGCGAAACCCCAATCTCCGTCGAAAATGAACTCAAACAAGGACAGATTTCCAAGGAGTTAAGCGACCTGCTCGAGCAGAGTCTCCACGACGAATCGCAGGGGGGGGGGACCCTCGGATACCCATTGATGCATGTCCGCCTGACGATTCTGGACGTGACGTGCTCGGAGTCCGAAGGGCAGGACATTGCGATTCGGGCGGCGGCGGCGGACGCGGTGCGTCGAGGACTGACGGATGCCGGTATCGTCCTGCTCGAGCCGATTATGAAATTGGAAGTGGTGACGCCGGACGAATTCCTCGGAAACATCCACTCGGACCTGATGGCTCGGCGGGTGTTGATTGTAGGAACGGAGCAACGAGGGGATCAGCACGTGATCGCCGCCGAAGCTCCGCTGGCTCAAATGTTTGGCTACTCAACCCAAATTCGCAGTCTCTCCCAAGGTCGAGCCCAATACTCAATGGAGCCGCTCAAGTACGCCGCCGCCCCCCCCGAAGTGTTGGAGGCGATTCTCGGTTAGATCACCAATACTGTTCGTTGTCGTGGTTCCAGGTGTCTCACTCGATGGAGTAGGTTTGAAGTTCGATGC
>JACRIH010000158.1 GCA_016235885.1 Planctomycetales bacterium | reverse complement strand
TGGTGTGTTGACGGCCTGCAGCGCGAACAACAAATGATTCACGTTGCGGTTGAAATGAAACTCATCCTTTTGCAATGCAGGCAACCACACCGCTTGCAGGTCGCGAGCCGTTTGCCAGAGTGCGAAATCGAGATTTGAATCGACAGGCTTGTCCAGAGCCTTCAATGCGAGTTCAACCGCCCGCCGTGAGGGGATGAGCGCGAGCGCACGGATGGCTTCGAGGCGGACTCGCGGGTGTTCATCAGCCACGGCTTCTTGCAATGCGTCAATGGCTGGCACCACAGCTCTCCATTCGACCAAGGCGCGTATCGCGGCCGCGCGGGTTCGGTGGTTTTTTGCTTTCAGCAATTTAGGCAGCAACTCATACTCTGGTTCGCGAAGGGCTTTGTACGTCCACAGAAGTTCAAGCCGATAGTCCTCCCCGATTCGTGAACCGAGCGGAAAGTATCCGCTGAATACAAGGCCCGGTCCGGCAGCTTCACCGAGTTTTGCAAGAATCTCGGCACGCGCCGAAGAACTGGAAAGTGCTCGCTCTCGCAACAGGCGGCGTGCTCGCGTGCGAGTGTACTGTTCAGGCAAATCGAGGGAGTCGATCAGTTTCTCGTTTGTCGCAGTCACGAGTTGCGGTCGCGGCACGAGCGGACGTCCCTTCGCCGTCACTCGCCAAATTCTTCCGTGCGTGTGGTCGCGGCGTGGGTCGCGGAAATCGACTTCACCGTGTTGGATGATCGGGTTGTACCAGTCGGCGATGTAGATCGCGCCGTCCGGACCCATCTTCACGTCGATCGGGCGGAAGGCGACGTGCGCGGTCTTGATCAGTTCGGGCATCTCGCGCGAGGCGTAGCCCGACTGGTCTTCGCTGATCTTGAATCGGCACACGCGGTGGCCTCGGAAATCGTTGGTGAGCATGTCTCCCTGCCAGTCGTCCGGCAGGTGGCGTCCCCCCACGATTTCCAAACCGCAATGCTTCGGACTGCCGGGGTTCAGCCCCTTCACGATTCGCGGCGCACCCGGAGCCGTCACCCACACCGAACCGGGGAACACGTAGTTGATCCCCTCGCCGTACGCGCCGTCGGTCACGAACGACTGGCCCCACTCGTCCTGCTGATGCCCCCACGGGTTGACGAACCCGCGGCAGAAGATGTCGAGTTCCATCGTTTCGGGCCGGAACCGCCAGATGCCGCCGCCGCCGAGCCGCTTCACACCGTGCGGCGTTTCCACGTGGCTGTGGATGTAGACCGACTGGTTGAAGTACAGCGCCCCATCCACGCCCCAACGGAAGGTGTGGATGATGTGATGCGTGTCCTCAGTGCCGAACCCCGACAGCATCACGCGGCGCGAATCGGCCTTGCCGTCGCCATCGGTGTCGCGGAGGTGAATGATCTCCGTGGAATTCGCGACGTACGCCCCGCCGTCCCCCGGTTCGATGCCGGTGGGAATCAGCAGGCCATCGGCGAACACCGTCGTCTTGTCCGCCGTGCCGTCGCCGTCGGTGTCTTCGACGATCAGAATCTTGTCGTTCGCCTTCTGACCCGGTTGGATTTGCGGATAGATTTCACTGCTGGCAATCCACAACCGCCCCGCCGCATCAAAATTCATCTGAATCGGCTTGGCGATCCGCGGGTCGGCCGCATACAGGTTCACCTCGAACCCGTCAGCGACCTGGAGTGACTTTCGTTCGATCTCAGGATCGGGATTGGGGATGTCTTTCAAGCCTTGCTGGGCGAACAGCGAAGCCGTCGCGGCCAGCCAGACGCATCCTGCCCAAGTCATTCTTGCGAACCAAGTTTTCATCAATGCAACTCACTGCAAGTTTGGAGTTCTTGAGACCGTATGTACTCCGAAGGAGTTGCGTCTCGTAGCCCGGGGTTGCGAGCGGAGCGAGCTACCCCGGGAACCGAGCAAGAATGAACCTGAACCCCAACGGGGTTCCGTCATCCGAAATGTCCGAATGGCGCAACCCCTGCGGGGTAGAATTCTCGATGACCATTTGTCCCAGGGTAGGCCGCTTCGCGACCAACTCTGGGCTTTGAGACGAAACCCCTTCGGGGTACGCCTCATCGCGAAACCACCAAACATCGACCTGCTGACACGGCTTACGCGAACAACTCTTTGATCGGTTCGCCCCCGTCGACAATCTTCATCGGGCGGCCGGCGGGAGAGTACAGGTTTTCGGTGGCGTCGATTTCGAGGCAGTGGCAGAAGGATTGGAAGAGGTCTTCCACGGCCACGGAGCGGTCGGTGATTTCCTGACCGGTGTCGTTCGTCTTGCCGATCGCCCGGCCTCCCTTCACGCCGCAGCCGGCCATCAGGACGTTGAAATTCTTCGCCCAGTGATCGCGACCGGGTTTCGGGTCGCGGGAATTGATCTTCGGGGTCCGGCCGAATTCGCCCATGCAGATGACGAGTGTTTTCTGCAAGAGGCCGCGCTGCTTGAGGTCGGCCAGCAGTTGCGACAGGCCTTGATCCACATCGGCCGCGTTGGTTTTGATGCGGTCGTAAATGTTGTTGTGCATGTCCCAGCCGCCGCGAACGACTTCGACAAACGGCACGCCCGATTCGACCAATCGCCGGGCGACGAGGCATCCCTTGCCGAATGCGGACTTGCCGTAGGCCTCGAACGTCGGCTCGCTCTCGCCCGCGAGTTCGAAGGATTTCAGGCGCGGCGACGTCATCAGTTTGTTGGCTCGTTCGTACAGCTTCGAGTGCTCTTCGACAATCGCCTTCGCGCCCGCTTCGGACAAGTCTTCGTCCTGCTCGCGGAGCAGTTCGAGGCGTCGCTTCAGCCTCGGCGGTGATGTGGCACTGGCCACGTTTTCGGGAAGTTCGCCCGGTCTGTCCACGATGAACGGCGCATGATTCACGCCAAGGAAACCCGAACCGAGCGTCTCGCCCACGCTCACGAAGTTCGGCATGTCGGACTTGCGGTCACCGATTCTTGAGGCCACCACCGCGCCGAAATGCGGAAAGTCCTTCGAGCCGGTGAGCCGCCTTCCCGTTTGCAGGTGATATGATCCGCGCTCGTGAGCCGCTTCCTTGCCCGAGACCGAACGGATGAGCGCGATCTCCTTCATCTGCTTGGCGATCTTCGGCCAGTACTCGGCGATCTGAATTCCCGACACGGCGGTCGAGATGGCTTTGGTTTCGCCACCGTTTCCCGTCCCCGGCTTGGGGTCCCACATTTCCATTTGACTCGGTGCTCCGGCGAGCCACACGAGAATGCACGCCTTCCCTTCGCGTTTGACTTCGTCGGCGTGGAGGCCGATGCGGCTCCACACGCCGGAGGCGAGCAGTCCAGCGGCGCTGCGTTGCAAGAGACTGCGGCGGGTCATTTCACCGCGCTGCGAGAGAGACATGGGGAGGACGAGGGATGTGTTGAGCATGTGATTTCAGATTTTCAATTTGAGATTCGAGATTGGTCCACCGTCCACCAACCACCGTCCACCGCGTCGTCACCTCTTCGTGATGAACTCCGCCGAATTCGTCAGCACCCACAGCAGGTCGTCCACCGCGTCCTCGCGGCTGCCGGATTTTTTCAGGTGGCTGAGACCGCGGGTCATTTCCTTTTCGGTCGGGGAGCGGGCCAACGCGCCGAGGTACAAGTCTTTCATGAGCTGCTCGTTCGATTTTGTCGCCACCAGCTTTTTCCTCAGCTCGCTCTGCTTGAGTTGTTTCTGGAGCGGAGCGTTGTTCATCAGCAAGAGGGCTTGCTGCATGGAACCTCGCTGGTCGGCTTGCGGCTTGGAGGGGTCTTGCTTGAACGTTTTCTGGACACCTCGAGTCAGCCGGCCCAAGTCGCCCGCCACGTGTTCGATGGATTCGGCCACTTCGTCCGCGTTCAGCCGCATCGGCCGGACGGCGGAGAAGAATTCGTCCCGTTCGTCGATCGTGCGGATTTCCCGCTGATATGTCTCGGAATTCATGATCGTGCGGAACAGCCATTTGTGGTCGAAGTTCTTGTATCGAAACAGCGACGCCAGCCGGTTGAGGACGATGGGATGCAGCGATTCCTTGTCCGGCCCGAGGCTGTCCACCGAGTAAAACCCATCGCCGATCAATTCGTTCCAGATGCGATTCACGTACGCGCGGGCAAACCAGTAGTTGTCGGTGTTGTAGATCAGGTATGCGGCTACAGCGACGCGGAGGGCGTCCGGCTTGAGACCCGGCGGCGGCTTTTCACCGAGCAAAAATTGAGCGTGCATCTCGGACTTTTGGGACGGGTCGTCCTTGTCCGGCATGTAGTATTTGTTGGGAGCAAAGAACGCGGCCAGTTCGTGGAACTGTTCGCGCTTCCACTTGTCGAACGGATGGTCGTGGCATTCCGCGCACTGAATGTTGATCCCCATGAAAATACGCGCCGTGTGCGACGCGATGTCGGTCGGATCGTTGTCGTACGCCAGGACGAAATTGTTTGGCCCGTATTTCTGACCCCACTCGTTGTTGTCGTCCTTCTTGGCTTTGTTGAATTTCGGAGTCTGCGAAACCATTTCGGAGACCATCCGGTCCCACGGAACGTTGTTCTTGAATTCCTTGGCGAACCAATCTTCGAGCGCCTGCGGATTGACTTTGTTTCGCGGAGCGGTCGAGTTGAAGAAGATCACGTTCCGCCAGTACCGCGCCCAGCGGCGAGCGTAGTCGTCGGTGTCGAGCAGTTCGTCAACGAGTTTGGCACGCTTGCGAGTTTCGCTGGACTGCACGAATTCGGTGACGACTTTTGCCGACGGCGGCGTGCCGGTCAGGTCGAGGTACGCGCGGCGGACGAAGCGTTCGTCGGAGATCGGCTTCGCATACTTGTCGGCCGGCAGCTTGAGTTCAAACGTGAGGGCCTTGTCGAGATCGCTCGGAGTGTACGAGACCGTGGAGGTCAGTTTCCGCGTCGGCATCGAATCGCGGATCACTTCGAGGAACTTCAGCTTGTCCTCGGGCGTTTTGAGCGGCGGCAATTTGAGCGACGCCTGCTGGGCGGCGGCCTTGTTGTCTTTTTTCTTTTCCGACTTCTTGTCTGACTTCTTGTCTGACTTCTTGCCCTGCGATTGGGCCTGTGCTTGGTGCGGCCAGGCAGTCCCCATGACAATTCCCAGTGAGACGACGCTCAGAATCACAAACCGAAACCGATGCGCTCGATGGAGCATGTGATCAACCTCGCGAGGAAAAGTCAGGTTGCGGCGAGGATTCCCGGAGACAACGTTTCGGAGCCGCAAACTACCAGTTCGACATTTTACGAGACGACCGCCGGAGTGCAATCGGGGTCACCATTTCAATTCAATGGCCGTGACCCTGGCCCTTGTGGACTGCGTGAATCGACGCACCATCGCGTTGCTCGGGCCTGTTTGGACGGGATCGGGCCACAAGGGCCGGAGGTGCCGATTTGCCGGTTGTTGTTTCGCACCGTACCGACAGAATCGGTCGAACCCGATGCGCCGCCGGGATTCACGGTATGGCGTGGCCACCTGCGGAATGCGAGTTTGACAGTGGTTTGATGGCAACTCTAGCATCGTCCAAATCGCCGACGAGCGGGCAAGCCCCCGATACTTTCTTCGCCAAGACGTCTCGCAGTTTCACCTTTCTCCGAAACACCCCCGACTCAGATCCCACCCACCATGTCAATCTCGTCATTAAGCAATCTGAGTTTCCGGGGCCGCATGTGGCTGTTGCTGGCCGCATTTCTGGTGGGCTACGTCAGCTTGCACGTCATGAACCAGCAGATGGTGCAAGCGGTGCAAGTCAACGGACCACTGTACGACCGAATTGTTGAGGGGAAGGACATCGTGGCGGATATTCTGCCGCCGCCGGAGTACATCATCGAATCGTATTTGGTCGTCCTTCAATTGGTCCAGGAGACGGATGCCGAACAACGTCAGGCACTGATCCAGCGGTTTCAGGCTCTTCAGATGGAATACGATGTGCGGCACAAGTTCTGGGAGGAGACGTTGAAGGATGAAAAAATCAGAAAGACCCTCGTTGTGGACTCGTTTCTGCCGGCCAAGGAATTCTATGACGCGGTCAATCGCACCGTGATTCCCGCCGTCAAGGAGGGAAAACCCGACGACGAGTTGCTGCAACTCGTCAGGTCCGAAGTTCAGCCGAAATACGATCAGCACCGGAAGGCCATCGATGAAACGGTCGCCCTATCGAACCAACGGATCAAGGATGATGAGGCGGCCGGCAAGAACACGATTCGCTGGTGGTTCACGATGCAGGTTGTCGTGGGTGCGGCGCTGTTGATTCTGGTCGGTTCGATCAGTTTCGCGATCGGGCGGGGGATCGTCGTCCCGACCACCTTGATGATCAATCGTGTGCAAGACATGGCCGAGGGAGCGGCGGATCTCACCAAGCGGATTCAAGTGACTTCCACGGATGAAGTCGGTCAGCTCGGGAATTTGATCAACGCTTTGATCCAGAAGATTCACGATCTGGTGGTCCGTGTGCGCGTGTCGACGATTGAATTGCATTCGACGTCGACCGAGATCGCCGCGGCTTCGTCCGAGCAGAGCAACACGATGACGAACTTCAATGCATCCACCAGTCAGATCGCCGCGGCGGTCAAGGAGATCACTGCCTCGGGGCAGGAGCTGGTCCGGACGATGGACGATGTGCAATCGCGAGCCACCGGGGCATCGGCTCTGGCGGACGCGGGCCGGTCCGGTTTGCTGGGGATGGAGGAGAGCATGCACCGGCTCGGTGATGCGACCAACTCGATTTCGTCCAAGCTGGGCACGATCCGCGACAAGGCGAGCGGCATCAACATGGTCGTCACGACGATCACCAAGGTGGCCGATCAAACCAACCTGCTGTCGATCAACGCAGCCATCGAAGCGGAGAAAGCGGGCGAATCGGGACGCGGCTTTCTGGTCGTGGCCCGCGAAATCCGGCGACTGGCCGACCAGACCGCCGTCGCCACGCTGGATATCGAACAAATGGTCCGGCACATGCAATCGGCCGTGTCGGCGGGCGTGATGGAAATGGACAAGTTCAGCCAGGAAGTTCGGATGTGCAGTGGCAAGGTGTCGGAAATCAGCGGGCAAATGGCTCAGGTCATCGAGCAAGTGCAGATCGTTTCGGAACGGTTTCAGAACGTGAACGATGCCATGCGACAGCAGTCGGCCGGCGCGCGGCAGATCGACGAGGCGATGCAGCAACTGATGACGGGCTGCAAGCAAGTCACCTCGACCGTGCGCGATTTTACCGCCGCAGCGACGAACCTGCGCGAAGCGGCTCAGGGCCTGCATCAGGAAGTCGGCCGGTTCACGGTCTCGGGGTGAAGTAGAGATGCGGAGACACGGAGAGGGGGAGACGCGGAGACTCTGCCACAGCACCTTTTTTCCGCGTCTCCCATTCTCCGCGTCTTCACCATTAAGGGCGTGTCCAAATGCTGGTGCTAATGTGTTCTGTGGGCACGGATCGCCTGGCGATTCCGGTGCAGAGTGTGACCGAAGTGATTCCTCGGGTTGAACTGCATGCGCCTCTGAACAGTCCCGACTGGCTGGCAGGACACTTTGTCTATCGCGGACACCCCGCGCCGGTCGTGGTCCTGACGACCGCGATGAATCAGGCGACCAATCGACTGAGCGACCGGATCATCCTGACCTCGTTTTCCATTAATTCGCACACCGAAATCGTGGGACTGATGGTCAACGGTGCGACCACGCAAGAGTTGCCGTACGCCGATGCGGATGCCGCGGGGCGGGACGGGAGCATGAAATCGCAATGGGGGACGATCCTGCTCGATGCGTCGGGAATGTTCCATCTTGTGGACCTGACAACTATCCTGCGGCCGGAGATGCTCGACATCTTGTTTCCGCCTACCGAGGGTAGAGAGGGACCACAATGAAGTCGTTTGTTGAAGTGGCGATGCCCGACGTACTGGACTTGCTCACTCGCCGCATGGGGTTGAATCCCGAGTCGGTGGGACTGAAGCTCATTCAGCACGCTGTGGACGAGCACATGGACGACCTCGGTCTGAACGATGCGACCGATTACGTTCAGCGGTTGCGTGGCAGCCAAGAATTCGACGAACTGATCGAACGAGTTGTCGTTCCGGAAACGTGGTTCTTTCGCGATCTGGAACCATTCCGCTGCCTGCAACACTTCGTGCGCAAGCAGTGGCGGCCACAGCGAGTCGGCGAGCGGTTGCGAGTACTGAACATTCCCTCATCGACCGGTGAAGAACCGTATTCCGTCGCGATCACCTTGCTCGACCTCGGTCTGACCGCAGAACAATTTGTCATCGACGGCGTGGATATCAGTCGCACGAACATCCAGATGGCGCGGCAGGGAAGTTTCACCGGGAATTCGTTTCGGGAAAAGATCGACATCACGTTGCAACCGGTCAACGGCTTCTTCCATTCGCAAGACGACCGGCTGATCCTGAAGGACCATGTGCGGTCTCTCGTCCATTTCACGCGGGCCAACCTCGCATCGCCCGAGTTCCTGCTCGACGCGAATCCGTATCACATCATCTTCTGCCGCAACCTGCTGATCTACCTTACGCCGGAAGCTCGCGAGCAAGCACTCGAACATTTCCGGCGGCTGCTCGAGCCGGACGGGTTCATGTACTTCGGCCATGCGGAAAGTTCGATTGGAACCAATGCCCGGCTGGCCGTGATGGACCGGCAATTTCCTTTCGCGTTCCAATTCCCGGCGACGGACGATGCGGCTGATGGTATTGATCTGACATCGCTGGTGTCCGGCTCAAAGTCGTCTGCGGTTTTCAAGCTGTCCAATCTTCCACCCGTTGCCGAAGATTCGCCGTCGCCATTCGTGCCGAGCCTGCAATCTTCTGATCTTTTCAAGTTGCCGACTTTGGTTGCGTCGGAGGACGATCCCCCGCCGCCACCGGAATCCGCATCGAAATCGACCGCGGTATTCAAGATGCCGGACCGGCCCCGACCGCAACCGCTTCGACCCGTGCCAGTCGCCTCCGCGACACGAGATTCGGGTTCGGCGGAGATTGATCGACTGGCTCTTGCTCGTGCTGCCGCGGATGCCGGACAACTGGATGAAGCTCTGCATTACTGTCGGCAGGTTCTGGCCGAGGACGCCACATTCGCTGAGGCGTACTGCCTTGTGGGAACGATTCGCCAGGCGCAGCGAGATTTTTCCGGAGCCGAACAAAGTTTTCAGAAAGCGCTTTACCTCGACCCGTCGCACCACGAATCGCTCGTCCACATGAGCCTGCTCGTTCAGCGCCGAGGCGATGCGCTCAGTGCCGCCAACTTCCGCCGTCGAGCCGAACGGCAGGAGAAAGGGGGCAATTGAACCATGAACACCGAGTCAGTCACCACGACGCTTCCGACGCTCGAACTGGTGGATCACTGCTGGAATCGCATTGGCGTCATGGGCGATTCCAGTTGTCCTGAATTGCCGAAGCACGTCCACTGCCGCAACTGCCCGGTGTTCGCCGAAGCCAGTCAATCGCTGTTCGCGCGCGAGTCGCCGCCGGAGTATCAAGCGGAGTGGACCAGGCGGCTCGCACAAGTGAACCCGGAACCACCCCGTGATTCGGTGCCGCTGGTGATTTTCCGGCTGGGCGACGAGTGGTTCGCGTGGAATGCCCGCTCGGTGGTGGAAGTTACGGAGCTGAAGGTCATCCGCCGGATTCCGAGTCGCACGAACCGGCTGCTGCTGGGATTGGTGAATATCCGCGGTGAGCTGCAAATGTGTCTGGCGCTCCGCGAATTGTTGTCGATCCCGCAGGACGGTGTTCCCGCTACGAGCGAAGTTCAGGCAATGCGGCGATTCATGGTCACGTCGAAGGGAAGCTCCCGCTGGGTGTTTCCGGTGGACGAGGTGTCCGGGGTTCGGCGCATGCCGCTCGCCGCGCTCGGCAATGTTCCGACGACGGTGTCCCACGCCGCGTCGCAGTTCACACAGGGAGTGTTCGCGATCGACGGGCACAGCGTGGGATACCTGGCCGAAGACTTTGTGTTCGCCGCGTTGGAGGGCAAACTGCGATGAGTTCCTCCGCCGGACTACCCGACCAATTCCTCGTCGATCTGTTTCGAGAAGAGGTGCGGACCAACGTCCGAACGCTCAACGAAGGCCTGGTCGGAATCGAACAGAACCCGGACGACACGGGACTCATTGAGCCGCTGATGCGGTCAGCGCATTCGATCAAGGGGGCCTCGCGAGTCGTCAACATCGACGAGGGTGTTCGGTTGGCGCACGTGATGGAAGAACTACTGGTCGCGGCCCAGAACGCGAAGCTCCGGCTGACGAGCGTGCATGTGGACCTGCTGCTTCGCGGTGTCGATTTGCTGGGCCAGATTGGTGAAGCCGTCGGCCCCTCGTTCGCGGACTGGCAAGCCGCCCGTGCAGCCGAGGTTGAGGAACTCATCCGGCAACTCGAAGCGGCCTCGTCGGGCAAGCGCGTAGAAGCGACTCAGTCTTCCGAAGCAGGCGTAGGGGTCGAGGAACGAGACCCACCAGTGGGAGCGGTGGGTCTCGTTCCTCGACCCACCCTACAAGTCCCTGCCGCGCCACGGAAGAAATCGAAAACCAAGCCGAATGCTGCTGCCGACAGTCAATCTGAGCAATCATCTCCGACTGAGGTGTCGTCAGCGGAACGCTCCACCGCCGACTTGGCCAATTCACCGCTGCTGGATCTGTTTCGCGGCGAAGCACGCACACAAGTGGATGCCCTGCGTGCGGGACTGGTCGAACTGGAACGCGATCCGACGGAGTCGGAATGTTTGGCGCGGCTTGTCAACGCGGCGCGATCGGCGAAGAGCGCGTCCCATGTCGTCGGAGTGAGGGAAGCGGCCCGGCTGACGCAAGCCATCGAATCGTGTTTGCAAGCGGCGCTGGACGGCCTGCTCGAATTGGAAAAGAAGTCGATTGCCGACTTGAATTCCGCTGTCGGGTTGGTGGCCGACATTGCTCAATCCGTCGGTCGGGGCTACGAGGCTTGGTTGGACCAACATCTTCCGGCGGTGTCGCAGGTGGTGTCGGAACTCGAAGCTCGAAAGCAGCCAGAGAACGGGGTCGTGATGACTTCCGAAAGTAGCCGAACTCGTGAGACTTCGGACCGAAGTCTCACGACTTTGGCTGCGAAAGCCGTGGCGAAACCAAGTCCGACTCGCAGCCGCTCGACTTCGACCATTCCACCCGTTCGTGTCACATCGACGGCGGCTCGTCCGGACAAATCGGTTGCGACCAAGTCTGCCACAGTGCCAGCGGCATCGGCCGGGGACTCGGTGGAGAGCGTGGTGCGTGTCACCGCACAGAGCCTCACGCGACTGATGGGACTGGCAGGTGAATCGCTGGTCGAAGCGCGATGGTTGCCGGTCTTCACCAATTCGCTCGTCAGATTGAAGAAACAACAGACGCAGGTTTCCGACCTGCTGGATGGCATCAACGAATCGCTGCCGGATACCGAGGCCGCGACGCAGATACGAATCCTCATCAACGATGCCCGTCAGCGCCTCAAAAGTTGCCAGACGGAACTTGGGGGACGGATTGGCGAATTTGAAAACCATGCCCGGCAGTCGGACGATCTCAACAGCCGACTGTACCATGAGGTGATCGCCAGCCGGATGCGACCGCTGGCCGATGGCGTCCACGGTTTCCCGCGCAGGGTCCGCGACCTGTCGCGGCAACTCGGCAAGCAGGTGGTGTTCGAGATTCTCGGCCAGGCGACTCCCGTCGATCGTGACATCCTGGAAAAACTGGAAGCCCCGCTGACGCACATCCTGCGGAACGCGATCGACCACGGCATGGAAACGCCAGCCGAACGAACGACGGCGGGCAAGCCCGAGGGAGGCAGGTTGCGACTTGCCGCGCGGCACAGCGCGGGAATGCTGTCCATCACAATCACGGACGACGGACGCGGCATTGATACGAGCCGGTTGCGGCTCAACGTCGTCGAACGCGGCCTGACGAACCCCGAAACAGCATCGCGATTGAGCGAGCAGGAGTTGCTGGAATTCCTGTTTCTGCCCGGCTTCTCGACGCGTGAGGACGTGACCGATGTGTCCGGACGCGGCGTCGGGTTGGATGTCGTCCGCAGCATGGTTCAGACCGTTGGCGGCACCGTCCGCATCCAGACGCAACTCGGACGCGGAACGACATTCCACCTGCAACTGCCGATCACGCTGTCCGTGATCCGCGTGGTGCTCGTTAGAATTGCCAACGAACCGTACGCGTTTCCACACAATCGCATCGACCGCCTGTTCCAGTTGCCTCGCGAATCGGTGGCTTCGCTCGAACACCGGCAGTTCTGCAACGTGGATGGGAGCAATGTCGGGTTGGTGGTCGGACGGCAGGTGTTTCCACTCCCCGACGAAAGTGTGGCATCGCACTCAACGGTCGAACGGGTTTACCGATCTGATACGAAGGGGCATCCCCACGACGATCTGAATGTGGTGCTGTTCAGCAACCACACCGACCAGTTTGGGCTGGTGGTCGACGCCTTTCTCGGCGAGCAGGATCTGGTCGTGCGAACACTCGACCCACGCCTGGGTCACGTGCCAAACATCCAGGCGGCCGCGATTCTGGATGACGGCTCTCCCATATTGATCGTCGATCTGGATGACCTGCGCACATCGATCGAACGCCTGCTCAAGTCTGGAAAACTCCAGCGAACGGATCAGATGACCGCCTCCACGATGGACACCGGACCCCGCCGGATTCTGGTTGTGGACGATTCGATCACGGTGCGCGAGGTGCAACGCCAACTGTTGACGGGGCGCGGTTACTCCGTGGAAGTGGCCGTGGATGGACTGGAGGGGTGGAACCGGGTGCGCGAGGAGAAATTCGACCTCGTCATCAGCGATATCGACATGCCCCGCATGGACGGGTTTGAGTTCGTTCGTTCCATGAAGATCGATCCACTACTACAATCCACTCCCGTCATCATCGTCTCCTACAAAGATCGAGAAGACGACCGCCAGCGTGGGCTGGAAGTCGGAGCCAATTACTACCTGACAAAAAGCAGCTTCCACGACGAATCCCTGCTGAGCGCTGTGGAAGACCTGATTGGTGGGCCGGAGGGGTGAGGAATGGAGAGTGGAGAATGAAGAACGGAGAACGGAGAATCGATCCGCTTAGTCTCCGTTCGGATTTCCTGCGTCCGCGAGCCGGCTCGTTCTCCATTCCTCATTCTTTATTCTCCAT
>JACRIH010000005.1 GCA_016235885.1 Planctomycetales bacterium | reverse complement strand
CCCTCTCCCCTTGGGGGAGAGGGGCCGGGGGTGAGGGGCGGTTGCGCGGTTCACCGCCCCTCATTCGTAAGCAACTAACTCGCACGATTGTATCGCCAGAGCCTCCAGCGCAGAATGATCTCGAACGTCAATGCGGCTCGATTTCACATTCGGAACCCGCCATGCTCCCCGACGACCTTCAAGCTCAAGCGAGGACGGTGGCCCATCTGGCGACCTATTTTGACGAACTCAAACAGGCCGCCGTGCGGTTGCGAGAACAGGCGGGTGTACGTGAGCGCGGGTTCTTTTCGCCCAGCGAGGATGAGGCCGCGCGGCAGCTTTTGGTTTCGTACTGGATGGCCCGGGCGGCGCTGTTCGATGTCGCCATCGGTTACCGAGACGCGGCGGAAATTCCGCCGGCGCTGCGACCGACTCGATTCCTGATCGCGTACACCGCCGCGATCCTGCTCGTCGATGCCGCCCGCTTTCTACGCGAGCAGTATCACGACCACCCGATCGTGCGCGCGAAGCTCAACGAAGGCGACACAAATTTCGGCATCCCGGCGGAATCGTACGACACCGTCCAGCGGTCGCTCACCAGCCCGATTCACCTGTGGCACCTGTACCACGCGGTGCGATATCGCGAAGACCACGCCGACGAACTCCGGTCGCTGGCGTCGGACCCGCTGCTGGCTCCGCTGGTCGGAGTGCTCGATCGGCTGGGAGATCGGTTGCACGTGTCGGTCCTCGATTTCGCGACGGCCCGCATTCGGGCGCGCACGCGGCAGGCGTCGAACGTGGTGCGCCGCAGCCTTGTGGACCGGGCGCTCTACGGTTTGCAGAAGGTGGCCTGTCTGATGGTGACCGACAAGTTCACTCGGCTCGGCCACCAGCCGGCCATCCCCGCACCGATCGCGGCCGAACTCCGTGCGTTGCTGCGGCCGGGTGATGTGATCGTCAACCGCAAGGAGTTCGCGCTGACAAATTATTTCCTGCCCGGATACTGGCCACACGCCGCGCTGTATCTCGGGCAGCCGGACGATCTCGCACGGATGGGCCTCGATCAGCACATCGAAATGAAACCGCGCTGGCGTCGTTTGCTGAATCTCGACCAAGCCGAACCGCGCCGCGTTCTGGAAGCATTGCGAGACGGCGTGTGGCTGCGTTCACTGGCGAATCCATTTCGCGCGGACGCCGTCGCCATCGTCCGGCCGAAGTTGTCCAGTGACGACATCACCCACGCCATCAGTCGCGGGCTGATCCACGAGGGGAAGCCCTACGACTTCGATTTTGATTTCACCCGGTCTGACCGGTTGGTCTGCACCGAAGTTGTCTACCGTTCGTACGACGGAATCGGCGGGATGAAATTCCCACTGGTTCGCCGCGCCGGCCGCCTGACAATCGCCGCCGAAGATATTTTGGCGATGGCTCTCAATCGCCACCAGTTTGAACCGGTCGCCGTCTTCGCCCCCGGCCGCGAACCGCGATTGCTGCGCGGCGCGGAAAGTGATGCGATCCTGCGGGCGACGCTGGTAATGGAATGACGAAATCCGAAATCCGAATGACGAAGCTCAAATGAAAAAGCGGTGGCGACGAGGTCCGCACTTCGTCATTCCGACTTCGTCATTCTTTCGTCATTCGGATTTCGGCATTCGTCATTCCCCGCCACCGCCAGCGCACCCGGCAACAAGCGAATCTCCACACGCCGCACCTGATCCTCCGGCCGGGCGAAGAATTCGCCGTCGACGTGGACAATTAGCGGTTGATCGGCTTCGAGCGTGATGGTTTGACAGCGGCAGGACAGGATTTCCGGATGCTTCGGAATGCTGCCGCGAGTCAATTGCGGCACGTAGCAGAGCGTCCGGAGGAGGCTGAGGTTGCCGGCGTGCAGAATGTCGAACAGGCCGTCATCGAGCTTCGCATTTGGTGCGACGATGAAGCCGCCTCCCTCGCGAAAGCCGAGCGCGACAGTCAGCATCACCGTGCGCGTTTCTCGTGACTGGCCGTCGATGATGAGTGTGGTGTGCATCTGCCGAAAGTGTTTCGCCAGCGCCTTCAGCGTCGCCAGTCCGTACAACGCCAGTCCGCGCAGCTTCTTGATCGACCGCGATTCCAACGCCACGGCACCGCTCAATCCCAGCCCGAGCGTGTTCACGAAAAACCGGCTGCGTCCTCGCTCATCTCGCACCTCGCCCACGTCCACGTGGCGAAAGCGATCCGACAGCACACCGTCGCACGCCGCCTGCCAGTCGTTCGTCAGACCGAGCGCCGCCGCGTAGTCGTTTCCCGATCCGAGTGGCAACACACCGAATCGCACCTCCGGCCGACCGGCTCGCAACACGCCGTTCGCAACTTCGTGAACCGTGCCATCCCCGCCGGCAGCGACGACCGTCGTGAACCCGTTTACGGCAGCATCGAACGCGAGTTGTTCGGCGTGACCCGGCCCGGAGGTTTCGGCGAGCTCCGCGTGGCGGCTGAGTCGATCACGCAACTCTGGCCAGCGGTTGCCTGTGCGACCGCGTGCGGCCCACGGGTTAACGATCACGTAGGTTCCGGGCATGCAATTATCCCGTCACTTGACCGGAATCTTGTCAAACAACGGCTTGGCACGTTCCGTCTGCTGGCGGGTAATCCGAGCCGCGTCCTCCGGCAGCAAGTAGCCACCGGCTTCGAGTTCACGGCACTTGTCGCGAAGTTGCGTGATGTATTTTTCGAGCGAGCCGTATCGCTCTTCGAGCGACGTTCGCGGATCGCCGCTGGTCTGCCGCTCGGCGCGAGTCGTCGCGAACGGGATGTACGAACCGGTGAGCGACATCAGTTGGTTCTCGGCTCCCGATTCTTTGTTGCGCGGGTTCCAGCCGGTGAACGTCGCCAGCGGGACCGCGACTTCCGGCGGCGAGAGGCATCCGAGCTCGTTGCCGTCCGGACCGCATTTTGGCACGCGCACGACATATTGCCCGCGAATTTTCGGCGGCTGGAAATCGACAATCTGCTCGCTCTCCCATCGCGGCCCCCAGTCGAGCAGCGGTGGTTGCTGGATGATCGTCGGATAGCGAACGCCAGGGATCGACGGGAAGCCTGTGCCGGCCTGTTGCCACGAGACGAGCGTTCCGTCGCGAATCGTTGGGAAGACGCTGGGCGGTGGGCAGGTGCCATCTCGACACCAGCGATCGAGCGATAACAACAGCGACCGCAGGTACGGTTTGTAGTCGCCGGGGTTGGCGAGGTTCTGCCCCTGCCCGCGCGACGGCGGAAAACCCGCTGGCCCGTGTTGCGTGCCGCCGAACAGGTAGATGCGCACGCCATCGGGGATCTCGGCGTCGCATTCGCCGAGCGGATCGGTGTGCGTCAGTGAACCGCTGCGAGTCCAGTACTCGCCCGCTGACTGCGTGTGCATCACGAACGGTGCGGTGTTCGTCGCGGTGGCCCGTCGCAGGATGCCGTCAGTCTGCCCCGACAACGGATCGCAAATCGTGCCGTATCCAAACGGGAACCGATCCGCCGGATAATCGTGGTGATCGTGCTGATTGCAGTGTCGAGTCGGCTGTGCGAATCGATGATTGAACGAGCCGAGTCCCGATCCCGACACGTGCGGAATCAACCCGTCGAACACTTTTCGGCAACGTTCGTCTTCGTTGAACCCGCTATGCACGAACTCGCGCAGGAACCGTCCGCTTTGCGACACGCCAAAGCCGTGAGCGCGAGCGAATCGAAACTTCCCTCTCTCCTTTGTGGAGAGGGGCAGTAGGAACGGATTGCCTGTTCCGTCGCCGTGTTTTAGTGCGGTAATCAAATCTCGGACGCCGGCAAAACAGACGCCATGCACGAGCGGGTCTTGAGCCTCGTAAATCAACTCGTAGATTTGTCCGGCCTTCAAACCTCCGGCGACTTCAATTTCCACCTTCGGAAGCTGGCCGGCGTGTGCATCCGGAAACTCGGAGACATGGACTTGGAATTGTCCGCGAGAGATTGGCACGCGCGGCAACTCGGGTTTCGCTCGCACCGTCAGCGTGGCATTGGCCAGCCCGTTCGGTGTCGGACGGTATGAGCCGTGGTTGTCCCAATTGACCACCAGGCTGCGCGACGAGTCTGCAAGCGGAATGAGTTCGCAGCGCACCAGGCCGGTGATTGTGCGACCGTTCTCTTTCGCGACCGGCGGGAACAAACGCAACCGATCGGCGGCGGGAAGCAATTCACCGTCCCAGCCGCTCCACACGATCGTGAATCCCTGCCGCATCAAAAAGCCGTCACCCGGTTCATTCGCCGCGTTGCCGCCATCGCCGTGATTGAAGAACCGGATCGCCAGCTTGTTGCCGCGGTTGTTCACGTCGTACAGGATGGCTCCGTTGCCGCGACGCGGATCGATCGGCGCGAGGATGACGAGGTCGCCGTGGAACTCGACGAGACCCACCTTGTTTCGCGGAGCATGTTGCAAGTCGATTATCGACTGATTCTGACGCAACGCCGGGTCGATGGCGTAGACGACGCGGCCGACGATCTTCTCGAAAGGCCCCACGTCGCCGAAGGCCTGACCACCGGCGAACGGTTCGCGCCGCTCGATCTCGAACCGCGTGACACCGGCCGACGCCGTGGTCAAACAACTACTGAGAAACCAGCCGATACAGATTGTTGCGAGGCGTGTGTGATTCATGGTTTCGGGAATATGCCCGGTCGGGCTGACGAAAGCAAGGAGCGGCGTTTGGGGCACACGCTCACCCGAATCATTTCCCGCGAAACACGCGAACGACGCGAAAAGAAATGGTTGCCGGACGGGGTCGGGAGTCCTTTTCAGGTCGGCCAGAATCCGCTTCATGATTGTGAAATCTCGTGCGTCGGACCTGAAAAAAAGCCCCGACCCCTTGGCGTACCGGGCTGGAAAAGCCCCGACTTTCACACTCGACTTTTCGCGTGTTTCGTGGGAAATCAGCCGACCGAACCTCTGACCTCGACTCAAAAGCCGACCTGCCGGTACACTCCGCCCCGCGCTCGGGATCGCGGTTTTGAACGCTGTCAAAAGACCTCGCAGGAAGGGAGGCGGATGTGCTGCTGGAAGGGAAACGGATTCTGGTCACGGGCGGCACCGGGTCGATGGGGAAGGTGTTTGTCCGTCGCGTGCTGTCGGGCGAACTGGGGACGCCGCGCAAGGTGATCGTGCTGTCGCGCGACGAAGCCAAGCAGCACTCCATGCGGCTGTCGTACATGAAAAAGCGGGTGACGACCGATGAGGTCATCTACCGCAATTTCGAGAGCATCCTCGAATTCCGGATTGGCGACGTGCGGAGCTATCCCGACGTCTGTTCGGCCGTGCGCGATGCCGACATTGTCGTCAACGCCGCCGCGCTCAAGCAGGTTCCGACGTGCGAATACTTCCCGCTGCAATCCGTGCTGACCAATTGCATCGGCCCGTCGAACATCGTGCGGGCCATCCAGGAGAACGGATTTCCCGTCGAAGCCGTGATGGGGATCAGCACCGACAAGGCGTGCAAGCCGGTCAACGCGATGGGGATGACCAAGGCGTTGCAGGAACGAATTTTTGTCGCGGCCAACATCCTGATCCCGCAGACGAAGTTCCTGTGCGTGCGCTACGGCAACGTGCTGGCATCGCGTGGCTCGGTGATCCCGCTCTTCCACGAACAGATTTCGTCCGGTGGTCCCGTCACGATCACGGTCCCCGACATGACGCGGTTCCTGCTCAGCATCGACCGGGCCGTGGACACGGTATTTTCGGCACTTGGGACCGGCCATCGTGGCGAAACGTTCATCCCGATCGTGCCATCGGCCACAGTGCTCAACGTCGCGAAGGCATTGATTGGCGACCGCGGCGTCGAATTGAAGATCACCGGCATCCGTCCCGGAGAAAAGATGCACGAGATCATGGTCTCCGAGGAGGAATGCCATCATGTCGTGCGCCGCGGAAACTACCACGTCATCCTGCCGATGCTCCCCGAACTCAGCAACCCGGCCTTCGCCGGCGAACCGTCGCTCAAATCCGAATACAGTTCGGCCGACTCCGTGATGACACTCGACCAAACCACGTCGCTGTTGCAGGAGTACCACCTGATGGTTGGTGACGTGCAACTGTCCGACGGCGGCGAATTGTTGCGGTAGCCGTGGCGTGTGAACCGATCGTGTCCGCCAATTTCAAATCTCAAATCCAAAATCAAGAATCTACCGTCCGTGTTCACGACCTTCGACCGCTACCTGCTGCAGCGTTACTGGCACGTCTTCGGGATCACATTCTGCGCGCTGTTCGGGCTGTATGTGGTGATCGACGCGTTCACGAACGCGGGCGATCTGCTGAACACGAACGCCGGCGCGTGGCGTGCCCTCCGCGATATCGCCGAGTTCTATGTCTACCGCGCGTTCTGGTTCCTCGACGCATTCGGTGGGACCGGAGCCGTTCTCGCGGCGCTCGTGACGCTGTCGCTCGTCCTGCGATACGGCGAACTCAGCCCGGTCCTCTCCGCGGGCATCCCGACATACCGACTGGCCGTGCCACTGTTGGTCGGCGCATCGTTCGTCACCGTGGCGATGGTGGTCAATCAGGAACTGATCATTCCGCGGATCAAGCATCATCTTCAAATGGAGACCGGCGACGACCAATCCGCGGGCACGGCGGTGGAACCCGATTACGACCGGGCGACACAAGTCCACATCGCGGGGCAGCAGATTTTCCCGGCTCAGCAGCGGCTGGTCGCCGCCGAATTCACGCTGCCAGCGCAGCTCATCACGACCCGGTTGACGACAGTCAAAGCGGGCGAAGCCGTTTTCCGCGACGAGACGCCGGACCGCCCGCGCGGCTGGCTGCTGCGCGGGACATCGCCCACGCTGGCTCATCTCGATTTGGTCGAGACTGGACACAAAGTCATCCTGCCCACCGAAGCCGCGGACGAGATGTTTGTTGTCTCGGACCTCACCCCGGACCGGCTGTCGATGCGCAACAAAAACTTTGAACTCCTCTCGACACGCGAACTCGTTGCCCGCCTGAAAAGCCCGACGTTTGCCGCGGCCACTGCCACACAGGAAAGCCTGCATCTGCACGCCCGGTTCGTGCGCTACGTCATCAACCTGCTGGTCGTGATGTGTTGCATGCCCGTGCTGATGCGCAAGGAAAGCCGCAGCATCCTGGTGAACATGGCCCTGTGCTCGGGGCTGATGGGAACCACGTTCGGCCTCATGCAGGCCTGCCAATTCCTCGCGACGTCGCACGTGCTCACGGCCGACCTCTCCGCCTGGCTCCCCGTGATTGTGATCGGCACAGTTGCCGCGTGGGGCACGGGGTGGATTCGGACTTGAAGAGTGAAGGGTGAAGGGGCGGACGAGAATGATGATTTGATCTTCAGGCTTCACTTTTCACCTTTCACTCTTCACCCTTCTTTCATGCACCGGTTCTTCGCTCCCACCAGCTTCGCGTCCGACACGGCTGAACTGACCGGTCCAGAAGCGCATCACCTGCTGCATGTGCTTCGGCTGGGAGTTGGAGATGACGTTGAACTGTTTGACGGGCGAGGTGTACACGCGATCTGTCAGATCGAATCCACCGCGCGGCAAGCCGTGCGGTTGCGAATCATCTCCCGCGCCGCGTCCGTTCGTGCGACAACTCGTTCGGTGATCCTCGCCACGGCCATGCCGAAAGGGGACCGGTTGGGTTGGCTGGTCGAAAAGGCCACGGAGTTGGGAGTCGATCGCCTGATCCCGCTCATCACGCAGCGGTCGGTCGTGGACGCCGGCGCGGGGAAGCTCGACAAGTTGCGTCGCACGGTCATCGAAGCGTGCAAGCAGTGCGGTCGTGATAATCTGATGACCATCGACCCGCCCTCACATTGGTCCGACGTGGTCGCTCGCGAATTCGTCGTGCCGGATCGATTGATCCTGGTCGCCCACCCCGGCGGCGAACCCTGGCCGTTGGAAGGGTGGCTGGGGTCGAGCGCAGCGAGCCCCCTGCGTGACGCGCTGATCGCCATCGGCCCCGAAGGAGGCTTCACCGACGAGGAAGTCCAACTCGCGCAACGCCACGGTGCCCGCCTCGTCCACCTCGTCGCGAACGTGCTGCGGATCGAAACGGCTGCCATCGCCGCGGTGGCGGGACTTGTCTTAGCCACGGATGAAACACGGATGAAACACGGACAAAAATGAAATTGAAGTGAATCAGACACTCTTTCCGGATCCGTGTTTCATCCGTGTTCGATCCGTGGCTAACGAACTCGTCCAACGCCAAACTGATCGCCGTTCCGCACCGGCTTGTCGTTGGCAAAGTGAATCTCGACCATCTTCTCGCTCATCACGGCCGCGCCGGTTTCGTCCTTCAGCGTGGCGACGATTTTTCGTGACGCGACGTCGATCACTTCGCCTGTGGACGGGTAGGCGAACTTGCCGTCCAGGCTGAACGTGATCCACCCCGGCTCGTCGCGGAGCTTGATGCTGGCGACCGGCTTGGGAGGCATCACGGTCGCGTCGAAGATGTGCATCCGCTGGTTGAACGCGTC
The DNA here is from genome assembly GCA_016235885.1 of Planctomycetales bacterium. Taxonomy (GTDB): domain Bacteria; phylum Planctomycetota; class Planctomycetia; order Planctomycetales; family Planctomycetaceae; genus JACRIH01. Next base: position 18,338 of record JACRIH010000005.1, on the reverse strand, counting down.
CGTCACCCACACCTCGCGCTCGTCGGGAGTCAGCCCGATGCCGTGGCTCGGACAACCGTGCCGCTTGACCGGTCCCTTGGAAAAACCCGACACCTCCACGCGGTGCAGCATCTTGCCCGTCGAGATGTCTCCAATTTCAAAGCCGAGCAACTCGTTGACGTTGACGAAGCACAGCGTCTGCTTCCCGTTGACTGTGAACGGCCGGATGCTCGCGCTGAATGGCCCGACCGTGTTCGCGGCCGTGTGGTTCGACGTGTCCGCCACGGTCAGCAACGGCGATCTCAATCCGGCGAGGTACGCGAACTTGCCGTCCAACCCGACCACCGTGTTGTGTGCTCCCGATTTGGGGACGATCTTCGCGACGACATCGCCCGACAGCCCATCGACCACGTGCCAGTGATCCTTCTCGAACGACGGCAGGTAAATGAACTTCCCGTCCGGCGCAATCGCCATCCGATCGCAGCCTCCCTCGTACTCCTTTTCCCACAGCAGCTTTTCGCTGACGAGATCCAGCGACATCATCGTCTTGATCGTGCTGATGTAGACCCGCTTCGTGCCCGCACACGCGCAGACCCCCTTCACATTGATCGGCTTCCCCGCCGGGTCAAGCCCGCCCGTCTTGATCCGTTTCACAAACCGATGACCGTCGTCGATATCGAACACGAGCAACCCATGCCCGCCAAATTCGAGGTAGTCGCGGACTCCTGGCGCGGCGACGTACAACAGTCGCTTCTCTGGCGCGGGTTTGTCTTCCGCACGGATCGAGGTTGATGACGTGAGCAACCACAAACTCAGGCTGGTCAACACCAGCCAACAGGAACGCAGCAAGAATGACAGCATGGTGGGATTCTCCAGAGGGACGGCGTACCATCATTTCCGGCTTGGCCATCCGGATCAAGTGACTGGCGACTCGATGGTGGATTCGACATGCTCAACACGCCCATCCTCAACGTTGTGGTCTATCGCGAACCTGGTCCGTCCGACGAGGAAATCGATCGACATTCCGCGCAGTTCGTGAAGCGGAAGTCGATTGTTCCGCTCGGCGGCGACCTGGGGTATCTCACGCTGGTGGTGGACGATTTCGACCGGGTGTGGGAGGGACTCAATGCCGGCGATGCCTTGGGCACGGCGTTCAGTGTCCTGCAATTTCTCGGCCCTCGTGCCCGTCGACTCATCGATCGCACCGATGACTTCATCTACGGTTGGATCGGCGACGACGAGACGGATCAGGGCCGGATTTTGTTGCTGCAAGTCATCCCCCGCGAACCATCGTCAGGGCACGCACCCAGCTTGAATTGACGGTGCGTCTCGCCACTCTCGCCTGCCTCATTCTTTTGTGCGCGAGGCATCATGGCGATCTTCGGCTTTCGATCCTCGATCCTCAACCTTCGCTGCCAGTCGCGTGGCGATCCATGTATCGAGGAACAGTTGCGAAGCGTGGTACATCAGCATGGGGAACGCCGCGAAGGGGTGAGTGAGGCCGAACAGCTTGGGGTCGGTTGAGATGTAGAGGCCGATCGGGAGTGTCTTTTGGCTGCCAGCGAAGGCCACGGGAGGCTGGTTGGCCGATTCGAATCCGAGCCAGCGCGCGCTGAGCAGGCCGAGCATCAGCGACGAGATGTGAATGACGAGGCAGCTTCCCCAAGCGATCGCGATGGCGGCGAGAGTGATTGGCGATTCCGAGCCGGTTCCTACTTGAAGCCATTTCACCCCGGCATTCACCGACGCCACGAAGACAATGGTTTCGATGAGGACTTGCGCCGCGACTCCGATGGGCGTTTTGTGTCGCGTCGCGAAATCGCTGAGCGCGGCGGGCTGGCGCAGGAGTTGGCCGAGTAGCGTCGGCAGCAGCACGGCCACGACGAGGTCGAGCATGAGTTTCATGACGTCCAGTTGCACTTGCTGCGACGTCGTGATCTGCAACCAGAGTGGCGTGAGGATAAAGCACATTCCGTTCGTGGACACCGTGACCAGCAGCGAAACGGCGTCGTTCCCCTTCGCCTTGCGAGTCATCACCGACGCCGCGGCCACCGTGCTGGGAACGCTGGCCGCGATCATCAAACCCAGCCGGAAGTCGGGGTGCGTCTGGATCGACATCAACCCCCAAGCCAGCAGCGGGACGAATCCATAGTTCAGCACGATCCCCACCACCACCGGAGCCGGTGACAGGAACGCCTGCCGCAGCACGTGCGTGTTCAAACTGAACGACATCAGGAACAGCACGCCGGCTGTGACCCAGCGTGGGTTGAGGAACCACAGCGACGACTTGACGGTTTCGCCATGCTGACTCAGTCCAGTGGCCCAGCCGCTGACGATCAGTAGCGCGAGGGTGATGAGGAACCAGTGACGTCGAAAGAATGGAGAATGGAGAATGGAGAATGGAGAATGGGCCGTCGCTGGCTCGGAACCTCGCGGAGGCTCCGTTCTCCGTTCTCCATTCTCCATTCACAATTCTCCATTCTCAGGATTTGACCAGATCAACCCCTTGCGCCAACTCGTCCTCCCATTCGTCCAGCAGCGGCCAGTCGATGGCGCAGGTGCCGAAGTCGGCCAGATGCAGGTAGGTCTCCAGCCGGTCGATCGTGGCTTGCAGCAGTTTGTTGTCCTTGCGGAACGCGGGACCGTGGCTCGGCAGCAGCCATTCGACGTTGCTGTCGCGGATGCGAGTCAACGATTCGATGAACGCCGGGATGTCCGAACCGTGGTGGGCGTCAATGTTGCCGACACAGCCGTCGCGGAAAATGTTGTCGCCGGAGAAGAGCAGATTCCCAAGGCGAAAGGCCAGTTGGCTGACGGTGTGTCCCGGCGTGTTCCAGACCTCCAGCCGCAAGCCGCCCAGTTCGAGAACGTCTCCCTCGTTGATGGTTTTGTCGAGCTTGATCCGCGGCATGGGAATCGAGATTCCCTGGGCGGGGATTTCCGCGTAAGTCAGAATCCGGTCTCCTTCCGCCAGCGACTTGGCCGCCAGCGGGTGGCCGACCGTCGTCGCGTTTGGCAACAGTTCTTTGGCTTTGGGCAGCCCCTGTACGTGATCCGCATCGGCGTGTGTGGCGACGAGGTATCGGCAGTGGGACAGCCGAAAATCCATCTGCCGGATCAGTTCGATGATCTCCCCGACAGTATCTTCATATCCGATGTCGATCAGCATCCAGTCGTCGCCGTCGAACACGAGGTAGACGCAGCAACCGAGCCGGCGGCGAGCCTGATGATTCATTTCAATGACATGGGGGAACAAAAGCCGCCGGGACAGCATGCTGAAAACGCCTCCTGTGGTGATCCGGGTGGAAACGGGACGTTTCGAAACACGTCGCCGAGGGACATTGTAGCGGTCGGCGGAGAAGGGTCACAAGTCGCTGAGATGTCGAGCGGGCGACCGGTTGAAAGCGGCTGAATTGTCCAGCCACGTCGTGTCCGTCGCTTGATTCCCCTCCCCTGCCCCGTCAGAATACCGGCCGTCTCTCTCGGACGCTGAAAACTCTTTTGGCGGATCTTTCTGAGAGCGGCTTCGAACATCGCAACCTTGAGCACTGCATCGCGGAAGGCACACCCATGAAGCTTATCGAAGGCGCGACGGTCGGTATCGACCTTGGAACAACGTACTCGACGGTGGCCCATATCGACGCGGATGGTAATCCGTCTGCGATCCCGAACGCGGAGGGCAATGTCATCACGCCGTCGGTGGTATTGCTGGGTGACCAGGGGCACGTGCTGGTCGGACCCACTTCGGAACGCATCTCCATCGAGAAGCCCGAAAACATCATCGAAGCGATCAAGCGGCAGATGGGGAACAAGGACTGGGTCAAGGAATACCAAGGCAAAAGACTCACGCCGGAATTCATCTCGGGGTTGATCCTGAAAAAGCTCAAGCAGGATGCCGAGAAGACCGTCGGTCCGATCACCAACGCGGTCATTACTGTGCCGTACTATTTCAACGACCTCCGCCGCAAGGCAACGCAGGACGCCGGCCGGATCGCAGGGTTGAACGTGATCGACATCATCAACGAACCGACCGCCGCGACGCTCACCTACGCCTGGATCAAGGGGGAACTCGGCCGACCCGACCTCGTGAAGGGTGAAAAGACGATCATGGTGTACGACCTGGGTGGCGGGACGTTTGACGTCACGGTCGTGCGTTACTCACCCACGCACTTCCGCGTGCTGGCCACGGACGGCGACGTCATGCTTGGCGGTCTGGACTGGAGCCAGCGGATCGTCGAACACGTCGCGGAGCAGTTCAAACGGAAACACGGCTCCAATCCGCTCGACGACCCCGAAACCCGGCAGACGTTTACACAAGAGTGCGAAACGGCCAAACGGCAACTCAGTACGAAGACCCAGGTGCCGATCACGTTGTACTACCAGGGCAAGAGCCTGACCGTGGCGTTGACGCGGAAAGATTTCGAGCGCATGACGGGCGACCTCTTGCAGCGCACGCGAGACACCTCGGAACTCGTGATGCAACAGGCCGGGGTCGAGATGGGGGCACTGGACGAAATCGTGCTGTCGGGTGGTTCCACGTTGATGCCGTCGGTGTTCGACATGCTCAAGGAAATCTGTGGTCGACCACCGTCACGCGAATTGGTCCCCGAAACGGCCGTGGCGCAGGGCGCGGCCATTCACGCCGCGATCCTCGAAGCCCGCGAAAGCGATTGGAAATCCAAGCTGGCTCAGACAGTCATCAATCGACTGCGGGCGGTGACGTCGTCCGACGTGAATTCGCACTCACTCGGTGTCGAAATCACCGACCCGGCCGATCGGGCGAAGAAGAGCAACCACATCATGATCCCCCGGAACACGCCCATCCCGTACACCGTCAGGCAGACGTTCCGGACAAATGTTCCCAACCAGCAGCGGATTCGCGTCCGGATTCTGCAGGGCGAAGTTTCGGATGTCGGGTCGTGTGCGACGATCGGCGACTTCTATGTTCAGGGTCTGCCACCCAATCTGCCGGTTGGCGCACCGGTGGAAGTCACCTATCAATACGATGCGAACGGAAGAATCGTGGCCAAAGCCCGCGAACTCACCAGCCAGCGCGAAGCGGCCGTCGAAATCGTTCGCGATGGCGGCGTCAGCGACACTGGGTTGGAAGCGTACGAGACGCTGGCTCGCGAGTACGTGGTTGAGTAATCGCGACTGGTGTGGTTGTGATCGAGCCACGACCAGCGGATTGAGGCATGTTGAGTTCGCATGTTGACGAGGAGGCACACTGTGGCAGGTGCGGCGTTGGACGTTTACAAGGAATGGCTCGGGATTCCCGATGGCCCCCGGCCGCCTGATTACTACTCGCTGCTGCGGCTGATCCAGTTCGAGGACGACGTCAACAAAATTCGGGCGAACTACAAAAAACTCAACGGACACGTTCGCAAGTACGCCGCTGGTCAGCACTCGGTTCGGTCGCAGGAACTGCTCAACGAGCTGGCCAAGGCCATGCTCTGCCTGACCGACTCGGAACGAAAACTCGACTACGACAAGAGCCAGGGGCGTGAATTCGAGGAGGAGCCGAGTGCGTTCGGTGGCCAGCGCATGGAAGTCTCGCTGGTCGAACAGGGAGTGGTCACGTCCGAACAGATGGAGGAAGCCCAAGCGTATTGCGAAAACATGGGACTGTCGCTGCGCGATGCGTTGATTCAGTTGAAGCTGGTCGATTCCGAGGTGGCCGCGGAGGCACTGGCGCAGGAACTCGGCCTCCCATTCGCCGACCTCACGGATCTGCTCCCCGATGACAACGTGCTCGATCGCGTTCCGAAAAACGTGGTCAAGCAAAACTCGATTCTCCCACTGTTCATCGACCAGGACCGGCTGCTCGTCGCCTGTGCCGACCTGCCGTCTGCCGAACTCGAAGATGAACTGCGTCTGCGATTCGGGATTCCCGTCCGTTACGTGATCGCGGTTCCGTTTCAGATCAACCAGGGGATCGCAAAATACTACGCCCCCGGCTTGCGCAAGGAAGTTGTGGACGAACCGAAGGCCACGGCTAAAGGCAAGTCGAAGGACAAGGGGACGAAAGCCAAGGAACCCGAAGCCAAGATCGAAATACCCAAACCACAGCAGCGCCGTGGCCCGCTGACCGAGGACGAGAAGAAGCAGCGGAGGCAGATCGGCCTCATCGTGATGTTGCAGAGTTTCGCGCTGCCGTTCCTGCTCGATCAGTTCGTTATCGGTCCGGGCCAACTCAATCTGCTGATCGACCTGCTCATCCCAGCCGTCGTGATCCCGATCACCTGGCTGGCCGTGTTCAGAAAGTGAACGACGTTTCCCGCTGGTTTGGCAACGTGTCGTCATGGCAACCGACGTGAACCAACTCGCCGCCGCAGTCGCTCGCGAAGCCGCGCACGAACTCGACGAGGCGGTCCTCAAGATCACGCATTGCGTCAACCAACTCACGGACGAACAGGTATGGTGGCGTTCCCGCGACGACATGAACAGCATCGCCAACCTGCTGCTGCACATGTGCGGTAACCTCCGGCAATGGATCGTATCCGGTGTCGGCGAAATACCCGACACCCGCAATCGCCCGCAAGAGTTTTCCGAGCGCGGCCCGATTCCGAAAGCGGAACTGTTCCGTCGCCTCAACGACACGGTCCGCGAAGCCCAGTCCGCAATGTCCCGCGCTGCTGGCGGTCAGCTTCTCGGCCCGCGCCGCATCCAGGGCTTCGATGTCACCCCCCTTGGTGCCATCTTCAGTTCGATCCCACATTTCCGCGGCCACACGCAGGAAATCATCCACCTAACCCGAGAGCAACTCGGCGACCGCTATCAGTTTTTCTGGCGACCGCGAACGCCCGAGCAGGGTGCGCCCGCATAGGTCAGCCTTTCCAGCCTGACCTACATCACCGCGAGTACCACGCCACCAGTTTCGAAATGTCATCCAGCTTCGCCAGCAACCGCACGCGGCCGCGGAATCCGGACTGGCCGAACAACGGCGAGTAGCCGTGATGATGATCGGCCGTGGTGAGGCCGCGGAGCACGTCATCAAACGTCAGTGAAGTGCGCCCGGCGCTCGCGGCAAACCAGCGGGCGAGCCACAACGACACCGGCAGGACCAGAGCGAGACTCCAGAAGCCTTCGACGAATGGCACGTTGTAATAAGCGCGACCGCAGAAGTGCAGCCCTTGAATTTTGACGCGGAAATACCGCGTGAACATTTCCTCGGCCTGCGGCGGAAGCGGACCGAACGACGGCTCCAGCGCGGCGAACGGCACCTCCCTGAATTTGTCGTCCACCGTGGGAATCATCCCCGTGCCGCGCGTGAACCGCAGCGCCGCCTGCAACAGCCGCCAGCGCCCACGCCACCCCGATCGCGAACCGAGCACCGTGTCGCTGCGTGAATACTGCGCCGCCAGCAGCCGAAACTGCATCCGGCCGGTGCGGCTCGGCTCGGCGTAATCCTCCAACCGCGCTGCGACGTCGGTCGCCGCCGCATCCGTGAGAAGTTCGAGTAGATCGTCCAACCGATCACCGCGAATCAAATCAAACTTCGCCTGGCCGAGCAGGCTGACCCAAAACAGCGACCGCAACACGCGAACCGAAATCGAACTGCCGTCGTTCGGTTGCCCTGCCAGCGACATGCCCAGCACTTCGACGCAGCGCGAGAAGTCTGGCCAGTCGAGTCGCTGTCCTGGCGAAATGTCCGGCGGCGGCACACGCTCGACTCCGTCGGGCACGACCAGCCGCACGAGTTCCTTCAAATCCACCCGCTGATCGGTCACCGAGCGGCCTTTGTTCTCCGCGACCGATGGGCAACTGAATCGAAGGCTGAGTGCCAGTCGCTTGCCCGCCGGGTGAAACGCGTACGGGTAGATCCGACACGCCAGCGGTTTCGCCGGCTCACCGAACCGCGCATGGATGCGGCACAGTCCGCGCTCGTCGAGGAACACGCACGCTCCGTCGGGTTGATGCGCCAGCCGATACCGCTTCCTCCACGGCGGACCGCTCGCCCAGACAAACAGCGGCTGCCCCGCCGGAACGCCGTTCGATGCGTCCCACCCCTGCTCGGCAATCCGCTGCCGTTCCTCCTCGGTGATCTGCACCGCATGCTGCCGGCAGCAGCCTCCACAATTGTGGCAACTCCAATTCTGAATCGTCGGCAGTTCCAGTGGCGGCGGCATTGAGAATCACCTTGTCCTGTTTTCGCGGTTTAGAATAGCATCCGCTCCTCCGTAGCACAGGCGGCTCGCCTGTGAAGTCAGTTGAGTGTCACCGGCATTCTTTATTCAGCCCCGAAGAGGGCGTCATTCGATAGCCCAGGGCGCAGCCCTGGGTTTCCTGTGGCAACGAAAGTGTCAGCCCCACCGGGGCGAGATTCCCGCACGTCGCACGTGTCATCACGCCCCGTTGGGGCTTCCCATCAAACGTACAATCTATTCCCAGGGCTGCGCCCTGGGCTATCGAATCTGTCCCCGTTGGGGGCAAGACCGGAATGCCGGTTTCATCCAAGTCATTTCAACACTAGAGCAGGCGGTCCGCCTGGTCGACGAGACAGCCATGCAACTGGATGCGGTGATCTTTGGCGGCGGAGCCGCTGGCCTCTGGCTGCTGGACGAATTCACGCGGCGCGGGTCCGCCGTCCTGCTGATTGAAGCGAACGCGCTCGGCCACGGCCAGACCGTCGCTTCGCAGGGAATCATTCACGGCGGATTGAAATACACACTGACTGGGTTGCTCACGCCGGCCGCGAAGCAAATCCGCGAGATGCCCAACGTCTGGCGCTCGTGCCTCGCCGGCGAGACGGCTCCCGACCTGAGCCGCACCCGCGTCCGCTCGCAGTTCTGTCACCTGTGGCGGACCGATTCGATCAGCTCGCGGTTGGGAATGATCGGAGCCAGTATCGGCCTCCGTGTTGCTCCTCGTCCGCTCGATGAAACCGATCGCCCGCAAATTCTCGCCGGTTGCCCCGGCACAGTCTCGCGGCTGGATGAACAGGTCATCTCCCCCACCAGCTTCGTCACCGACTTGGCGACGCAGCATCGACAACGCATCGTGCGGTTGGATGTCGCTCGTGATGTCGAGTTTGAAGTGCCGGCTGCCGGTCAGGTGCATCGCCTGCGGATACGGAATCCACTCACCGCCGAATCTCGAACCTTGTCCCCGCGCTACGTGATCTTCACCGCCGGGTCCGGCAACGCCGAACTGCGGACACGAGTCGGGCTGACAACGCCCGTCATGCAACGCCGACCGTTGCACATGGTGATGCTGCGTGGCGATCTGCCGCAGTTCCACGGACACTGCGTGGACGGAGCGAAAACGCGAGTCACCATCACCTCCGATTTCGATGAGGCTGGAAACACAGTCTGGCAGGTCGGCGGACAAATCGCCGAAGCTGGCGTGGCGTGGGACCGCAGTCGCCTCGTCGCGCAAGCCCGTTCCGAATTGCAAACCGTGCTCCCGGCGCTCGATCTGCGCCGTGTCGAATGGGGCACGTACCGAGTCGACCGCGCCGAAGGCCGCACGGCGTCCGGAACACGTCCCGACACAATTCAAATCCTCCGCGACGGCAACACGATCACCGCCTGGCCAACAAAGCTCGCGCTGGCTCCGATGCTCGCTCGCGAAGCCGCCGAAATGGTTGGCGAACACGCTACGCAATCGTCCCGCGATTTCGGTCCGAGCGCGTGGCACGACTGGCCGCGTCCGGCGGTCGCGGTGCCGCCGTGGGACGTCGATTCCAACTGGCAACCACAGGTCGAATTCAAATCGCGAGCGGCCTGACTCTCCCGTCGCGCACGCAGAGGAAAGTGTCTTGGGCGGGAGGTGAAGAGTGAAGGACGAGGGACGAACGATTCTGAATCGCCACTATTCTGTCAACGTACGCATTTGTTTTGGATCACATGTCTGCCAACACAAGCAATGCCACTGCCGTCGAGAACATTCGCTACTCAGCACTGAGTACTGAGTACTCAGCACTCAGTACTCAGCACTCCTCCCGTCCACTCGGCCGTACCGGTCTCCTCGTCTCCCCGCTCGGTTACGGAGCGTTCAAGATCGGCCGGAACGAGGGGATCAAGTACCCGACGAAATACGAATTGCCGTCGGATGACAAAGTCGCGCGGTTGCTGAACGGAGTGCTCGACCTCGGGATCACCCACATCGACACGGCCCCGGCGTACGGGTTGAGCGAGGAACGGATCGGACAGGCGATCGGGCACCGGCGCGGCAGCTTCACACTTTCCACGAAGGTGGGCGAAACGTTCGAGAACAGCCGGTCGCGTTTTGATTTCTCCCGCGACGGCATCCGCGCGAGTGTCGAACGCAGTCTGAAACGTCTGCGGACGGACGTGATCGACGTGCTGTTCATTCACTCGGATGGCGATGACCTGCGGATTTTGAACGAGACCGACGCGGTGACCACGTTGCTCGACGTGAAGCAGGCAGGTCTGGTGCGGTCGGTCGGCATGTCGGGCAAGGCGGTTGCCGGTGCCACGGCGGCTCTCGCCTGGGCGGATGTCGTGATGGTCGAGTACCACCTGCACGATCGGTCTCACGAACCGGTCATCGCGGAAGCCGCCTCGCGCGGCGTGGGCGTGATCGTGAAAAAGGGCCTCGGCTCGGGACACCTCGCCGCCGCCGAAGCGATTTCGTTCGTGCTCGACAACCCGCACGTCAGCAGCATGGTGGTCGGAAGTTTGAACCTCGAACATCTGCGTGCGAACGTAGCCACGATCTCTCTCCCGCATCCGAAGTGTGGGTAACGCCACATTGCCTCACGCGGTCATGAATGAAACAGGCGAGCGGCAGGACTTGTCTATCCCACAGGACATGTTCACTTACCGATCGACTAATCCCCCGACTCTTTCGGCTGCAATTCCAGTTCGATGTGCGTGGAGAGTGTTGTACGGTCGATGGAGAATTCCAAGTCGAGTCCGCGCAGCCAGTCGAGGAGCGGGAAGCGGTAATTCTCTGGGACACCCGTTTCCGCCGCGAAGTATTCGTTGGCCCACGTCGGAGAATGCCAGCGCACCGGACCGGGGCCGAATTCCTTGAGCGCGTACTTCCCGCCCAGCGGGCAAGTCGGCTTCGCCGCCAGCACTCGCTCGGCGGCGGCAAGACAATCGGTCGCATCGACGTGTAGGTCGCGCATCAGCGAATGGAAGAAATGGACATTGCCCGCGGACGTCTTTCGCGACCGCACGTAGCCTTGAGCCATCAACACGTGCGACCATTGCGAAGCGGACAAATCGCCGACTCGCAGTCGAAGCTGAGCCGGTCGCACTGCGTCTTCGAGTTTGAGATGCGGCGTCACCGCTTCGAGCACCATTTTGTTGTTCGATACGGTCACGAAGTCTCCGAACGCCCGAAACCATCGCGTTCCGAACGCTCCACTCGTCGAGACATACTCGCCGTCTGCCATAGTTTTGTTTCCCAACAGGAACTGCGTAACAATGCCCTTCTGCGGCGTTTCGCCAACGTAGTAGGGCGTGCGGCTTTCGAGGGCGTGGCGGTCGCCAACAATCTCGCCGTCGTGGAGCGCGAACGCGGGGGCGAAATCTCGTACCCCGGCAAACAACCGTGAGGGAGACGGTCCCGCCCTGCCTCCGAGCAACAGATCCCCTTCGATCAAGTTGCCGGGAACCGGAGCCACCCGAGTCTTGTCGGGCGGCGAGAGGAATCCCGCGAACCAACCGTAATGCTGCTGCGCGTACGGTGAGATGTGGACATCCATCACGATCCGTTCGCGATCCGGAGTGTCGTCGTCATTCGGGCTAACCTGTCGCCGGAGACCGACGATTACCGGGTCCATTCGCTGCCACTGCCGGGCATACATCTGGGCGAACTGCTCGTACGCTTTGACCTCAGACGGCGTCAGACCGGTGATCTCGACGTCGGGCACGGGGCGGAACGATCGGCGTGCGCCGCGCAGGCTGTCGACGATTTGATCGTCATCCCGCACTGTGCGACTGCCGTCGGGACGTTTTCCAAACCGGTCGGTCAGGAAGCCGCCGGCAATTAGCGCCTCGATCGTGTCGGCCGGCCGCTTCTCGGCGAGCGCGGCCAGTCGAGCCAGTTCGACCAGCTCGATCTCCGCCTCGGCCCGCATGCGGCGCGTCATCTCGACTCGATAGTGCGGGCCAACCAGCGAGCGAAAGAAGGGGTCGGAGAGATACACAAACAACGTGTCGTTGCGCGACAGCGGCATCAACGTCCGGGCATAGCGAAACTCCTTGAGATCGCCCAGCGAATCCTTCCCGGCTCCCGCTTCGAGGAACCGTTGGACAATTGTCTTCGATGTCGTGACCAGGTGAAAATCGCCATCCGAAACATAAAACGAACGGACGGCGTTGTCGGGCGTCGAGAGCAACGACACCTTGCGTCCGCCGATTTCGACCGTCTGCTGTGTCGCCGTCGGAGAGGCCGCGAGCGCGGCTTGCCGCTGCGCCTGGATGGCCGTGCTCAACACGAGGTCGCTCCGCGCCTGAAACAGCACGCCGATCGCGGCCCCTTCGCGTACGAACGTGTCCGTGCCGATCAATGCCATGTCGCGGATCACCGTGTCGCCGAGAAGTTTGGCCAGCGCGGTCTCCTGCAGCGCAAGCTGACGTTGCACGTGGTCGCTGATTTCGTAATCGAGGCCTCGCACCGCAGTGAGGTTCCGCAGGTCGCCACCCCATTGTTCGAACGTGGTCCGCATCCAGCGGAAGTTTCGATAGCTGCCGCAGCGGACATAAAAACACTCGGCCGGAACGTGCTGTGCGATCTGTTCAATCGGCACGTCCCCCGGCACGGTCGGGATCTCGATCTGCGGTGGAGCCGCCGGCGTGGGGAAGGGTTGGTTGGCCACTTCGTCGGCCGACGTCGTTTGCAGGAACGTCTCCTTTTGCATCGCCAACCGGACCGACTCGGCCCCCAGCAACGTGCCGAAAATGGAATCGACGTCCTCGCGTCCCGACCAGCTCCGTGGAATGTTGGGTGCCTGAAGATTCAATCGGCGAGATAGCATGGCCACGAGGTAATTCTCGACCTGCGGCGAATACCGATCATCGGCCGCGAGTCGCCGAGCCGTCGTCGTGTACCGTTGCCACCACTGGTCGAGCAGTTTCTTGTACGCGGCCGGATCGCGTCGCGGTGTCACTTCGGCGTGGTGACTGTCCGAAACATCCAGCGTCACCTTCAGCGCGGCATCTCCGCGAATGAGAAAATACACAGTGACTTGGTCCACGACTCCCTTCGCCGGTTCGCCCGACAATCGCAGGTGGGACGTTTCGAACGTCGGAAAGAACGTGCGTTGGTCGTCGTTCACGAGCCAGAATTCCTGACCGGTCGTCACGCGAGCCGGCTTGTTCGCGTCGAACCGCACGGTCATCTTTCCGACTCCGAACGGTTCCCCGGCAAACGCTTCGATCGCGATGTCCGACAGATCGGCCGCGTGGCACGGGCAACTCCCAACGGTGACAACCAGCAGGCACAACGGAACAAATCGAGCGATGCAACGCAGCATGACAGTCTCCAATTTTGAATCTCCCCTCTCCCCCTCAGGGGGAGAGTTTTTTGGGCCGGGGGTGAGGGGCGGACCGCAGATTTTCACTGGGTCAGAGAAACTCGGGAACACTCATCCGCACTAATCTCCGCTGATTCGTGTGGATCAGCGGAGATTAGCGTTCAGTCTTCTTGCTTTCACTCACCGGACGGCTTTGATTTCCTTCATTAACTCTCGCACACGCCCCGGCTCCAGCCGCGCCGGCAGCAATTGTCGCACGTTGTCCGCCGCACATGCCATGCCCAGCCGCACCGATTCTGGAACGTCGTAGCCAAGCTGAAGTCCCCACGCAATTCCCGCCGCCAGACAATCCCCGCTGCCAATCGCGTTGACGACATCGACTCGCGGCGGGCAGATGCGAAACACTTCGTCCGCCGAACAGACCCAAACATCGTTCTGGCCCTGAGTGATCACCGACCATGCAGCCCCGCGGCGGCAGAGTTCGCAGGCCGCGTCTTGCAGTCTGGCATCAGAGTCGATTCCGATTCCGAGCGTCTGGCCGAGTTCTTCGCGGTTCGGTTTGACGACGAACGGGCGGTGTTCGAGCGCGACGAGCAAGCCGTCGCCGCGGGCGTCGAGGATCACACGACCGGGCGTCACCGCCAGCAAGTCACGATAAAAAGTGTGCGGTGCGCCGTTCGGCAGCGAACCGGTGACGACCACGATCTCCGCCCGCGACGCCTCGTCTGTGTAGGCGTCTCGAAATCTGTGGAATTCCTCGGGCGGAACAGGCTTGGCGTTTTCGACGAGTTCCGTCGCATCGCCCGAAGCTTGGTCGAGGATCGTGGTGCAGACCCGGGTTGGAACGGACGACGTCACCCAGCGGCGCGACACCTGGTCCGCGGCGAACTCACGCTCGAACTCCGGCAACGCGGCACCTCCCGCGAGCGACAGTGTGAGACTGTCCACACCGAGCGAATGCAACGCCCGACCGACATTCAGCACTTTCCCCGATGCACACCAACGGACCTCGCGAGCGCGATTCACTTCACCGACGCGCAGCGCGTCGAGCACAACAATTTGTTGCCAGGCAGGCGTCAGTCCAGCGGCGAGAATCATGAGGTTGATCTCTTCAAAGAATGGTTCCCCTCTCCCCCAAGGGGAGAGGGGAGAAAGACAAGTTTTCAAAACATCTGCTCCAGCGTCTCCCGCAATTCCGCATCCGAAATCTCGCGTGGGTTACCGCTCAGGCTGTTGCCGTGAGACCCGGCCACGAGGTCGGGGATTTGATCGGGCCGTACGCCGAGTTCCGACAGGCGACGGGGGATACCAAGGTCGTGGCACAGTTCGTCAATTCGTGCGACGACCGCATCGGCCGCGGTGTCGGTGGAGGCATGCGTCCGGTTCGTGATCGCCGGCGCCAGCGACGCGAACGATTCGGTGCAGACGGAGCGGTTGACTCGCAGCGCTACGCGTAGCATCACGGCGCAGGCCAGACCGTGCGGAACTTTTGCACACGAACCAAGCGCGGCGGCAACTCCGTGAGCCAGCCCCAACCCCGAGTTCGCCAGCGATAACCCCGACAGAAGCGCTGCGTGCGACATGCGTTCGCGAGCCGAGCGTGACGATCCATCCCGGACCGCTTCAACAACGGCCGGGATCGCGAGTTCCAATCCCTGCATCGCCAGCGTGCGCGGAATCGGTTGGGAACGGCACGAAACGTAGCTCTCAATCAACTGCGTGATCGCATCCATGCCGGTCCACGCGGTGATGTGCGGAGGCACCGACACGGTCAGTTCCGGATCGACCAGCACCACGCGCGGCAGCATGAGATCCGACCGCAGGCTCTTTTTGAACGGTGGGTCGTACGACGAGATGACCGCATTCTTTGTCGCTTCGCTGCCGGTCCCGGCAGTGGTCGGGATCGCGATCAGTGGCAACGGCGGGCGTGTGATTGTTCGTCCGCTGCCGACCCCTTCGAGGAATTCTCGGACTGACGTGGGTTGGAGTCCCGGCTTCAGCCGGTCTGACGAACCGCCTGAAGGCGGGACTCCAGCAGAATTCGTTGCGAGCGCGGCCGCAGCCTTCGCGAGGTCAATCGTCGATCCGCCTCCGACGGCGATCAGGCAGTCGCTGTCCGTCGCGCCACGGTCGATGAGCCAGCGCGTCAGATTGTCCACGTCCGAGACTTCGGGTTCGTGGCTGGCTGGTCGCGGCACGTGAATCGGTTCGACGCCTGCCTGCCGAAGCAGGTTGTCGAATTGCTGCGGCAGTCCGGACTGTTCCAGCGTGCGCGAACCGCAGACGACGAAGGCTCGACGGGCGATTCGTGACGCCAGCCGGCCGACTTCGACACGGCGTCCCCAGCCGAACACGATGGTGGACGGCGAGACGAAGTCGTAGACGATGGGTTGAGCAGCGAGCGCGGGCATGATATGTGTGCGTCGAGAAGTGTACGGATGTGGACCGTGACTGGCGAGTGACGAGCTTTCCTCTTCCCCGAAGGGGAGAGGGAGGAACAAAGGACCAACACAATGAGCAACGAACGACATCCTGATCTGACCGGCCGCGTGGCGGCGGTCACCGGCGGGGCGAGTGGCATCGGGCGGGCGACGGCCGTGTTGTTCGCGAAACACGGGGCACGGGTGTTTGTCGGCGATTTTAGTTCGCTCGCCGAGAATGCTTCATTGTTCACCGAACTGGGGATTCGCGAACTTCAATGCGATGTGCGGCGCGAGGCCGACGTGCAGCGATTGATCGACACCGCCGTGGCCGAAGCGGGGCGGATCGACATCCTCGTGAACAACGCGGGGATTGGGATGGTCAAGCAGATCACCGAAGTCACCGAAGCAGATTGGTCGGCGTGTCTGGACACGAACCTCAAGGGCGCCTTCTTCGCCTCCAAGCACGCGGTGCGGCACATGCAACGGACGGGCGGTGGAGTCATCATCAACAATGCCAGCAACGCGGGGCTGTTGCCTCGCGCGCACGACCCGGTCTATTCGATCAGCAAGGGGGCACTCGTGGCGCTGACCAAATCGCTTGCACTCTGCCATGCGAAGGATCGCATTCGTGTTAACTGTGTCTGCCCCGGTCCGGTGGGGGGCACACGGATGATGAACCGCGATTTGGACGCGGCCGTGGATCGTGAGGCCACTGCGAAACAGTTCATAGCTGCCAGTCCCCTCGCGGCGGCATTCGGACGAATGATTGATCCCGAGGAAGTCGCGCAGGCCATGCTGTACCTGGCCAGCGATGGTGCCGCGATGGTGACCGGCACGTCGATCGCGATCGACGGCGGCAAGTCGCTGGGTGTGCCGCCGAAGGTGGTGTGATGTGACTCGGACTTGCGTGACCGCGTTTCCGCAATGTGGCCGAGTCGCTCCGCGACTCGGCGGCCGGGTCACGGAGTGACCCGGCCACAATCGCACGCAGGGCACAACTAAATGCGGAATAGAAGTACAACTTTCACCAACAGGCGTCGCCTTGAATATGCAAAAACTCATCCACGGCATCCATCACTTTCAGCGGTCGGTGTTCAGTTCGCAGCAGGTTCTGTTCGAGCGGCTGGCGAATGGGCAGACGCCGGATGCACTGTTCATCACCTGTTCGGATTCGCGGATCAATCCGAATCTGATCACGCAGACCCAACCCGGCGATCTGTTCATCCTGCGGAATGCGGGGAATATCATCCCGCCGCACGGGGCGGCAAACGGCGGTGAGGGGGCCACCATCGAATTTGCCGTGACGGGGTTGGGGGTGAAGGACATCATCATCTGCGGGCACTCGTTGTGCGGAGCGATGAAGGGGCTGCTCGACCCGTCCATGCTGAGCGACATGCCCGCCGTCGCCCGCTGGCTGGATCATGCCGAAGCGACCCGGCGCATCGTCCGCCAGAAATACAGCGCGCAAACGGGTGACGAGTTGCTGATGACCGCCACCGAAGAGAACGTGCTGGTGCAGCTCGAAAATCTGCGCACCCACCCGGCCGTAGCCGCCGCGTTGTCGCAAGGGAAGCTGAATCTGCACGGCTGGGTCTACGAATTTGAGACCGGCCGCGTCTTCGCTTACGATCCGGATGTGGAAGAGTTCGAGCCGCTGGGGACCAATGTTCCTGTCGCTCCGCTCGAACCGGATCGACTGATCGACAGCCGGTCGATCTGACTCACATCGCAACAAATCGCCGCGACGTCCGACACTCGGCTCGTCACGCGGAGCGTGATGGCAACGTAGCCGTCATGCTCCGCGTGACGAGCCGAACGGTCGCACAGCGTTCAATCGGACCGAGGATGACACGTGCCATCCGATTCAATCCGGATTGCGAGCGAACAGCCGCACGACGCTCCGGTCAGGTAGTTCGACCTCTGCGTACGCGATGACTTCGAGGCTGGCGAACAACCGCGGGAGTTCGCCTTCGGAAAGAGTGAAGGCCGGATTACGGATGTGGCTGCCAGGGCGAGCCAACTGTGCTTGCGAATACGTTTCGTAGACGAGCCACCCGCCGGGACGAAGGGCGGTTCGAACCAGACTGGGAAGCCGTGCGCGGTCGAGGTAGCGGAAGATCACGACCAAGTCGTACGCGGCTGCGGCTGGCGTGAAGTCATCGAGGTCGGCGGCAATCCAGTTGACGTGCTGCCCCAATCGTCCCGCCAACTTTGCGGCCGAAGCCAAACCGACAGTCGAGACGTCCACGGCATCGACTTGCCAGCCGTGATCCGCGAGCCACATGGCGTTGTGGCCCAGCCCGCAGGCGAGTTCGAGAGCGCGGCCGGGAGCAAGAGATGCGACGTGCTGCGTCATCCAATCGTCTGGAATTGGTGCATCGGGGGCGGTCTGCTTCGCGTACTTTTCGTCCCACTTGTCACGGTCGGCCTGAGACATCAGAGGCACTCTTTCGTGGAAGCAAACTCCCCTCTCCCCCTTGGGG
>JACRIH010000004.1 GCA_016235885.1 Planctomycetales bacterium | reverse complement strand
TGGCCCGCAGTACAAATCGCCTCAATACCACATTTGAGCGTCTGTCCACCGGATTGAAGATCAACCGGGCGGGTGACGCTCCTGCGGGACTGGTGACCTCGGAATTGCAGAAGTCGCAGATCTCAGGTTTGAGCCAGACGGTTGAAAACATTGACCGCGCCGTGACCTTGGTTCAGACAGCGGAATCTGGCTTGGGAGAGATTAACAACCAACTCCTGAAGCTGCGCGAATTGGCTGTCGATTCCGCGAACAACGGCGCTCAGGACGCCTCGTCACTGGCGGCCAATCAAGCCGAGGTCGATGCAGTTCTGGCGAGCATCACCCGGATCTCGGACAAAACGAAGTTTGGAACGAAAGCGCTCCTCGATGGTACGTTTACGGCGGCCCAGTTTCAGATCGGGGCGTTTTCTGGTGACACTGCCAGCCTGACGATCACCGACAAGGATGCCGCGGCACTGGGGCTCGTCCCGGCGGCAGCGAATATCAACGTGACGACAGCGACTGGTGCCAACACAGCGATTACTCTGATCGATGCGGCCATCAGCACCGTGGCGACCGCGCGGGGTAGCTTGGGTGCCTTCCAATCGGGAACTCTGGAGGCCACCAAGTCGAATGTTGTGTCCCAACTGGAGAATCTGCAGAAGGCGGAATCCATCCTTCGCGACACCGACTTCCAGAAGGAAGTGGCCACATTCACGAGTGAACAGATCCGCCAGCAGTCGGCATCCACTGTGTTGGGGCTGGCCAACCAAAGTTCGCAGACGATCCTGCAACTGCTCCGAGGTTAGTACGGCTCGTTGCGCAATCTCAGAACGAAGGGAGCCTGCCCGGCAGTGCTCCCTTCGTTTGTTGTTTGGCTCCGCCATTCGCGACGCAGACCACTGACAACACCGCAGGCTGGTGAATTCTGCATCCTGGAGATCGGAAATGTGGTGAACGCGTCATGGCACTAGCCCGAATTTCTCACGCCTAGTAATCACAAGACCGCCTCAACCGGCGTATGTGGAGTGTGAAATCACCACTTACGCAACACGGAGGAGGCGGTCGTATGGACGCAGAGTGTATTCAGCGGGCGTTTGAGTTTCACGAGGTCGGCGGCCGAGAAGTGGTCGCTCAATTCAACGGCGGACAGATTTCTTCGGACGGGGGCGGGCTGTTGCTGGCGGAGGTCGAGCGGCGGTTTCGGTTCGTCGAGAAGTTCGCGGCGTGCTTCACCGATCATCGGGACGCCGAGTCGCTCACGCATCCGATCGTCGATCTGCTCAAGCAGCGGATCTTCGGGTTGTGTTTGGGGTATGAAGACCTGAACGATCACGACACGCTGCGGTCGGATCGGTTGCTGGCGGTGCTGGTCGGCAAGGACGATCCCGAAGGACGAGAGCGATGGAACCCGCGAGATCGCGGTAAGGCGTTGGCGGGGAAGAGCACGCTCAATCGCTTGGAGCTGACGCCCGTCGGAGCGGATGCGAAGAGCCGTTACAAGAAGATCGTGGCCAACGTCGCGGCGATGCAGAACTTTCTGGTCGATGCGTATGTGGCTCAGCAGACGACGCGGCCGGAGCGGATCGTGTTGGACTTCGACGCCACCGACGATCCGATTCATGGACATCAACTCGGCCGGTTCTTTCACGGGTACTACGACAGCTATTGTTACCTGCCGCTGTACTGCTTCTGCGGCGATCATCCGTTGCTGGCGCTCTTGCGGCCGTCGGACATCGACGCCTGCGCGGGCGTGACCAAGCACCTGGCTCGGATCGTCCAGCGGCTGCGGGCCGTGTGGCCCGACGTGCCGATCGTGGTTCGCGGCGACAGCGGCTTTTGCCGCGAGAAGTTGCTGGCCTGGTGCGAGGCGAATCACGTCGATTACGTCATCGGTCTGGCCAAAAACAAACGCCTGCTGCGTGCGATCGGCAAGGAACAGCACGAGGCCAAGACGCTCTTCGAACAAACCGGCGAGTCGTCGCGCGTGTTCACAGACTTGTCGTATCGCACGAAGTCAACGTGGTCTCGCGAACGGCGCGTGATCGCCAAGGCCGAGCATCTCGCCAAAGGGGCCAACCCGCGCTTCGTAGTCTCCTCGCTGACCGCCCAGCAGTTCGACGCCCGCTCGCTCTACGAACAGGAATACTGCGGACGCGGCAACATGGAGAACCGCATCAAGGAACAACAACTCGCACTGTTCGCCGACCGCACGAGCTGTCACACGATGCGTGGCAATCAACTCCGCTTGCTGTTCTCGACGGTGGCCTACGTGCTGCTGCGCGCCTTGCGAGAATTCGGCTTGAAGGAGACGCCACTGGCGAACGCTCAAGCCGACACGATCCGCGTGAAGCTGCTGAAAATCGGCGTGCAGGTCCGCGTGACGACTCGCAAACTCTGGCTGGCGCTGTCAGAAGCCTGCCCCTGGCAAGCCACGTTCGCCGCCGCCTACGACCGCCTGACCGCCTGGCGTCGGCCACTTGTGCCCAGCGGATAGCCTGGCGACTCCCCGCCGCGTTCAATCCGATCATTCCTCGGTCGCCTACTCCGCGTGCCGCGGTTCGCGGTGTCTCTTGCGCGAAGGTGGAATCGGGAAAATCCCTCGGCACTCGCCCCGCCACGCGCCCAAACCCCTCGCGACCAACACCAGCGACCTCAACAACGGAACGGTATCGCTCGCCGTCGAACAGAATCCGTCCAAAAGACCCGGATCAACCGAACTCAAACCGCGCCGTGAGAAATGCGGGCTAGCAAGTTCTCCCGGAGTTCTTCGATTAGTGAAATGGACAGGAGAGCGAGAGAACTGTAATCCCCACGGTTCCTGCTCCGAGCGATTTGGTCACCCCTCACCACTTGCAGAATCGAAGGAGTCAAAAACATGGGACTTTCCGTCAATACAAACATTGCCGCCCTCACGGCCCAGAACAACCTCGCCCGCAGTACAACCCGCCTCAATACTACATTCGAACGTCTGTCCACCGGATTGAAGATCAACCGGGCGAGTGACGATCCTGCTGGACTGGTGGTCTCTGAATTGCAGAAGTCGCAGATTTCAGGGTTGAGCCAGGCGGTCGAAAACATTGACCGAGCCGTGACCTTGGTTCAGACCGCAGAATCCGGCTTGGGAGAAATCAACAACCAACTCCTGAAGCTGCGCGAATTGGCTGTCGATTCCGCGAACAACGCCGCTCAGGACACCTCGTCCCTGGCGGCCAATCAAGCCGAGGTCGATGCCGTTCTGGCGAGCATCACCCGGATCTCGGACAAAACGAAGTTTGGATCGAAAGCGCTCCTCGATGGTTCGTTTGCGGCGGCCCAGTTTCAGATCGGGGCGTTTTCTGGTGACAATGCCAGTCTGACGATCACTGACAAAGATGCCACGGCACTGGGGCTCAGCCCGGCGGGAGTGAATATCAACGTGACGACAGCGGCTGGCGCTAACTCAGCGATTACCGCGATCGACACGGCCATCAACACTGTGGCGACCGCTCGGGGTAACCTGGGTGCCTTCCAATCGGGAACTTTGGAGGCCACCAAGTCGAACCTGTCCTCACAACTGGAGAACCTACAGCGTGCGGAATCGATCTTGCGTGACACTGACTTCCAGAAGGAAGTCGCCACGTTCACGAGTGAACAGATCCGGCAGCAGACGGCTTCGACCGTGTTGGGACTGGCCAATCAAAGTTCGCAGACAATCCTGCAACTGCTCCGAGGCTAGAACCGGCTGGGGTTGCCGCACAACTAAGGGGAGAAGGGGGCCTGCTTTCGCAGCGCTCCCTTCTCGTATTTGCATGGCCCAGCGCAGGCCCAGCGTTATGACTGATCTCGGGAGGAGCTGATGCCGATCACATTTGGCGGACTGGCGACCGGGTTGGACACGGATCGGATCATTTTGGACCTGGTTCGATTCAATCAGAGACGAATCGACGAATTGAAATCGCGCGAACAGGTCGCGACGAGCAAGCAAAAGATTTTCCAGTCCGTCGAGAGCCGTCTGCTGACGCTCCAGACCCAGTCTGCCAAGTTGGCTCGTGCGCAGGGCAGCCCGTTCGACCGGAGGACGATCGCGTCGAGTGACGAGTCTTTGGTGAAGGCGGCGGCCAGCAGTTCGGCATCCGCGGGAGTGCAGACCATTCGCGTGTTAAGTCTCGCGCGACCCCATCAAATTGCCTCACAAGGCTTCGATGCTCCCACCAGCCAGATCACTCAGGGAACGTTTCAGATTCAGGTCGGCACCGGCGTTTCCACCAGTCTGACCATCGACTCCACAAATAACACGCTCCAGGGACTTTCCCAAGCCATCAACAGCGCCGGCGTTGGAGTGACAGCCACGATCATCAGCGACGGCTCTGACTCGCGGACGCAGCCGTATCGGCTCCTGTTGTCGTCGAACAACTCCGGGGCCTCGAACGCGATCACGATCACCAACAACCTCGCGGCTGACGGAGGCGGGGCGATCAAACCCAATTTGAACGCCACGCACGTTGGTGCCGCGGTGTTGGGGACGTCCTCGACAGGCACGTCCAGTGTGACATCGAACTCGGGAGCCGCCGCCTACACCGGCACGACAAACGACGCGTTCACATTCACGGTCGTCAACGGAGGGGTCGTCGGCACAAACTCCGGACTGCAAATCTCCTTCTCCGATGCCGGCGGAAGCCGCACCGGGACGATCACGCTGGCTCAGACTGACAACGATGTGTTCAAGGCCGTGGCCGATGGCGTCCAAGTGAAGTTTGGCACGGGCACACTGGTGGCCGGCGAAAAATTCACGATCGACGTGTTCGTCCCCACGGTCCAATCGGCGACCAACGCACAGGTGCAACTGGGTTCTGGTGCCGGCGCGGTGGTGGTGCAGGGCACGACGAATCAGCTCTCCGGTCTCATCCCCGGCGTAACGCTTGATTTGCAGTCTGCCAACGCCTCAAAGGATGTGCAGTTGACGGTCACAAACGACGTCTCGGCTGTCCGCCAAGACATCCTCGACTTTGTGGCCGACTACAACGACTTCATTGACTACATCGCGGCGCAGACCAAGTTCGATCCCACGACCGGAAAGGCCGCGCCGCTGGCTGGCAATCGTGCCGTGGCCGATCTCCGCAGCCTCGTTCAACGTTCCATCACTTCTGTTTCTCCCACGCTGCCCCAGACGATCAACCGCCTCGGCGTGCTCGGACTCACGAGCGACATTCAGGCGAAGCTGGTTGTCAACGAACCCAAATTGGATGACGTGTTGAACGGACGGGTCACGGGAATTGCGCTGGCGGATGTGAAGCGCCTGTTCGCACTCGACGGCCAATCCACGTCGTCAGCGATCAAATTCGCGGCCGGCAGCCGTCTGACAAAGGACTCCGCGACACCGTACCAGGTGGACATCACTCAAGCCTCCAGACGAGCCACGATCACGGCCACGAACAACCTCGCCACCTCCACTGTCATTGAGGGCGCATCGAACACGCTGGTCGTCCGGATCGACGAGACGACCAGCAGTTCCATCACGCTGACCAGTGGCACGTACTCCCAGCTTGACCTGGCTCGTCACGTCGAAACCCAGATCAACGCCGCGATGGCGGCCGCGGGACGGCGCGTGACCCTGTCGGTCGCGAATTCGAAACTGGTGCTGACTTCCGAACGGCATGGATCCGCCTCGGAAACCACGATCGTTTCCGGCTCGGCCCTGTCGAAGCTCGGGTTCAGTGGTACCGAGACGGACCGGGGACTGAATGTGGCCGGAGCGTTCATCGTGGGGGGTGTCACGGAAGCCGCCACCGGGGTGGGACAAGTCCTGACCGGTCAGGCCACCAATGCCAACACGGCGGACCTGGCCGTCGTCGCAACCCTCACGAGTTCACAAGTCGTGGCGGGGGCTGAGGCCAACTTGACCGTGACTCGCGGCGTGGCATCCCGGTTGGACCTTGTCTTGCAACAGCTCCTCGACCCCGTCACCGGACGTCTCAAGACGGTCAACGATCGTCTGGCGCGGAACATCGACGAGGCCCATTCCGAGACGCAGGACGAAATCCGTGCCCTCGACGAACGCAAAGCGGCCCTGTTGCGACAATTCGCTGCCCTCGAATCAACCGTCAATCGCCTCAAATCGCAAGGACAGACCCTGACAAATACACTGGGATCGCTCCTGAGTACGCGACAATAGTGCGCGATCGTGTAGTCTTGTTTGTCCTCCACGCTCCCGCACAGGATCACTCACCATGCGACGACTCGACTCGTATGAAAGTTCACCCGCCCCTTGGACTCGCGTCGAGATGCTGATGGCCGCCTTCGACGGAACGATCTCGCGCCTGACGCAAGCGCAGGAGTTCCTCGCACACGGGAATGCACGACAGGCCGATCCCTTGTTGTTACGGTCGCAACGGATCATTCTCGAACTGTATTCGGGGCTTGACCTGCGTCATGGCGAGATCCCCGAGAACATGCGCAGACTCTATCTGTATGTGCTCGGTTGCATCGGGATGGGACGGGAATTGGATCTCCCCGCCGCGCTCGACGTGTTGGGCATCATCCGGAACGGACTGGAGTCGATTCGCGGTGCCGCAGGAGACCTGGAACGGCGCGGCGAAGTTCCCCCCGCGCCCCAGCAAACGCAACTGTTGAAACACATCGTCGGATGACACCGAGCGTCGGATTCGTCTCGTCAGCGACGGAGAGGTTGTTTCGAGCTTTGCAGATCGTCTGTCAGTCGGGCCGCTATTTGCGGGTCCGTTCCCGACAACGAGGCGAGCACTTTGGCCGCCTCACGGTCTTTCATGGTGTTGAGCAGAGCCACCGCGGACGCAAAACTCCCTTCCTGCGCAAGGCGACGGATCATCTGTGCGACGTCGCGGGTCGCCCGTCCTTCCACTGCGTTGGTTGATGGCAAGTCTGACGCTCTTCCACGCTCCTTGGACAAATCGCGTCCCGCGACCGCCGTGCCACTTTGTTGAGCCGCCGCCAGTTCGGTATTCACCTGGCGTCGCAAATCATCCAGTGCCAACTGGCCCACACGAATGTCGTCGTAGACCATCCGCAGAGCATCCTGCCGTGCGGTCAGGCGGGCTTCCTGTTGTCGAAGTTCGGCAAGTTGTTCTTGCATCAACGAAGTGAATCCACTGTTGATGTCCCTTGCACGCGGCGTTGCCGATTCGGTGCGGACTGGCTTCCGAACCGGCTTGGCTGTTGTGCGAACGGGCGGAATCGCTTCGTCGTCGCTGCTGGCTGGCTTCGCTTTGCGTCGCGATGTCGCGGACGCGGGGACACCGGTCGTCGCGGGCGCACGAGCCGTCGAGGTCCTGCCAGCCGCGGCGTTCTGTGGCAACAGCAGGTCCGACGCCACCGTCGCGAGGGCGAAGACGAGCAGTGCAGTGACCAGCGCCGCCACCAGAATTCGCATGATTAACCTTTGCCGGGACGCGGATCAAGCCACCTGAGCCTTCACATCTGCATCCGCATCACTTCCTGATACGCATCGATCACCTTGTTGCGGACTTCCATGAACACGCGAAAGCTGAGATCGGCCTTGGCCAGCGAGAGCATGGTTTCGTGGATGCTATCGCTTTGCCCCGTCGCGAGCTTCTCGATCGCCTGATCGGCCTGAACCTGTTGAGCGTTCGTGTCGGCGATAAATTTTTGGACGACATTGCCGAACGAGCCGCCTCCCGCGGTCGCGGGCTGCGACGCGAATTGCGGTGCGGCGATGGGCAGTGATCCCGGAACTCCCGCGGGACTGACGTACATGGCTAACCTCGCACAAGGGACAAGGCTTGTTGACTCATCTCCAAAAACGACTGAGCAGCACGCAGGTTTGCTTCGTAGGCGCGCGTCGCGGTGATCAAGTTGACCATTTCGATCGGCAGGTTAACGTTGGGCATCGTGACAAAGCCGTCGGCATCGGCATCGGGATGGCCGGGGTTGAGGACGCGCGGCATTTCCGATTGGTCTTCCACAATTTCCACCGCACGCACCCCACCCAGCTTCTGAGCTTCCGGCCAACTGCCGTTCACCGTTCCGGAACCATTCAGCACGGTTTCGAAAACGATGTCCTGGCGACGGAAAGGGCCTCCATTCGGGGTGCGCGTAGCCGAGGCGTTCGCAATGTTGTTCGCGACAATCTCCATGCGCAGCCGTTCCGCGTTCAGCCCCGACGCACTGACGTTCAGCGCTCCCAGCGCGGTGTCGAATCCCATCCGTGGGTCTCCTATTTAACGGTTTTCGGTCGCGCGGCGCATCATCGCCATTTTCGTGGCGAGGATTTGCAGGTACGTGTTGTTGAGCAACGTGTTCTTGTTGATCCGCATCATTTCCGAATCAATGGCCACATTGTTCCCGTCCAACCGAGACGGCGACACATCATCTTCGATGATTTCGGGAGTTGCGTTTTCGAGACCTCGTGGGCCGTGTTTGGCAAGCTGATTGGCCAGCGCTTCGTCGAACTGTACATTCAACCGGCGATAGCCTGGCGTGTTGACGTTGGCCACGTTCTGAGCCAGCACTTTGTGCCGCAGATTGGCCACATCCACCATCTTGGCGAGCAGGTCAAATTGTGAAGGTGTAACGCTCATATCGGCTTTATCGGTCGCACGGAGAGTTCGAGTTGAACTGAACCGGGCCGGCCCCAGACTGCCAGGAGAATTCAGCCCCAGTCACTCAACGACCTATGCGAACACGGAGGCAAACCCGCCGATATTGCCGGACGGGGCTACCGCAAGAAGTCGGCCAACGTCAGCGAATTCACGCGTGCGGCCATCGAGAGGCTCATCTCGTAGAGGTTCTGCTGCTTCTGCAGTTCGACGATGACCTTCGAGTAATCGACCGATTCGAGATCGTCCGTCGTCTGTTGCAAATCAAGTTGAATGTTTTCGATCCGGTCCTTGAGTTTGCCAAGATACTCCGCCGGGACCGCCTGAGCCCCCATCGCGTTCACGATGCCGGTATCCAAATGGTTCAGTTCCGCAAGTCGATTGGACAGCGAGTTCGCGAGATCCGTGGCCGACAGTCCATGCGTGTTCCGGATGTCGTCTCGCAGCGCGATCAGCAATTGAAACACATCGTACGTTCCCGAATGGTTGAGTTGCTCGATACCGGCTTGGCGAATTCGCGAGCTGTCCACGTTCGTGACCGCGCCCGATGTGCCGTCGGTCACGATTTGGTTGCTGCTGAAATCAATCACCACCGAGGTGGCCCCCCCGTCGGTGGACAAAGTTCCCGCCGCCGTGAGCGGCTCGGGGCCGCTGAATCCGGGAGTGATGGCGGTCGTGTTGAGAGATATCACCTCCCCCTGCGGGCCGGTGACTTTCAAGTCCGTGTTCGTGTTGGTGAAAGTCACCGGCGGTCCTCCGTTGAGTGACACGGTGCCGGTGGCTCCGGTCCCGCTGGTGTCACTGATCGTCAACACGTGGGCTCCTGCCGGGCCGATGATCGTGTCGCCGGTCGCCGAGGAACTGCCGGCCGCGACACCGGATGTGCCGGCAAAAGTGGTCAGCGAATGACGGACCAGCAGCGTCCCCTGTCCGGTCGCACTGTTGGTGCCAGTCCCCGCCTTCGCGCCAGTCGAACCCGTGAAGACCGTGGCTCCACGATCGCGAGTTTGAAATACGCGACTGCCGGGAATCAGCGTGTCCACGGTCTCGGCTTTGCTGATGAGGACTGCGGATCCCTGTTCCGATCCCCGGTACGACACTCGCCCCGGCCGTCCCGCGCCATCGGCGGCTGTCACCTCGAATGGCGTGACATTGGACGCCGTCCCTCCGAACAAGTGCCGGCCGTCCGGAAGCTGACGGTTGGCCACACGGAGCATCTGGTCCAGCGAGACGTCAATCTCGTGAGCCAACGCCTCGGTGGCGATCGGGTCGTGCGCGGGATTGTTGGCCTCCACGGCGATCTCGCGCACGTGTCCCAGCACATCGCGCGCATCCTTCAATGCGTTGACGCTCGACTCCAGCACGGAACTGGCATCCCGGATGGTGTCGAGGTGCGTGGCGAGTCGATTGTTCTCCGCCCGGTTTTCCAAGACTCGCACGGTGTCCGCCGGACCATCCGAAGCCCGGCGCAGCCGCTTTCCGGACGCCAGTTGATCCTGCAACTTCGCCAGGTTTGCGGAGTTCAACTGCAGGTTGCGAATTGTTTGCTGAGTCTGACTTTCAGAAGTCACGCGCATGATGGTACGTCAGCCTTTCCGTGCCGACGAGATTCGGTGTGGAGACTAGATAATCTTTATCAGTTCGTCCAAAGCCTCATTGATCGTGTTGATGTATTTCGCGGCGATCTGAAACATCTTCTGATATTTCAGTAACTGGACCATCTCTTCGTTCGGATCGACTCCCGAGATGGATTGCTGTTCCGTCTCCAACTGGCCGGTCAAAACCTGGTTGGTCGCTTCTTGCTCTTTCAGATTGCGGACTTCCATGCCGACATCCGCGACTGCTTCGTTGTAGAACTGCGACATCGTCAGCGTGCCGTTGTTCAGGCGGGCCGCATCACGCAGACTGACGAGTCGCTGCAGGTTCGAGCTGTCGCCGGGTTGCCCCGTGCGGGATGTGGCCAGACGGTCGGCGTTGCCCAGCAGGTCGGAATTGACTTTCAGCGTGGCCGCGTCGTCGCCGGTGAAGAACGTGTTCAGGCCCAGGGCGGTCAGCAATCCCGACGTATCCGGTTGACCAACAACTCGTGTGGAAAACGTGTCTCCCGCCGTGACGTTGCCCGTCGCCAGCGAGACCGTCACGCCGTTGGCGACCTGCAACGGTTGACCCGCCGAGTAGCCTTGCCCCACGTCGAGCGTGTTCACGACATCTCCGGCTTGGTTCGTGACTCGCACTTGCAAGCCGGACGTGACCCCGACCGTTCCGCTCGTGAGAAAGTTGAACGTGTAGCGATCGTTCGTCTGACCATTGAACACGCCGCCGATCCGAGGCGACGACGTGGTGCCGGCGGAGAACGTCGTCGTCGGAGTCGTATCCAGTCCGCCGGTGAAGTCAAACGTGTAGCCGGGCGCGGCAAACAGTGACAGCGTGCCGTTCTGAGTGTTCACGAACGGTTGCAGATTCGGGACGGAGCTGATGGCTGTGCCGACATCGGCGAGACTCTGTGAGGCGGGATCAATCGCGACCTCACGGAGTGTCCGCTGGCCAGTCGCCGTATTCGTCACGCCGATGAACAGCGAGCCGCTCCGCGGCGTGAACGTCAGCCCGGACACGTTCAGCGGAGCCGCCAAATCCTTCACCGCTCGCTGGCCGTTGAGCTGCGTGAACGCGCCGCTGACACCCAGCCCCGTGGACTGAAATTCGTCAAACGCACGCGACATCTCCCGAGCCAGAGCGTCCAACCGGCTCCGATAGTCACCCAGTCGCGTGTTCCGCACCGTGAGCAATCCACCAAGCTGTCCGCCAGTGATGGGCAGCGGAGCATCCGAGTCCGCGACTTGCACGGTCGCGACGCCCGCGCTGTCCACGTGTGCTTCCAACGCTAGCGAACGTTCGGCGATGACCAGTGGCACGCCCGAAGCCAGCAGCGTCACTTGGCCCAGATTGCCGTTCAACACTTCGACGGAAATGCGACGGCCGAGTTCGTTGATCAACGTTCCCCGCTGATCCAGCAGATCGTTGGGAGCGGTTCCCCTGGCGGTGACCTGACGAATCCGCGTGTTCAGGTCGGCAATCTGCTTGGCGAGGGGGTTGATTTCTCCCACGACCTGCGCGATCGAACGGTCGAGGTCGTCGCGCATGCGATACATCTCTGTGGCGAGCGAGTTGACTTCGTGGGTCAACTGCGAAGCGGCTGAGACAACAACTTTGCGTGAGGCCCCGTCGTGGAGACGCGACGAAAGTTGTTCGAGTTGGTTGAACAGCGATTCGAGTTGGCCGCCGGTCGAACCGTCACCGGAAGACAACCGCGATTCGAGTCGCGTCAGCCCCTGCAATCGAGCGTCCACCGATCCGTTGTCCGACACCTGTCTTGTGAGCGCCAGTTCCACTTGATCGCTGACGGCACGCCGCACGTCGGACAGTTCGACACCGCGCCCAATCGAGAAGCCGCCGAGTTGCATCGGCTGGGCGCTCATGAGCTGCGCGGTCTGCCGATGGTAGCCCGGCGTACTCGCGTTGGAGACGTTTTGGCCGGTGATCTCCAACGCGCGCTGGCTGGCCTGAAGTGCGGAGACACCAATCGAAAGCTGCATCATGGCTCACCCACCCCATTGAACGACCGACCCAAAGCGCGTCTCGTCCCGCGCTCCGGCGGCGTTGTAGCTCTCGGCATCCGGCGTCGTCCCAGTCAACTGACCAAGGATGGCGGTCGTGACGTCGAGCGATTGGCGGATGATGGCCGCGTTTTGCCGGTTCAGACGCGAAACTTCCGCGGAGATTTCTGCAAAACGCCGACGAAATCGTCTGATCTCCGCGGACGGCTCGCCCGTCGTGCATTCGTACAACGCTTGCAGCGTGACGTGTTCCGGCGGGACGCGGAGTTCCACAGCAAGTTCCGCACGAAG
>JACRIH010000020.1 GCA_016235885.1 Planctomycetales bacterium | reverse complement strand
TCCCGCCTTCAGGCGGCATCGAACCGCAGCCGCCTGAAGGCGGGACTCCAACGCGCTGGACACAGCCCGGCCCCGCGCGCTGGACGGCGGAGATCGTGACGCGCGGTAACGTTTCCAAAGATTCCGCGCCGTATGTCGTCGATACACTGACACTGCCGTTCGACAACCCGTACCGCGCCCTGTTGTTCGTCGGCGGCCATGACTTTTTCAAGAACGGAGACGCAGCGATCTGCACCGTTCACGGCGACGTGTGGCGAGTCAGCGGCATCGACGACCGGCTGGAGCGTCTCGTGTGGAAGCGATTCGCCACCGGGTTGTTTCACCCGCTCGGGCTGCGGATCGTGGACGATGTCGTGTACGTCGTCGGTCGCGATCAAATCACGCGACTACACGACCGCGATGGCAACGGCGAAGCGGACTTCTATGAAAACTTCAACAACGACGGACAGGTGACGCTGAACGGACACGAATACGTCACATGCCTCGAAACCGATGCCGCCGGGAACTTTTACTACATCAAGGGAAGCAGCGGCGGGACCTCTGACCACGACGGCTGTGTGCTCCGCGTGTCGAAGGACGGAATGAAGCTGGAAATCGTGGCGACCGGGTTCCGCAACGCGAACGGTCTGGGCATCGGCCCTGGCGACGTCATCACGGTGGCTCCGCAAGAGGGAGAGTGGACACCGGCGTCGGGGATCTTCGAGGTTCGTCCCGGTGGATTCTACGGCGCGATGCCAATGCACCATCGTCCGCAGCCGCCGACCGATTACGATCGTCCGCTGTGCTGGCTGCCACGCCTGTCGGACAATTCGTCGGGTGGTCAGGTGTGGGTGACGAGCGACCGTTGGGGACCGCTGGCTGGGCAGCTTCTGCATCTGTCGTACGGACAGTGCAAGCTGCAACTCGTCCTGCGCGAAGTGGTGACAAACTCCCCTCTCCCTCCGGGAGAGGGGCCGGGGGTGAGGGAGCGCGGCGCGACCGGCCGCGTCGTCTCGCAGGGTGGCACGGTCACTCTGCCACTCAACTTTGAATCGGGCATCATGCGCGGCCGGTTCAGTCCGCACGACGGACAACTCTACGTGAGCGGATTGCTGGGCTGGACGACGAGCGCGGCGAAGGACGGTTGCTTGCAGCGCGTGCGCTACACCGGCCGCCCGGTCGATCTGCCAGTGCAGGCTCGCCCGCTGCGAAACGGATTGGCGCTGACGTTTGCTCGACCGCTCGACAAGGACACTGCCGAAGACCCCGACAACTATTTCGTTGAGCAATGGAACTACCTCTGGTCAGCGGCCTACGGTTCGCCCGAGTACAAAGTGTCAGACCCGAAGCAGCAGGGGCGAGACGAAGTCGAAGTCCGGTCGGCCACGCTGCTGGGCGATGGCAAAACGGTGTTCCTCGAAATCGACAATCTGCATCCGGTTCACCAAATGGTCGTGAAGTACGGTTTGAAATCTGCGGACGGCGCGGCGATTCGACAGCAGCTCAACCTCACGATTCATGCGGTCGGCGATCGCGAGCAGCCACCGGAATCGCTCGTCCGCCGGCCGCATCGCGGTCACCTGCCGGAAGACGTTGCCGCGGCGCTTGTGCCCGGTGTGCAGTTGACGTTTCGCGCAGTTCCACCCCTCTCCCCCTTGGGGAAAGGGGTCGGGGGTGAGGGGCGGTCGCGCGATCAACGACCCCTCACCCCTAGCCCCTCTCCCCCAAGGGGAGAGGGGGACCAGAAAGCGTCCGACGCCCGGATCGCGCGGTTGATGGCTTGGCATGTGCCCGCGAAATCGTCGCCCTCGCTGCTGACGCCGCCGGGACCGTTCGAGGTCAACGCCAGTGGATATCTGCGCACGACGGCTCGCGGCACGTACAAATTCAGCGTGCGCGGAACCGGTTCGGTGACGCTGACGATTAACGGCGTGGTCGCACTGCGCGGTGAGTTTGAGAGCACACCTCCGCGTGCCGAGCAACCGAACTCCCCTCGCCCCGGAACGGGGAAAGGAATTGGGGGTGAGGGGCGAGCGGTTCCCAAGTCTGCATTGAAATCAGAGTCCAATGACACTCGCCCCTCCCCCCCCGGCCCCCTCTCCCCCTCCGGGGGCGAGGGGGGGTTGCATGTGGACGTGCCGCTGCATCGCGGGTTCAATCGGGTCGAATTGAGTTACCGCAGCCCGGCTGCGGGGGATGCGACGTTGCGATTGTTCTGGGGTGTTCCTGACTCGACGGTGGCGGATGAAGAGTCTGTCGAGTTCTTTCCGACCGAACCGGTGCCGCCGACCGTGTGGTTTTGCGATCCGCGCGACGACTCGCTGATTCAGTCGCAACTTGTGCGCAGCGGTCGCGAATTGTTTCACGAGCAGCGGTGTGGGAATTGTCACTTGGGATATTTGGTCGGTGGCGTGCGAGAGACAAGCGCCCCTCACCCCCCGGCCCCCTCTCCCCCTGCGGAGGCGAGGGGGAGTCTGGGGCCCGACTTGGATGGCGCGGGGTTGCGAAAGGAGTGGATGATTCGATGGCTGCTCGATCCACGGTCGCTGCGTCACGATGCAACGATGCCGCGACTGCTGGGCGCGGAAGATGGCACGGCCCGTCGCGATGCCGCGGATTTGGTGGCGTTTCTGGCGACGGTGACAAGCGCTCGCGGACAGAGTGTTGCACCGCCTCTCACTCCCAGCCCCTCTCCCCAGGGGGGAGAGGGGAGTTCGTTGGTGATGAAGGGAGGAGGCTTGTTTGAGGACTTGGGCTGCATCGGTTGCCATCGATTCACGACTCCGGAAGTGAAAGACGAACACGACCGCGTGTCACTGCACTTTGTCGGCCGAAAGTTCGCGGAGGGACGATTGCCGGAGTTCCTGCTCACGCCGCAAGCCCACTTCGCGACCAGCCGCATGCCTGACTTTCGATTGAATCGTGACGAAGCGGTCGCGCTGACGGCGTTCGTACTGGATCGTTCGGTCGGACAGTTGAATGCGCCGGACGAGTTGTCGCGCGGCGATGCGACTCGTGGCCGGACGTTGTTCGATCAACACGGCTGCCGGAATTGCCATCGCGTGGGTGACACCACGCCATCCGCAGCGCTGGTTCGCGGACCCGCGTTGCGGAACATGCGTACCGGTTGTCTGTTGGATGAATCGCCACCAAGCAACCGGGCGCCGCGATACAACTTCACGGCCCAGCAGCGTCGTGCGCTGCGGGCGTTTCTATCCGATGACGCATCGGCGGGGCGCGAGGGACACTCGACGATTGAAGACGCGGAAAGTTTGGTCGTGTCGTTGCGATGCGCAACGTGTCACGCTAGAGATCAGCAGTCGAGTCGGCTCCCGGCGATCGTGGCCGAGGAAAGCGAGCGCGGGCTGCCGCCGGAACCGCTGGTGTCGCTCACGTGGACGGGGGAGAAATTGCAGGCGCCGTGGCTGCGGAACTTCATCGCCGGCAAGACGCCGTACCGTCCGCGTCCGTGGTTGAAGGCGCGGATGCCGGCGTATCCGGCCCACGCGGAACTTCTCGCCGTTGGGTTGGCCCATTCGCACGGGATCGCGGATGAAAGCACGCCGGCTACTCTAAGTAGCCGGGGTGCTGACGCCGTCGATCCGACGCTGACGGAAGCCGGGTCGCGGCTGACATTCAAAGCCGAGGGACTCGACTGCCGGCAGTGTCATGGAATCGGCCGTGACCAACCGCTCGGCGACAAGGGGACGTTGCTGGCTCCCGGAATCAATTTCGCGCACACGCGCGAGCGGTTGCGGTACGACTACTACCAGCGCTTCATGCTCGATCCGCCGCGCTACGACATCGCCACACGGATGCTCAAGCTGTCGGCCGATGGTCGCACGACGTCCGCGAAAACGATTCTCGACGGCGACGCCCGGCGGCAGTTCGACGCGCTGTGGCAATTTGTACAGACGGTGTCTGTGCCCGAAAAGTAGCCCTGTCGCTCCGCGACAGGACAGCCAAGCCTCACGACGGCGCGGAATGCCTCTGCGACAAGCGTCAATGAAATGAAGCCAGAGCGGCATTCGGCTTTCCTGTCGCGGAGCGACAGGGTTGCTTCCATTCGGATCGGCAATGTTTGCTGGTCGAGGTGTTGGCGGGGTGACATTTCGAGGACGTCTGCTCGGCAGCCGGGGATGCGTCTCGACGCGATTCCGTGGTCCGGCTAGCATCCCGCCCACTGCTCGTTCCGGCTCTCGGGACGAGGTCTCATCTCGCACCACGCACATCTCTCATCGCAGCAGAACGAGGACCAACATGTCCCGAGCGTCGAATTCTCGCGCGCCTGAAGGCCGACCCGGCTGGCTGAATAACCTTTGGAACAATCTGTTTTCGCCGTCTGGAAAGAGTCGCCGACCGCGACGGTTGGCGGCACAAGTTGGACTGAGCGGTGGATGCGAGCGGCTGGAAGATCGGTGTCTGCTGGCGGCCGGGTTGTTGGATACCGGCTGGGATATCGACGGTCGCGTGACGACGGATTTCGGCGTTGGAAATGATCGCGGAGCGACAGTCGTGGTGCAGTCGGATGGGAAGGTCGTTGTCGGTGGGATGGGGTTCAACGGGTTGAACGATGACTTCGTGCTGGCCCGTTACAACTCGAACGGAAGTGTCGACACAACGTTCGGTCTCAATGGACAGGTTGCGACGAATTTTGGAATTGGCGACGATCGCATGCTGAGCCTCGCGCTGCAGCAGGACGGAAGGCTGATTGCCGGCGGCAAGGCGTTCAACGGGGTGAACAACGATTTCGCGCTGGCTCGCTACAACACAGATGGCAGCCTCGACACGTCGTTCGGCGCGGGCGGACTGGTGGTGGTCAACCTCGGCACGGGGATCGGTGACGATCAGATTTCGGGACTGACTCTGCAACCGGACGGACGGATTGTCGTCGCCGGAGCCACGTTCAACGGTGTCGATTCCGACTTCGTGGTGGCCCGCTTTTTCAGCAACGGCCTGTTGGACGCCTCGTTCGGCGGCGACGGAGTGGTCACGACCGATTCCGGGCGCGGGAACGATGCGGCCTATTGTTTGGTCGTGCAACCGGACGGACGAATCGTGGTGGTCGGGGCGACGTTTAACAACGGTGCGGAAGACTTCGGCCTGATGCGTTATCTGGCCGACGGTTCGGTCGATACGAGCTTCGGCACGAACGGCGGTGTGGCGACAGCGTTTGGCGGCGGAGCCGACCTCGCGTACAAGGTGGCGCTGACGTCGAGCGGGAAGATCGTGGTCGTGGGGACGACCGACAACGGCGTCAATTTTGACTTCGCGGTCGCCCGGTATCTCCCGAATGGATCGCTCGACAGTTCGTTCGATTCTGACGGCAAACTGACGCTGGACTTCGCGTCCGGCGACGACATCGCGTTTGGCGTGGCGGTGCAACCGAGCGGTCAGATTGTCGTGGCCGGATCGGGATTCAACGGGTCCGTGTCGACATTCGCCGTGGCACGCATCAACGCGAACGGAAGCCTCGACACCTCGTTCGCGTCCGGTGGCACCAACCTGGCGCAGATCGGACTCAGTCCGAATGCGGTTGGCCGCGCCGTGGCCATTCAGGCCGACGGGAAAATTGTCGTGGCGGGGTACTCCTTCAACGGCACCAACGATGATCTCGCGGTGGCCCGGTTCGACGGTGACGGCCTGTTGCGAATGTTTCGCACGTACAACCCGATCGCGAACTTCCACTTCTTCACCACGTCGCAGGCGGAATTCACGTTCGCACTGGCGCATGGCTACCGGGATGAAACCACGTCGCGAACGGGTTTCACGGTGGCTGCGACTCAACTTTCGGGCAGCCTCTCGATCCATCGCATGTACAACCCCAACGCGGGCAGCCATTACTACACGACCAACGACGTCGAGCGCGACATCCTCGTGTCGCTCGGCTGGCGGTACGAACGGGACGAAGGGTTCCTGTTCACCAACCAAGTGGCGGGCACGGTCGAAGTGTTTCGGCTCTGGAACAAGGACAGCGGTGTGCATCTGTTCACCGAGAGTGTCGTCGTTCGCGACGCCGTGCTGGCCGCCTTTCCGGGCGTCTGGTTGCAACACGCCAGCGTGGGCTTCGCGTATCCGGTGACGGGACTCGGCGAAGCGCAAGCCGCAGCGAGGCTGGCGGCGTCTCGCATGGCGATTGACAATGGTTCTGTGTCCGTCAGAGTGATCGCGACCGCGACCAAATCTGGGGACGTTCGCCAAGCCGCACTCGATTTGACGACGGGACTCGCTTCTCGGTTGACTACGGCCACCGTCGTGCCCATCCCGGCGACGGCATCCGCCGCAGGCTCGGTGACGGACGTTGTCCGCCTGCGACCAGCGAACCCGGAAGTGGTTCCGTCAGAAAGTGATGTTGCCGCATTCGATCAGACGTGGGAACAGCTTGGACTCGCAAGTTGGACCGAGTTCTAAGCCACGACTCATCGCGGACGCCTACGACTTGCGTAGCATCAATCCCGCGTTGCCAATATCGAATGGCACAATGCTGTCCTCGCACGCGCTGCCGCGGTGTTTGGCCACGTGCAACGCGCGGCCCATGCGCGTGCCGTCTCTTGTCTTGCCCATCAGGATGATTGTGTTGGCGTTGGACAGCACGTCGCCCGTGTCGAGCGGGCGGCCGAGAAGATCGTCCAGCATGACTTCGTGTGTGGTGTACAGCAGCACGCAGGCGATCTGCCGGTGATCGTAGATGTGCCGCTCGACCTCGGCGGCGTGGACGCGGAAGTGCTCGCGCAACAGATCGCGGGCGACCCAGTCGGCATCCTTGTGCAGGATCTGATGGTAGATGTACTCGAACAGATCGAACTGGAACGAGTCGCTCGGCGTGTCGGTCGGTTCGACACCATCGATCACACAGCGCCGTGCGCCGTGAACGAAGTTGCCGTAGAAAAACCAGATCGCGAGCTGCAGTTTCTTGATGTGTTCGATCTTCCACTCGCGCAGCTCTTCCTGATCGAGATCGTTGCGGGTGACGCGCCGGCCGGCGCGTTCGAAGATGTGCAGGTAGTCTCGCCGGGCGAGATCGCGGTCGAACACGCGCGCGACATCGACGACGGAGTTGGCAGGCTGGACGCTGAGTGACCAATCGAACATCCGCTGCGCGTACTCGGCCTGACTCTGCGAATCGCCCCGCGTCGTCACATCAAAGATGATCCCCGGTTCGCGCTCCTGATCGGAGTCGGCTCCGGCGTGCGCGAATTGCAGCCCGAGTTGCGTCTTGCCGATCCCGGTGGCTCCCGCCACAACCGTGAGCGTGCCGGGCAGCAAACCGCCACCGAGAAGTGTGTCGAGTTTGGGATTGCCGGTGCGGATGCGGGCGGGTGCGGTCATTTGGGCGCGGACAGCGTGCAGGGTGTGACCAGCGCAGCGCAGGCACACCGGGGACAACACTTTGGTGGGCCTGCGCTCGCTACGCGAGCTGGTCCCACCCTACTTCTTCAAATGTTTGTCAAACCAATCAGCGAGCAACAACAGATCCTTGTCGAGGCCGGCCCAGCCGTGAGCGGCTCCGGGTTTGGTGACCAGTTCGGTGGGGACGTTGGCCGCCTTCAACTTGGCAATGATGAGTTCCGCCTGCTGGATCGGGACGAGTTTGTCCGCATCGCCGTGAATGATGAGCGTCGGCGGATCGTCGGGCGTCACGTGATTCACCGGCGAAATCTGCTTGCCGATCTCCAGCAACTTCTCTTCGTTCGTGATCGGCACAAAGGCATTGATCGACTTGTCGAGTTCGTGGAAATCGAACGGTGCCCGAAAATTCTTGAGGACTCCGCGACCGAGGGCGATCTCTCCCTCGCGACCGTAGTTCAGGAAATCCGTCGGTGGAAAAAAGCACGCGACCGCCTGCACGCGACTCGACTGGCGATCCACCGGGTCCTTCGCCTCCTTGTTTCCGAGGTCCCCCGCTGTCCCCTGCATCAATGAGAGGTGACCTCCGGCCGACGCACCGAAGATGCCGACCTTCGCGGGATCGAACTTGAAGTCGCCGGCCTTGCTGCGGATGAACCGCGTCGCGCGGTGCATGTCTTCCAAGACCTCCGGAATTGTGAATTTTGGCTGACTGCCGTGGACAACGGCGAACACTGTGTAGCCACGGTTCAGGAACTCCTGCACGAATCCCGCGTTGATGTTGGCGTGCGATGAGAACCATCCGCCGCTGACCACGAAGATCAGCGCGCTCCCGTTCGCGTCTTTCTGCGGCTGAAACACGTCCAGCGTAAGTGCCACGCCGTGCTTGCGGCCGTAGATCACGTCTTCGGTACGCGTGAAATTCGGCCCGTCGGCAGCTTGGGCGGTAAAGCCGCACGCCGACCAAGCGGTCAGTGCGACGAATGTGGTGATGACTGCGATGCGCATGGGAGTCTCCTTGCAAAGGGGGGATGACATTGGTCGCCATCTTCCTGAACGGCAGTGGGCGTTGCAACCAACGCGCTGGAGTCCCGCCTTCAGGCGGCTGTCCGACCGGCTGAAGCCGGGACTCCAACTTTCCCCGACCACTCCAACCCGTACGACACGACGGCCGCGCACGTCGCGCACGATCCGGTCAATCGTCAGATCCACGGGTGAAATGTCATGAATGCTGTCCAAACGCCACGCACTGGCTCAAGTCGCGCGGGATATTGTTGAGTTGGAGAAACATCACCGGGCGATTGCGGAGGGGAAATCATGCACCGCGACAAACGCATTGGACTGGGATTGGGGATTCTGCTGGTGGGAGTGGTGGGAGCGCTGTTCTTCCGCCGCGAACCGGCCGGGAAAACGAACGCGCCACCGCCGCCGCTCGAATCCGCCAAAGAATTAAACAAGCAGATTTCTGAAAAGGCGACCGGCCCGTACATCGTGGGAGGTCCAGAAGAATTCCTGGAAACGGCTCCGACGCCTCCGGTGCGGCAGCCGCAAGCCAAAGCCGATCAGACTCCTGACGCGTACCGTCGTCCCAAGTTCCTCGACGAGAACGCGAACGCCCCTGCTCCGGACCCACTTTCGCGACCAACGACCACGGATCGCGATCGGACACCGCGCGACCTTGGCGCCCGCGATTCGGCCTCGGCCGATCCCGCTCACGCCCAGGACGACGAACCGGTGAATCCGCAACGTGATCGGCAGCCGATCCTCGTCGGGACGATCGAAGTTCCCGCACCGATTCCTGTGCGAGCCACCGAACGCGCTGGTTCAACCGCCACACCAGACAATTCGCCAGTGCCGGCAACTCCGGCCACGCGCCTGACACACGTGACGAAGTCGGGTGAAACGCTGAGCGCCATCGCGTCCAAATATCTCGGCAGCAGTACGAAGTTCCATGAAATCTACGAAGCGAACAAGAACGTGCTTCACAGCCCGGACGCTGTGCCGGAAGGGGTGACACTGGTCATCCCGAAAGTCGCTTCGGCGAAGCAGTCGACGAATGGATCGGCCGCGATTCGCAGCGGAGAAACCGCCGTCGCGCCGACTGAGCAGCATGGTGCGGCTCGTAACGCCGGAGCGACCACGTCCGCCGCGACCGATTCAGGCCCGCTCAAATTCGAGCCGGTTCATCGCTCACCGTTCGCAGCCGGTCGGGCTCCGAAATCGAATTCGTCTGCGTCCCCCGCCACGTCGAGTTCCAGCAGCGTTGTCGAAGAGGCACCGGTGCTCGACGCGACTCGCAAACCCGGCCTCGTGGATTTGCTCAGCCCTGAGAACGAGAGCATCAACGTGCCGACGTCGCGGAACGCTCGACCGCGCACCTACAAAGTCCAGCGTGGCGACACGCTGGAGGCGATTGCGCTGAAGTTCTACGGACAGCGTGTCAAGTCGGAAGAATTGTTCAAAGCCAACCGCGACAAGCTCGCCAGCCCGAATGCGCTGCGCGAAGGGATGGAGATCGTCGTTCCGTAAGATCTCGTAGGTCGGCCCTTCCGGGCCGACCATGACGGCCTGGAAAGGCCGTCCTACAAACGAACAGAAGCCCGGCCTCTTCGATGACGCCGGGCTTCGTCGTTTGCCGACTTGGTGAAACTTCCGCCCGAAACCTCATCTGCTACACTGCTCGCGGCCGAGCCACAACCGAAAAAACTTGGCCACGGATCAAACACGGATGAAACTCGGATTCGGCATTGTCGACGGCCCTTATCTGCCTAATGTCCGTGTTTCATCCGTGTTTGATCCGTGACTAAGAAAAATGCATGGACGCCGACACCAAGCTGCGACTTAGTCGTCCAACGCGAATACTTTGTTCGATATTCGGAGAACCCAACGATGAAGTTTTCACCATGCCTCGTGCTCACTGCTTCGTTGCCGTTCGCAACATTCTTCGTGCTTCCCCCCGGTTCGGCCACGGCCGCTGAGCCGAAGTTTGACAGCAAGGTCATTTCGGCTTCGACGAAGGGGCACGCCGTTGATGTGGAAGTGGACATCACCGGTGCGAAGTCCTTGTTTCTGGTCGCGACTGACGGCGGCGATGGTTTCGGCTGCGATTGGGCCGACTGGGCCGAGCCGCGAGTGATCGGCAAGGGTGTCAACGAGAAACAGCTCTCGAAATTGAGATGGAAGTCCGCGTCGGCCGGATTCGGTGAAGTCAACCTCGACAAGAACTGCGGCGGCGGCGCGCTGAGCATCGACGGCAAGCAGGTCGAATACGGCATCGGCACGCACGCGAATTCGGTGATCGAATTTGCTCTCCCGGACGGGCACCCCTTCGAGAAGTTCAAGGCCCGAGCAGGACTCGACGATCAAGGAGTCAATCAAGGCTGCGGCTCGACCGTGCGGTTCTTGGTCTTCACCGAAAAGCCGGATGCGAAATACCTCGTGGCATCAGCGGCCGACGGAGGTCAGCCGGCCGGAATCGGTAGCCGCGACTCGAAGGACGCGATCAAAGGGCTGGACGTCGCCGAAGGACTCGAAGCGACTCTGTTCGCCAGCGAGGACTCGAAGCCGGCGATGCTCAATCCGACCAGCATCGACATCGACCATCTCGGCCGAGTCTGGGTGTGCGAGGTCGTGAACTATCGGCATCGTCTCGGCGAGCGGAAGGAAGGGGATCGCATTCTGATCCTCGAAGACACCGACGGCGATGGCGTCAGCGACAAGCAGACCGTCTTCCATCAGGGCAAGGATGTGGATTCGGCTCACGGCATTTGCGTGCTGCCGACGCCGAGCGGCAAGGGGACGAAGATCATTGTCTCGGCGAATGACAACGTCTTCTTTCTGCACGACGACGACGGCGATTTGAAGTCGGATCGCAAAGAGATGTTCTTCACCGGCATCGGCGGCACGCAGCACGATCACGGCATTCATGCGTTTCATTTCGGGCCGGATGGAAAACTGTATTTCAACTTCGGCAACAGCGGGAAGCAGATCAAGGACAAGAGCGGCAAGCCGATCATCGACCTGGCCGGCAACGAGGTGAACGACAGCAAGTCGCACTATCAGGAGGGGATGGTTTTTCGTTGCAACATGGACGGCAGCGAGTTTGAAACGCTGGGCTGGAATTTTCGGAACAATTGGGAGGTGGCGGTCGATTCGTTCGGCACGCTGTGGCAGAGCGACAACGACGACGACGGCAACAAGGGAGTGCGGATCAACTTCGTGATGGAGTTCGGCAACTACG
Source organism: Planctomycetales bacterium (assembly GCA_016235885.1). GTDB lineage: Bacteria > Planctomycetota > Planctomycetia > Planctomycetales > Planctomycetaceae > JACRIH01. The sequence goes on along the minus strand of JACRIH010000020.1, from coordinate 4,020 downwards.
GCTACAAGGACGAGCTGACTCGCGCCGGCTGGCAGTCGCCGCGGACGAACATGGAAGCGGAGATTCCGCTGCGTCACTGGCATCTGAACGATCCGGGCGTCGTCCCCAATTTGCTGCAAACGGGAGCTGGCTCACCGACGGGCATCATCGTTTACGAAGGGGACTTGCTGGGCGAAAAATTTCGGAATCAGGTGATCCACTGCGACGCCGGGCCGAACGTGGTGCGCGCCTACCCGGTGAAGAAGTCGGGAGCGGGCTACACCGCCGAGACAGTCAACCTTCTGAGCGGTGCTCGCGACAACTGGTTCCGCCCGTCGGATGTGAGCGTGGCTCCGGACGGATCGCTGATCGTGGCCGACTGGTACGACCCCGGCGTGGGAGGCCACCGCATGGGCGACGCCGACAAAGGCCGCCTCTTCCGAGTCGCTCCGCCGAAGGCGCCGTACAAATTCCCGAAGGTCGATGTCAGCACCGTCGAGGGCGCGATCGCCGCATTCAAAAGCCCGAACGAAGCAACGCGCTATCTCGCTTGGAATGCGATCAAGGGAATTGGCAATCCTGCACTGTCAGAATTGGTGAAGGTGATTGATCGAGAAACGAACCCACGATTGCGCGCGCGTGGCCTTTGGCTCTTGTATTCCGCCACCCGCAACAACAAACAGATTTGGACTCAGAAAGCGATCGAATCACCTGATCCAGACGTTCGAATCGCAGGACTCCGATTTAATCGTTCGGATCTGTGGGCGGTGGAAAGTCTAATCAACGATCCTTCGCCAGCCGTTCGCCGTGAATGCGCGATTTCGTTGCGGCATCTCAAGTCGCCAACGAAAGCCGAACTCTGGGCGAAGCTCGCGATCCAGCACGACGGCAAGGACCGTTGGTATCTCGAAGCCCTCGGCATCGGCGCGGGCAACGATTGGGATGCGTGCTTGAACGAGTACCAGCGACGACTGGGTCAATCGGCGTTGAAAGACCCCGGATTGATGGCGAACTCGAAGGACGTCTTTTGGCGATCTCGCGCAATGGAAACGCCCGCCCGACTCAGCTTGATACTTCAGCATCCTGAAATGTTCGGCGGCCAGAAGAATGATGACTCCGACGCGGCGCGTTACCTCCGCGCGTTCGACTTCCTCCCCGCGAGCCAAGAGAAGGACGACGCGCTGGTGGAGCTCGCGTTCGGCAGCAGCGGCGACGAGCCGAAGGTGGCCCTGGTCTCGGCCGAGGCACTCAACCGTCTGAAGGGCTTTGACGTCTCGAAGAACGCCGCCCAAAAGGCCGCGCTGAACCGCGTCCTCGATTCGCTGACAGGCCAGCCGCAGTTCCTCACGCTGGTCGAGAAGTTCAACGTCACCGACCGCTACCCCGATTTGCTCGCGCTCGCGGCTTCCAAACCCGATGACCAAATCGGCATCGACGCCGTCCGCGTGCTGCTCGCCAAGGACCAGCAGCAACTCCTCACGATGGCCGTGCTCCCCGCCGTGAAAAAAGATCGTCCCGATGTGGCGAAGGGTGTCATCGGCATCACCACCGCGCTCAGCAACTCCGGCGACGCCAGGGTCGTGCCGTTGCTGCTGCCGCTCGTCAAGACGCCCGACTACCCCGCGGACCTCCGTCGCCAAGCCATCAAGGGAGCGACTCTCACCAAAGCCGGTGCCACCGAAGTCCTCAAGCTGGCCCAATCGAATGCGTTCGACGGATCATTCACCCCCGCGCTCGCCGCAGCGCTGACCGGTTCGTCGTTCCCGGAGATTCGCGAGGCGGGATTGAAACTGTTTCCGCCGCCGCCGAGCAAGAACGACAAGCCGCTGCCACCGCTGCCCGAACTTGCCAAGCTCAAAGGCAACCAGGGCAACGGTCAGAAAATTTACACGACCACCGGCAAGTGCAATACCTGCCACGTGGTGGGCAAAGAAGGCAAAGAGGTCGGTCCGAACCTGAGCGAAATCGGCAACAAGCTCAGCCGCCAGGCGTTCTTCGAATCGATCATCTTCCCAAGCGCCGGGATCAGCCACAACTACGAAAGCTACGTGATCGTCCTCACCAACGGCACCACGGCCACCGGCGTCATCACCTCACAAGACGCCGAATCGGTGACGGTGAAGGGAGCCGACGCCCTCGTCCGCACCTTCAAGAAGAGTGAAATCGAGGAGACGAAGAAACAAGAAATCTCCCTGATGCCCGCCGACCTCGCCAAGGGCCTGACTCAGGAAGAACTCGTGGACGTGGTCGAATACCTGACGACGCTGAAGAAGAAGTGATTTTTAGCCACGAACTCTCTTTCCCACGCAGAGCGCGGGAACAAGAAAACCGCGTGCATAATTCGGCTGCTTCCGAAACAGGGAACACTAATCCGCGCTAATCTTCGCTGATGATGCAACTCTTGAGGATTAGCGCCGATCAGTGAGGATTAGTGTTCCCCCCGTTCGTCATTTGGGGTTGCGGGTTTCCTGCGCTGGGTTCCATCCGTGGCTAAAGCCTTTTCACTTTGTCAGGCTGGAAAGCCTTACCTACGGAGGAGCGCTTGGTATCCGCCGTCTGCGGGCTGACCGGGCTGGTGGTGTTGTTCGGTTTCCAGTTGCAAGCCGGGTTGCTCGGCGAGGACGCTCTCGACGACTTGGCGATTCTCCTCCGGTTCGATGCTGCACGTGGAGTAGACCAATCGGCCACTCGGCGCGAGGCGGGAGATGGCGAACGCGAGCAGTCGGCGCTGGAGGGCAGCCAGTTCTTCCATGTCTCGCGCACTCAGGCGCCAGCGGGCTTCGGGGCGCTTGCCGAGAACGCCGGTGTTCGAGCAGGGGACGTCGAGCAGGATCGCGTCGAATTCGCCGGGCGGCAGCGACGGCTCGTCGATGTTGGAAAGGTGCGTTTGGACAATCGTCACGCCGAGCCGTCCGCAGTTTTCGCGGATGCGATTCAGTTTGTCCTCATGCACATCGACGGCGACGATCGACCCGTCGTTTTGCATCAACTCGGCCAGGTGCGTTGTTTTCCCACCAGGAGCCGCGCAGAGGTCGAGCACTCGCTCACCCGGTTTCGGAGCGAGCAGCCGCGCGGCGTGCGTGGCCGATTCATCCTGCACACTGAACCAGCCTTCAGAAAACCCGGGCAGTGATTGGACGCGCGCCGGGCTGTCGATCCAGACGGCTTCGGGAGCTTCGCCCGGATGAGCCGCGACGCCCGAGTTGGCGAGCGATTGCAACAGCGTCTCGCGCGAAGTGCGCAGCGCGTTCGTTCGCAGACACAATCGTCCTGGCGAATTCAGCCAGAACCCGATCCGCCACAGTTCGTCACGATCGAATCGTGCGCACCAGCGGCGCGCGATCCAGTCGGGAAAGCTGAACGCGGCCGAGAAGTAACCGGCGGGGTCGGTGGCGGGGTTGGAGAAAATCGATTCGCCGATGATCCGATACGTCACGTCGCGCAGCGGCACGGCGCGCGGGCCGGGAGCGGACGACGTCTCGTCTGTCAGCAGTCGGCTCAGACCTCGCAGCAGACCGTTGGTAAACCCGGTCCATTGCGGCTGACCGATCCGCTTCGTCAGTTCGACCGTTTCGTGAACGGCCGCGTGCGCTGGGATGCCATCGAGGAACACCAACTGGTACGCGCCGAGCCGCAGCAACGTCCACAGCGCCGGTTCGACGTGTGCTCGATCGCGTTTCGAGCAGGCTCGCAAAAGTACATCGAGCGTCCCCTGCCGCTGGATCACACCGTGAACCAGTTCGACCGCCAGCCCGCGCTCCGGTCCCGACCACGATTCCGCCGCGAGGCGTTGCTCCAGCCGATCGGTCATAAACCCGCGTCGGTCATCGGCGGTACACAAGATTTCGTACGCCAGCGAGCGGGCGGTCGGTGATTGCTGTTCTTCGTTCACTTCGTGGCCTTCTGTTCAGGAGAGTTTGAACAGAAGATAACGAAGGGAACGCAGGAAGGCAGGTGCTGCGGGGTTGTTGTCGTGGCGGGAGGTCGGGGAGTACAATTCGCCGCCTCGTCGCTGAACTCGTGAGAGTTCAGAATTCGTCG
>JACRIH010000157.1 GCA_016235885.1 Planctomycetales bacterium | reverse complement strand
GTTTGCAGATTCCGAACCGTTGGCTGCCAGAGCCACATTCTGCGCGTTGAATCCCGCCCACACGATAAACGCCCGGTCGTTGTTGGCTTCGGGTGTGTTGGCCTCGCCGACCATGAACGTGTTGCTCGTTCCGTCGAGAATGTCGCGTGTTGCGATGGGCCAGTTTCTTAGGTTGTCATTGGAGTACACGATCACGCCGGTTTGGATGTTCCCTCTTGGATTTCCACAGTTCCAAGTCGGCAGGATGGTTGGAGAAAAGGGACCCTGTCCCAAGCTTCCACAATAATTCGACTTGGCCAGATTGTTGTTACTTCTCGGCAAGCGGACGTCGGAGGGACAGATGAATGCCGGAATTGTCTTCTGAGGGGCGCTATTGCCGTGCGTGTTGTTGATCGTCGGCCACGATGCGATGTCGACGGGGTTTGTCACCGCACTCGGCGCCGGAGGCAGGTTACCGCCCGACATCATGTTGTTATCGATTCCTTTTGTATTGAAGACGACCTTGGAACCCACAAGGGCGTCGTAGGTGTTCGCTTGATCCATGTGTGGCAGAAGCATGGCGGCCCAGCCATATTGCCGCGTGTCGTCGTCCACGGCCGCCAGCGGGAAGACGGCATTGGTATCGTGAAAGTTGTGCATTGCCAAACCAATCTGCTTGAGATTGTTACGGCATTGCGTCCGGCGGGCCGCCTCGCGAGCCTGCTGTACGGCTGGCAATAGCAGGGCGATCAGGACCGCGATAATGGCAATGACCACGAGCAGCTCGATCAGTGTAAAGCCGCTTCGTTCCGTCCGAATCTGTGTCATTCGACTGGTGGGATTTCGTCTTGTCGTTTCCATAAGGGATCACTCCAAAAAAAGAAAAAGTAATGCCCAACACAACGACTCTGTCCGTGTCGGAATAAACGCGAATCAAAAACAGTCCAGCCAACACGAGGTCGGCAGCCCGTTGAAGAACCTGAGAACGGCCCGTCCGGGCCGTCGTTTTCCGTCGCAATACGACGGCCCGGAAGGGGCGTCGTACTTTTTCATATTTAGTGGACTACCAACCAAATGGCTATTGAGGTTGAGAAGTGGGAGCTGGTTGGTTGGGGTCAGCCACCAGTTCAATATCGATGGTGTTGCTTCCCGATTTTACTTCAACCTCACCGGCCTTGGGTTTCAGGCCTTGGAATGGCGACGCAGGAGCGGGGTTGGCGGCGGCAGTTTCGTCCGAATGTCCCGAAGCCGGATCGTCTGGATTAGCGCCGGTCGATGCGGCTGAAGCCGCTAGGTAGATCACACGATGTTTTCCGACAACCGCCCCGTCTTTATCGGTATAGGTCGAAAGCACATAGGTTCCATCCGAGTTGACACCTCCCGACGCGGACTTGCCTGGCTCATTTCCCTTCTCGGCGGCAACGGGTGCAAAGCTGAGAGTTCCACCGGGGACTGGCTGTCCATTGAATGTCACTTTGCCTTGGACTTTGGCAGTCGGCTTTTGACCGCCTCCGCCACAACCCACGATTGTCACGAGGAATGGGAGAAGCAACAACCGAACGCTCATGGGGATGAATTTCATGTGGGCCACCAGGTCTTTCTTTGGTTCGCCAATTCGATGCAACCAGTTTGCGAATTGCGGGAGGGGTTTTGGTTCAGCGGATGGGTGTCGCTTAACCGGAAAAATTAAAAGCGGCCGGTCAACTGTGTTGGGAACGGCTGACCGGCCGATGAACGACATTCCGAGGGTAGCCACGGCTTGTTGATTTACTGTGGCGGTGGCACTCCGTGACACCGCATGTTATGGCCGCTCTGCGGGGCGGCCACAACGTGTCCCCCGCCACGGAGTGTCGGGACCACATTAATTCAACCGGTCCGCCAGACCGGGGGATTTCAATCTTTAATTTGCAGTCTTCCCACGCTCTGGCGAGCGTGGCTACAACCCCAAACCTCAGCTTTAACGCAGCACTAAAAATTGTTGATTGGCTCTTTGCCGCGCCGCGTCCCAATGGCCTTGTAAAGGAACAGGTCGATATTCTCGTTGACGAATTTGACCGCTCCGTCGGCCATGACGAAATGCGCTCCGCCGACGTGGTAGCTTCCAAACGCCAACTCGGCTCGATCAGTCCCGTTGGCGGTGTTGCCCGCGATTCCCGCCTTCAAGTTGATTGGAAATGCAACATCTGCAAAGCGCACCGCGGCTCCGGCACTGTTGGTGACACAGGAACCGTTCGTTCGGCCCCCAGTCCAAACTGAAAAATTGTTGCTGTTATTGGCCTCTGGCCAATTGCCTTCACCCGCCATGAAAGTGTTGCTTGTGCCATCCAAGACATCGCGAGTTCCGTTTGGCCAGTTCAGATTATTGTCATTCGAGTAGGTAATCACCCCGGTCTGCAAACGTCCCTTGAACACGGCACATGCCCAAGTACTGGACGGGACGACTGTGTCCGGCGCCTGGCCGATGCTGGCCACGTAGCTCGATCGAGCCAGTTGGTTATTGTTTTTGGGCAGCCTCACATCCGATGGACAGACAAACCCCGCCAGAATCTTCTGCGGGGCGTTATCGCCGTGAGTGTTAACGACATGCCGCCAGTACGCTTGATCAACCACATTGGTAATCGTGCTCGGTACCGGCGTCGCTCCCGGTTGAAAGCCGCTCAGCGTGTTGTTGTCGATTCCCTTCGTGTTGAAGATGACTCCGGACCTTTGCAAGGCATCATAAATGGTTTGCTGATCCATATACGGCAGGATCAGGGGGCCCCACGAATAGTTGCGGGTGTCGTCGTCCAGACCCGCGTGCGGGAAGACGCCGTTGATGTCATGAAAGTTGTGCATGGCCACTCCAATCTGCTTCAGATTGTTCCGGCACTGCGTCCGGCGGGCCGCCTCGCGAGCTTGTTGCACAGCCGGCAACAACAGGGCGATGAGGATCGCGATAATCGCAATGACCACAAGCAACTCAATCAGTGTAAAGCCGCTGCGGTCGGCCCGGCATCGGACCTCTGGCTTCATGGTTGTTCGTCGACTGGCTTCCATCGGTTTTCACTCCAGAATAGAGAAAAAGAAATGTCCAAAAACAACGCGGCTAATCTAATGCACCGAGCAATGGATCACAACGGTATTTGCGGGGGAATCTCCATTGATTCCGGCGGACTCTCCCGTCGTTTGGAGACCATCCTGAACATCGGATTGACCTCCTGAAGATTCGGGTGTGCCACGAGATCGCATTCCCTTGAAGAACCACCGCGGACGGGTGAAACATGACCATGCAGTACGGCGGATTCTGTCGATTGCGCTGGGTAATTGGGTCAGATGTTACCAGTATTCTGAATTCTAGCGGCCAGTTGAATCTGACCTCCGTTGGGGCAAATGTCCGGTAGCGGAACTCGTGAGAGTTCCGAACTGAAGTCTCACGACTTCAGCCACCTTTTGGCCGCTGAGTCCGAGCTGGAACCCGCTCTAAACTGGTAGCACGCGGGGCGGCCACAACATGCGGTGTCACGGAGTGCCACCACATTAAGAGGCTATCCCAAAAGGAACCATGCCTATCCGCAGATTTCACAGATTCAAGGCGGAAGTCCAAATCTGCGTAATCTGTGAAATCTGCGGATGAATCTCTTGCACAGCGGGATCGTTTCAGGACAGCCTCTAAATCAACAAGCCCGCCAGAGCGTGGGTAGACGACAAAAACAGAGGAATTCCCACGGTCTGGCGGGCTTGTTGAATTATTGTGGCGGTGGCACTCCGTGACACCGCACGTTGTGGCCGCGCCGCAGGGCGGGCACAACATGTCCCGCCACGGAGTGTCGGAACCACATTAATTCAACAAGCTCTGGCGACCGTGGCTACCCCAAATCAAGCTTTGACGGGGCACTACCCAATTGACTCCAGGTTCAACCAATCGTCCCCGACGGACAACTCAACCTTCAGCGGGACTGACAGTTCGAAGGCGTGTTCCATTTCGTGACGCACCATCCCGGCCAGATCGAGGACGTGGTGGGAAGGGGTTTCGAAAACGAGTTCGTCGTGAATTTGAAGCAGCAGGCGGGCGGGGTGAGCTTCACGGCGAAGGCGGCGGTGGATGTTCAACATCGCCTGTTTGATGAGGTCGGCAGCCGAGCCTTGGATGACGGTATTCACGGCCGTCCGTTCGGGCAAATTCAGGTTTCGGCCTGCGTTGGGGCGAACGCCGTCGATCGCCCGCTTCCGTCCCAGAATCGTCGTGGCCTGACCGGCGGCTGCGGTCTCGGACAGCACCCGCTCGATGAACGTGGCCACTCCCGCGTACTTCGCAAAGTACTCGTCGATGAACTGTGCCGCCGCATCTTTCTTGATCCCCAGATTGGCCGCCAAGCCGAACGGACTTTGGCCGTAGATCACGCCGAAATTCACCGCCTTCGCCACGCGCCGTTGCGACTCGTCCACGGTGGCCACATCAATTCCATACACCTGCGCCGCCACCGCCGCGTGGATGTCGATGTCGTCGGCAAACGCCGTGGCGAGCGCCGGGTCGCCGCAGAAGTGCGCCAGAATTCGCAACTCGATCTGAGAGTAGTCTGCGCAGAGCAGCTTCCAACCCGGTTCGCCTGCCACAAACGCCTGCCGCACGCGGCGTCCCTCGGCTGTGCGGATGGGGATGTTTTGCAAATTGGGATCGCTCGAACTCAACCGCCCGGTCGCGGCCGCCACCTGATGAAACGTTGTGTGGATTCGCCCGGTGATCGGATTCACGAGTTCTGGCAGCGCGTCGAGGTACGTCCCCTTCAACTTGGCGAGCTGCCGATGTTCGATGAGTTTTGCCGGCAGCGGATGCACGAGGGCGAGTTGCTCCAGCACTTCCTGATCGGTGCTGGCTCCGGTCTTAGTTTTGCGGAGCACGGGCAACCCGAGTTCCTCAAACAGCACCTGCCGCAGTTGGATCGGCGAAGCGATGTTGAACGGGTGCTTGGCCTCTGTGTAAATCTCATCTTCGAGTTGCTTCAATCGCCCGCCGAGTTCGATGCTCTGCTCGCGGAGCGCTGCGACGCGAGCGTGAATTCCATGGAACTGCATTTCCGCGAGGATCGCGATCAGCGGCCGTTCGAGATCCCAGTACAACCGCCAGATCGCGGCGTCCTCTCTCAGTTTCTGTTCGATGACGGTGGCAAGTTCCCGCGCGATGCGTGCGCGGCCGCCAGCCCACATCGCCAGCTTGGCCGGTTCGATCTCCGCGAGCGCGTCGCCTTTCGTTCCGGCACCGACGACGTCCGCAAGCGACGGCAACTCGCGATCGAGTTGGCGAATGGCGAGGTCTTCCAACGAGTGGCTTTTCGCGCCGGCATCGAGCAGATAGCTGCCGACGTAGGAATCGATTCCCACTCCGCGCACGTTGATGCCAAGCCGCCGGAGCACGACGAGATCGGACTTGAGGTCATGGCCGCACAGTTCGAGGTCATCCCGTTCGAGGACCGGACGCAGCGCGTCGGTGACTTCCGTTTGATCGAGCGCCACGTGGTTCGACAGCCCGGACAACAAATCCTCGGTCCTGCGCGATCGAACGGGAATAAATCGCCCGCCGTCTGGCGGGGAGAAAAACACCCAGCCGACGATCTCCGCCCGCATCGGATCAGGATTCGAGGTGATGAGGTTGAACACGAACCGGCGTTGTGGCTGAAGCTCGCGGACGAAATCCGCGAGCTTGTCCGGCGTGTCGATGATCTCGTTGTTCGCCACGGGGGCGGGAATCTTTTTCAGGTCACAGTCGACCGATTCCCTTGGACTTTGATCTGAGTCTTGCGACCTGAAAAAGACTCCCGACCCCTTTTCGGATGCCTCGGATACAACCGGATCACTCGCTGGAGCAGTGTCTTGATCGTCATCAAACAGGGTTCGTGTTCGCTTGGCCGATGTGGAATTGTTTTGTGACGAGAGGTCAGAGCCAGTCGGTGTCGAGGGAGTCCCCCCCCCTGCCCCTCCTTCGTTCGGAGGGGAGAGACTGGGCAGTGCTTTGACCTCGTCCTGAAACCGGCGAAAGCCGAACTGCTGGAACAGCCGCACGAGCCGCTCGCGATCGTGGTGACCCACACGCGCCGCGTCCCAATCGACAGTCAGCGGAAGGTCGCGCCGCAGCGTCACCAGATCGCGGCTGAGTCGTGCTTGGTCGGCGAACTTCTTCAGATTCTCACGCATCTTCGCGCCGGGTGCCTCATCCGCATGCGCGAGAACTTCTTCGAGCGTGCCGAACTGTTGCAGCAGGGCACTCGCCTTTTTCGGTCCGATGAGCGGCACACCGGGAACGTTGTCCACCGCATCGCCGACGAGCGATTGAAAGTCGATGACTTGATCGGGCCGGACTCCCCAATCCACCAGCAAGGCCGCTTCGTCAAAGAACTGGTCTTTGCGCACGAAATAGATTCGCACTCGCGGCCCCAGCAACTGCCGCGCGTCCTTGTCCCCCGTGACGATGGCCACGTCGAGGCCCCGCTCGACCGCTTGCGTCACCACCGTGGCGATGACATCGTCCGCTTCCCATCCCGCCTGTTCGATCGCCGGAATGCCGAATGCCCGGATGACATCGACGGTGAGCGGAATCTGCGGAAGCAAATCGGGCGGCGCCGGGGCGCGGTGGGCTTTGTATTGATCGTAGATTTCATCCCGCACCCCCGGCCCCTTGGAATCCATGGCACAGATCAGGTGCGAGGGCTGTTTCTGTTTGAGGATGTTCAGAATGTCCCGCGTCATCCCGAAGACCGCGTTCGTCGGCTGTCCGGAAGGACTCGACATTTCCGGGATTGCGTGAAACACCTGAAACAAAAGCGAAAAGACGTCGATGATGTACAGGGTGTCGGGCATTGTTGTCGTACGATCGGTGGTTCGGAGTTGAAGCCCGCTCTCGCCGAGAGCGTAAAACGGCTCTCGGCGAGAGCCGCCTACACTGCTTTCGCACCGCGTTTCAGATGTTCTTGCGGTGACCACGAGACGCGGTTAAGGTGTTGCAGCATACCGCCCTGTTTCCGTGACCGTCAAAGCCGACGAACAAACGGAATGGGTGTGACATCCCGCCTGACGTGACAAACTGGTCCCTCCCCACGAAAGCCCACCGATGCTGAACCTCTTCGGTCCCAAGAAGCGATTGTGTGACGGATTGACTCGTCGTGACATGCTCAAGGTGGGAGCACTCGCAGTCGGAGGCCTGACGCTGACGGACATCCTGCGAGCCGAGCAGGTCAACGGGCGGCGATCGCACAAGGCGGTCATCATGATTTACATGTGCGGTGCTCCTTCGCACCAGGACATGTACGACCTGAAGATGGATGCGCCCGCCGAGATTCGGGGCGAGTTCCGACCGATCGAAACGAATGTGTCCGGCATCCAGGTCTGCGAACACATGCCGCGGACCGCAGCCATCATGGACAAGCTCGTGACGCTGCGATCCGTGTACGGTTCGCCGGACGGCGATCATGACTCATTCATTTGCTACACCGGCCGATCGAAGCGGCAGCAGCCCCCCGGCGGCTGGCCATCAGTCGGTTCGGTCACGTCCAAACTGCTTGGCCCGGCCAACAGAGCCGTGCCGCCGTTCGTCGGCTTGTCCCCCGACACCGGCCATCCGCCGTATGGTTCGCCGGGACATCCGGGATTCCTCGGTGTGGCCCACGCCGCGTTTCGTCCGTCGGGGCCAAGTCGAGCCGACATGGTGCTGAACGGCATCGACATCAGCCGCCTCGGTGATCGCAAGAACCTGCTTGCCAGTGTGGACCAACTACGGCGCGAAGTGGACGCGACGGGGACAATGGAAGGGATGGACTCGCTGACACGGCAGGCGTTCGAGATCCTCACGTCGAGCAAGCTCGTCGAAGCCCTCGACCTCTCGCAGGAATCCCCCGCCGTACGCGAGCGCTATGGCCAGGGCGATCCCAAGAATTTCGGAGACGGAGCACCCCGCAACCTCGAACAATTTTTGATGGCTCGCCGGCTGGTCGAAGCGGGCGCCCGCGTGGTCACTCTGAATTTCGGCCGCTGGGATTTTCACAGCGACAACTTCAACGGATTGAAGAAGACGCACCTGCCGCAGTTCGATCAGGGGATCACTGCGCTGGTGGAAGACCTCCACGCCCGCGGCCTGGCAAACGACGTGATGGTTGTTGCCTGGGGTGAATTCGGCAGAACTCCCCGAATCAATCCGGAAGCCGGACGCGACCACTGGCCGCAGGTCGGCGGCGGCCTGCTTGCCGGTGGCGGCATTCGCGCCGGACAAGTCATCGGTGCCACCGACCGCTTGGGGGCCATGATCGCCGACCGCCCGATCCATTTCGGAGAAGTCCTCGCGACTCTCTATCGCCACTTGGGTCTCAACGTCGGCGACATCAAACTCCACGACCTCGCTGGTCGCCCGCAGTACCTCGTGGACAACCATCTCCCGTTGCCCGAGTTGGCTTAGACCGAGAAAACCACCGTAGCTCCAGCCCTTGTGGCCGCGAGCCAATCGCGGCCTCGTTTCAGGTCACACGAACCCGAGCGACCTGTGGTTGATGGATGTCCCGGCGGTCCCCTCTGTCCTCCCAAACTGCCATTGCTCTGCCCGGTCGTTTCTTGGATTATCCGCCCCCCAATTCGATCGCCAAGCCACGGAGATTGTAGAACGGAATTCATTCCGTTCCCGTCTGGCTGAGAGCAAACGAAAGGTCGGTTGGAAAACGAACGGAATGAATGCCGTTCTACGGACGCAGCCACGGAGGGCTTGGTCATGGATATGTTCGTTGTGCAGGGAGGCCAACCGCTCGCGGGGCGAGTCGGCGTCAGCGGGGCGAAGAATTCGGCGCTGCCGATCATGGCGGCGTCGTTGCTGGCCGACGGGCCCAGTGTGATCTGGGGCGTGCCCGATCTGGCGGACGTGCGCACGCTGTCGCAGTTGCTTCAGACGCTGGGGATGAACGTGCTGCGCGGGGCGGCGGGGGAAATCCTGCTCGACGTGTACGACCCCAAGGCGTGCGTGGCCGATTACGAATTGGTCCGCCGAATGCGCGCCAGCATTTGCGTGCTGGGGCCGCTTTTGGCGCGACGGCGATTCGCGGTCGTGTCGTTGCCGGGCGGGTGTGCGATCGGTGATCGACCGGTCGATCTGCATCTCAAAGGGCTGCGGGCGCTGGGAGCAGAAATCCGAATCGAGCGCGGGTACATCATTGCCAAGGCCCGCAAGCTGCGTGGGGCGAGCATTTATCTCGGCGGACCATTCGGCAGCACGGTGACTGGCACGTGCAACGTGATGGCCGCGGCGACTCTGGCCGCCGGTGTGACGACGATCGAAGCCGCCGCCTGCGAACCGGAGGTCGTGGATTTTGGAACATACTTGAACGGCATGGGGGCGAAGATCAGCGGGTTGGGGACGCCTTTCGTGCGAATCGAAGGGGTGGACGAATTGATCGGCACTCAGCACGAGATCATTCCCGACCGCATCGAAGCGGCCACGCTGATTCTCGCCGCCGCGATCACACGCGGCGACGTCACGCTCGAAAACGTGCGTCTCGATCACCTGACCGCGGTGCTGGAAAAACTGCGCGAGATCGGCGTGCGAATCGAATCGACAGACGATGGCGTCCGAATCCACACCCCGATCGAACTGCGATCGGCTGACTGCTTCATGTTGCCGCACCCCGGTCTGCCGACTGACGTGCAGGCGCAGCTCATGGCGTTGCTCACGACCGTGCCGGGGATCAGCCTCGTCACCGACAAAGTTTTTCCCGACCGCTTCATGCACGTCGCCGAGATGGCCCGCATGGGAGCACGCATCCGCCGCGAAGGCCCGAGCGCGATCGTCAGCGGCGTCCCGTCGCTGAGCGGAGCCTGCGTGATGGCCTCCGACCTGCGAGCCAGCGCCGCCCTCGTGCTGGCCGCCCTCGCGGCCCAGGGCGAATCGGTCGTCCGCCGCATCTACCACCTCGACCGCGGCTACGACCACTTGGAACTCAAGTTGAATCGGCTCGGCGGCCGGATCACGCGCGTCGAAGACACGCCCACCAACATGCCCGCGACGCTAAAGGCGAGCGCCCTCGAACGACCGGCGGACATTGACGACGCCGACGCCGAGATTCGCGGGCCGAAGTGGCTGACGGTCACCGCTCCGACGAAAACAAAATTAGCCACGGATTAAACACAGATGAAACACGGATGAGATGATGATCCCAAATCCGTGTTCAATCCGTGTTTCATCCGTGGCCCTTTCTTTTGATCCGTGGCAACGCTCACGGCGTGCTGGTCGGATCGGCTGGCTCGATCAAATAAATTTCATTCGCCAGATTGACCAGCACCGGTTCCTCGAACGCGAGGTACTTCGCCAGCGTGCCGCCATTCGACGCGGCCAGGTCGAAGTATTCCTTGCTGAACTGCTTCACGCGGCGCGCCTGCTTGGCCTGGTCTGCGTTGACGACCGAATCCTGCCACTGCTTGTCCTTGCGGAAGAATGTCTTCTGCCCGATGTTGCGGACCGAATCAATCTCACGGACGTTCCCTTCGGCATCGGCTGCCAGAACGCCTAGAGCTGGCGTCGCGCTCTCACTTGGGAGCCGTGCCATTCGCTTACCGCCAACTAGCCCACCGAATCCCGCTCCAGCGCCTCCCGCAGACGCGCTGGGCACGGGTTGCGTCGCAGCTTGCAAGCCACCCTTCAGCGCTCGCTGCTCGACGCCGCCAAGTCCCTCGGCCTTGCTCAACTCTCGCAGCGCGACGTCGCCGGCCCGACGCGTGTTCGACGTGCTATCGGCCAGCCGCACGTTCTCGTCGGCGAGGAACGACGTGTACGGAGTCAGGATGCCGTGCTTGATCGACAACTGCACGAGTTCGTCGATCAGTTCCTTGTTCTGACCTTTCAAATCCAGTTCGTCGATGATTTCGCCGATCCGTCGCGTGGCCCACAGCTTTTCGACGAAGCCAAACGATTCGTCGTTCGATTTCTCGACGAAGTTGGCTGGAAAACTGAGCGTCCGCGTTTCACCAGCGACTCGGCCGGCCAGTGTCACCTTTGCCACGCCTCCCGCTTTGTAGCGGCCGGACAACACGAGCTGTTCGCCGTGGAACAGGTCGGTCAGTTGCTTCGGGTAAATGCGGTTGGTTGGACCCGCCGTGCCAGGGGCGGGCGCTCGGTCGAAGTCGATGCTCACCGCCAGATCGGTCAACAACGGCGAACCGATTTTTGCGTACAGCGCCGAGACGTGGGCTTCGATGTTTTCGTTGGGCCGCACGTACACCGATTGCCCCCGCGCGTCGCGCGACACGCGGTCGAGAAGCCGGCTGTTCACATCGTAGCCGACGCCAAACGCGAACAGCCGCGCTCCGACCGTATTCGCCGCTTTGGCATTCGCCGCGATGTTCAGCTCTCGTACTTCGCCCACCGTCGGCAAGCCGTCGGTCAGGAACAGCACGTACGTTGGCCGCCGTGGATCAACCAGCATCCGCAGCGCTGTTTGTAAGGCTCCGTCGATATGCGTGCTGCCGCCGGCATACAAACCGTCGGCGAATGACAACGCCGCCTTCACGGTCGCGTCGTCGGCCCGTTGCAACTCCGGACGAAAGCTCTCGATGTTCGAATCGTAGGCGATGATATTGAACGTGTCCGTCGGCTTGAGCTGGTTGATCAGGAATTTGAGAGCTTCCTTCGCCTGCTCGATTTTCTTGCCCCCCATGCTGCCCGACTTGTCGAACACGAACAGCAGCGTCCGGTCGCTCGCGACGGCATTGGCCGCTGGCTTGACTTCGGGGCTGGCCAGCAGCAAGAAGTATCCGTCTTCGGTTTCCGACGGCTTGTAGGTCAGGACACTCGTCCCGACGATCCCCGAAGCCGTGCCGTAGAACAATCGAAAATCGTCCGGGCGGCTCACTCCGGTCAGCGTCAACTTGCACGTGGCGTGCGTGTTGTCCGGGCGATGAATGTCGAGTTGATGCGTCGGGCTGTAGATCGTCTTGATCGCCTCGGCGGCGTCCACGCGCACGGTCACGTTGAGCGTGTCGATCGGTTTGGTCGAATGCTTGGTCGTGCCGAGCGGCAACAACAGGTCAACCAAACCATTGGATTTTTTGAGAAGCTGCGTGTAACGAATCTCAACCGTCCTTTCGGCATTGGGCGGGATCGGGAACACGCTCGTCTGAAAAACGCCCTGCCCCATGTACTCCAGCAGTGCGGGGTCTTGCCGACGGCGAACGATCTCTTCGTAGATCCGGCGGGCGTCGTCTTTCTTCAGCAGTTTGCCGGTCAGTTCCGTGCCATCCACGAGCAACGTCAACCCACTGATCGCCGCGTCCTCCGGCAGCGGGAAGAAAAACTGAGCCTCCAGCACCACGCCACCGGTGTTCTTGAACACCTGCGAAACCTGCACCTTCGCCACCTGATCTTTCACCGCCGCTTGCACGTCCACCGTGCGAACGTGGTAGTCCGCAAAACTGGGCACGGGACGCGGAACAGGAGGACGCGGCGAGACAGGCAGGGCAATCCGCCGACTGTCAACGATCAATCCCTGAGCCGGCAGATCCGCCGGAACCAACAACCACGCCAACGACAGCAGAGCGGCAATCAAGCGTTTCATGGCAGACCTCCCGAGGTGCGAACGGACGGACAACCGGAACCGAGGAATTTGACGTGAGTCAGTCGGGGGGAGTTCCCCATAGTTTGTTAAGAAACCGGGAGCGAGAAGCTCCCACCGAATTGATTTCGCTCACCTGACCACTTCTGCGCCCATCTGCGTAATCTGCGTTTTATCTTCGTTTTGGAAACGCAGATTACGCAGATTAGCGCCGAGTTGTTAGCGGTGCATCCACCCGATCATTGCTCATTTCACCACGAAATTCACCAATCGCCCCGGCACCACGACCGTCTTGACGATCTGTTTCCCGGCCAGCAATTCCGCAATGCGGGAGTCGGTGGCGGCGGCGGTTTCGATGGCCGCCTGATCGGAACCGGTTGGCACGAGCACTTTCGCGCGGAGCTTGCCGTTGATTTGAACCGGGATTTCGACCTCGGCATCTTCGACCAGCTTCGGGTCGAATTCCGGCCACGGTTCGTACGCGAGCGACTTTTCGTGGCCGAGCAGTTGCCACAATTCTTCGGCTAAGTGTGGCGCGAACGGGCTGAGCAAAAGCACGAATGGGGGGAGCAGCGACTTCGGGCGCGGTTCGGTTCCGGCGATCTCGTTCACGAACTCCATCATGCGGCTGATCGCGGTGTTGAACGACATGGCTTCGATGTCGCGTGTGACGACCTTGATCGTTTTGTGCAGCAACCGAAGCTGTTCGAGCGACGGCTCGATGTCTTGAATGGCCGGGTTGAGCCGGATGTCGTCCGCTTTCTCGTCGGCGGTCATTCTCCAGACGCGAGCCAGAAACCGGAACACCCCCTCGACTCCCTGCATGCTCCACGGCTTGACCGCTTCCAGCGGCCCCATGAACATTTCGTACAGCCGCAGCGAATCGGCACCGTACGCCTTCACGACATCGTCCGGGTTGATGATGTTGCCGCGACTCTTCGACATCTTCTCGCCGTTCTCGCCGAGGATCATCCCCTGATTGATCAGGCGTTGAAACGGTTCGACGGTCGAGACGTAGCCGCGGTCGAACAGCACCTTGTGCCAGAACCGCGAGTACAAGAGATGCAGCACCGCGTGCTCGGCACCGCCGACGTAGAGATCGACCGGCAGCCACTGCTTCTCGCATTCTGAGTCGATGAACCGCTGGTTGTTTTTCGGATCGATGAACCGCAGGTAGTACCAGCACGAACCGGCCCACTGCGGCATCGTGTTCGTCTCGCGCTTCAGCCGCGTGCCGTCGGGAGCCGTCTTGTAGAGCCACTCGGTCGGAGCCTTCGCCAACATCGGCTCGGGCGTCCCGGTCGGTTTGAATTCCGCCATGTCCGGCAGCGTGATCGGCAACGCCGATTCGGAGTCGGCTCGCAACAATCCGGTCGGTTGGTCACTCGCATCCAGTTCATGCCAGATCGGAAACGGTTCGCCCCAGTACCGCTGGCGAGAGAAGAGCCAGTCACGCAGGCGGTAGTTGATCGCTTTGCGGCCAAGTCCTTGCGCTGCGATATCCGCTGTAATCCGTGACTTGAATTCGAAGGTTGCGAGATCGTTGTACGGTCCAGAATTCACCGCCACACCTTCACCAGTGAATGCCTGATCGGGACTCGCCGGATAGAAGACCATTTGGACCTGACCTTCGTTGGGTTCCTTCTTCGGCATTTTTGCGACTACAACCTTGATGGGCAGTTTGAATGCATTCGCAAATTCAAGATCGCGATCGTCATGTGCCGGCACGGCCATGATGGCTCCGGTGCCGTAGCTGATCAGCACATAGTCCGCGATCCAAATCGGAATTTTTTCTCCGTTGACCGGGTTGATCGCGTGGCTGCCGGTGAAGACGCCGGATTTCGTTTTCGCGAGGTCCGTGCGGTCGAGGTCGCTCTTCATCGCCGCCTGCTTGCAGTACGTTTCGACAGCGGCGGATTGCTCGGGCGTGGTCAGCCGCTTCACGGCCGGATGCTCGGGAGCGATCACCATGTACGTGGCCCCGAACAACGTGTCCGGCCGCGTGGTGTAAATGCGGAGCACGTCGGGACCGGGCTCGCACGGGAAGCCGGTACGCGTGCGATTGGACTTCCAGTCCTCGTACTCCCTCTCCCCCCGGGAGAGGGCTGGGGTGAGGGCGAGTGGCGAGTCGGAGGACGTGGGGACCGCGCCGCGCTCCCTCACCCCCGACCCCTCTCCCGGGGGGAGAGGGGAGGAACCAATGAAAAAGTCCACCTCCGCTCCCTCGCTCTTTCCGATCCAGTTGCGTTGCAGCAGCTTGATCGATTCGGACCAGTTCAGGCCTTCGAGGTCGTCGATCAGGCGTTCGGCGTACGCGGTGATGCGGAGCATCCACTGACGCAGCGGGAGGCGGACCACCGGATGCCCGCCTCGTTCGCTCTTGCCGTCGATCACTTCTTCGTTGGCGATCACGGTCCCCAATTCCGGACACCAGTTGACGGGCGCTTCGTGCTGGTAGGCCAACCGGTGCTGATCCTGAAACCGCCGCACCGCCGTGTCTCCCTGCGATCGCACTTCGTCGGGGATCGGGAGTTCGCTGATCGGCCGACCCTTGCCGCGATGCAACTTGCCATCGGGACCGGTCCATTCGAAGCCGGCGTCGTACCACGTGTCGAAAACTTGCAGGAAGATCCACTGCGTCCAGCGATAGTAGTCCGGGTCGGTCGTGGCGAACTCGCGGCTCCAGTCGTAGCTGAAGCCAAGCATCTTGAGCTGCCGCCGAAACGTGTCGATGTTCTGCTCGGTGGTGATTCGCGGATGCGTGCCGGTCTTGATCGCGTGCTCTTCAGCCGGCAGCCCGAACGCATCCCAGCCCATCGGGTGCAGCACCTGCTTGCCGCGCATGCGGTTGTACCGGCAGACGATGTCGGTCGCCGTGTACCCCTCCGGATGCCCGACGTGCAACCCCGATCCCGACGGGTACGGGAACATGTCGAGAACGTACATTTTCGGCTTGCCCGGATCGAACCCGGACAACCGAAACGTCTGCTGCTGTTCCCAGACCGCCTGCCACTTGGGTTCAATTCGCTGCGCGTCGTAACGAGGCATGGGGATTTTCGATTTTGGATTTCCGAATTGCGATTTTGGCCCCGTCGGCCATGAGGTCGGCTGATGGTAGCTGTCAGACCGGTTTTGGCAACCGCTGGTTCGCGAGCCCCAGTTTTTCGGTCGCAAGCCTGTAACCGGCCGCCCGGTTGGCATCACTCTGATGGCAACCTGTCCGTCAAATCGACCGCTCGGGGCGGGGCCGATTCAACGGACATCAACGCCCGAATGTAGAGGTTTTGCCTGGGGGAAGTCGGCTTGTCATTCTTCGGTCCAACGCTTTATGGTATCCCGGCTGACCGGCCATTTCGGCTTTGAATGTGACATCCCAAACGCCTTTGAAATGACCCCAGACAGACGACCAATCTCCCTGAACTTCAGACGCGAATGATTTCCGCAGCCGCAGTCACTTTTCCCGTGAGACACCTCGCCGTCGCCGGCGACTTGGTGGCGGATCGGCTACGGACTTGGATGGTGGACGTCCGGCGCGATGTGCCGGCGAAGATTGCGACCGAAGTGATCGTCGCGGTCTCGGTCGATTCAGTGGACCTGACGGCGTCTCTGACGGGGGACGGCGATGCGTTCGGGCGGTTTGTTGCCAGACATCAATCGCTCATCACGAGGCAGATGTGGCGGTTCACGCGTGACCGTCGAGTTCTCGAAGAGCTGGTGCAGGACGTCTTCGTCGAAGCGTACACGAGTCTGGCAGGGTATCAGGGGCGCGGTTCTTTCGAGGGTTGGTTGCGGAAGATTGCCGTGCGCGTTGGATATCGGTATTGGAAGCAGCAGGGACGTCAGCGCCGGGACGCCGAAGCGGCGGTCGCGGCGGCATCGCTGTCGGCGCGCGCCAGCGAAGCCGAAGCTGGCTCTGCGTCCGATGCGGCGGAAGTTGTGCAGGCGTTGCTGGGAAATCTGTCGCCACGCGATCGGTTGGTGATCACGTTGCTGTATCTCGACGGGTGTTCGGTGGCCGATGCCGCCAAACTCGCCGGGTGGAGTCAGACGATGGTCAAGGTGCAGGCGTTTCGCGCGCGGCGCAAGTTGCAGCGATTGCTGCGGGAGTCGGAATCATGATTCCGTGGGAACGATTTGATTCGCTGGTCCAGCAGGCTCAGGGGGAAAGCGTCCCAGTAGTGGATGTTGTTTCCGCTGTGCGACTGCGGCTGGTGGAAGTGCGCTCACAGCCGGCGACCGAATCGGAGTGGTTCGTGTTCGCGGCGGCATCGTTGGCTGCGGCGGCGTGCGTGCTGGTGTTCTCGTTGCCGGGTTGGGACTTGCTGGTCGATCCCCTCGTCGTCTTCTTCCAGCCGTTGGGAGATGTCTTGCCATGAGTACCGTTCTGGAAACTGCGCCGGTCGTGAGCGTGTCACCGACACGTCGTCGCCACTGGTGGCGCACGCTTCTGTGGGGGCTGGTGATCTTCGTGTGCGGCGGTGTCACCGGCCACGGCGTGACGGTGTGGATGTGGCAGGAGCACGGCAAGAAGATATTCGATCCCAACGAGGACTTTGTCGCCAAGATTCTGTTGAAGATGCGCAGTGATTATGAATTGACCGACGACCAAGCCACCCAGATCGAGGCGATCATGCGCGGCCACAACATGAAAGTCGACGAGATCCGCAAGGATGTGGAACCCCGCTTCTCTGCCGAGCGAAAGCTGATGAATCAGGAGATTTCCGCGGTGTTGAACGATCCACAGCGGGAAAAATGGCAAAAGCGAATGGAAGAATTGAAACGGTTGTGGTCGGACAAGTCACGATCGTCACGGAGTGGTGGCGAGCGCCGCAAAAGTGGCGAGCAGCGCAAAACGGAAGCGACTCCCGAGAAACAAGAGTCCGCGAAGTAGCTCAGGCTCCCGATCGCAACTCGCGGACGTAAGCTGCCACGGCTTCTTCCCACGGCGGCAACGTCTGCCCGGTGGCCTCGGCAAGCTGTCCGCAGTCGAGCACGCTGTACGCGGGACGCGGAGCCTTGGAGTTGAATTCTTGCGTCGTGATTGGCTTCACTCGTGTGGGCATTCCGGCGACGCGAAAAACTTCCGCCGCCAGCCGTGCCCAGGTCGTGCCACCGGACTTGGTCGCGTGGTAGAGGCCGTGGCGGTCAGTCGCCATCAAAGCGATGATCGTCGCCGCCACATCAGTGGTCGAACTCGGCGTACACCACTGATCGTCCACGACGGAGACTTCAGATCGCTCGGTCCCGAGCCGCAGCATCGTCTTCACGAAGTTTCCCTTCCCGACGGAGACGGCGTGACCATACAGGCCGCAGGTGCGGACGACGAACGATCGTGGACAGTGGCTGCGCACGAACTGTTCCCCCGCCAACTTGCTGACCGCGTAGGCGGACTGCGGTCCGGGGCAATCGGTCTCGCGGTAGGGCGTCCGGCGATCCGCATCCAGCCCGAAGACGTAGTCCGAACTGATGTGGACCAGCACGACATCGCGCTTCCGGCAGGCGAGGGCGAGGTGGCGGGGGCCGAGGGCGTTCAGTTCGTACGCGGCCTGCGGTTCGTCCTCGGCCTTGTCCACCCAGTTGTACGCGGCCGTGTTGATCATGACGTCTGGCCGGGCGGCGTCGAGCGCGGCTTCGACCTGTGCCGGTCGGGTGATGTCCAACACGTCGTGTTCGAAGCGAATTGCTGAATCGCCCAACTGTCGACACAAGGCCGATCCCAACTGTCCATTCGGACCAATCACCGCAATTCGACACATGCTTTGCTGTCCTGCTGGACTCGTGAATTCCAATCGTGAGAATTCTAGCCGGAGTGTTCATCGAGCGCAAGACGCAACGACGTTTGAGGTGTTCAATTTCGGACGCCGGCTGGCGGTGAGTCTCGGTGGCGCGGGCTGGCCCGCCTGTCGCCGCCGATCCTCTCTCATCGACCAGCCGGCGCCTTCATTCCCGTGGCCCCCAACTCGCGGCAACCTCGGCCGTTTGAGCCAGACCCCTATTGCCTCAAATTTGAAATTCCGCGTAGAATTCGGTGTCTTATCGCCACCCTCACCTGTCGAAACTCTGTTTGGGAACCGACTTTCTGTGGCTCTGACTGAAATTGATCGCCACCTGCTGCAACGCTGCCTTGCTGAAGAGCCGGGAGCCTGGAAAGACTTTGTCGACCGGTTTCTTGGGCTGTTTGTGCATGTGATTCAGCACACCGCCCACGCGCGCAGCGTGCCGACCTCCACGGATGACATCGATGATCTGTGCTCCGAGGTGTTCTTGGCGCTGCTCGCCAACGACTACGCGGTGCTGCGGCAATTCCGCGGCGAGTCGTCACTGGCAACATACATTACGGTGGTCGCCCGTCGCGTCGTCGTGCGCGAGATGGCACGGCGGCGGATGTCCGAAGCGCTGGGACATGTCAATGTCGGTGCCTCGGCCTTGGAGCACGCTCACGTGACGCGGTCCGATCTGCAACGAGTCGAGAATCAGGACCAGGTGCAACGAATGCTGGCCGGGCTTCCCGAGCGAGAAGCGGCGGTCGTGCGGCAGTATCATCTCGAAGGGCGGACGTATCGCGAGATCAGCACGGGGCTGGGTATCTCCGAAAACACCGTCGGTCCGATGCTGTCTCGCGCCGCGGCCAAACTTCGCGAACGCGGTGATGCGTAGTGGGCGATCAACTTGGGATGAATGGTAGCCGCGTTTCGCCAGAACGCGGGAAGCCCGCACTCT
>JACRIH010000159.1 GCA_016235885.1 Planctomycetales bacterium | reverse complement strand
CCGCCGTAACCGCATCAACCCCCGCGTCATCAAACGGAAGATGTCCAAGTGGAACAAAAAGCGTCCTCATCATCGACGCCTCAAACCCTTGCTCAAACACTTTGAAGACTGCATCGTTATGGCTAATTGAACGGTATTGCGATTAACCAATGCGTTACGGTTATCTCGCTTAGTCGCGACCAAAGAGTTAGGTGCTTTTTGAACCAGCCGCGCTGGACGTCGTCTTTGCGTAAGTCTCCGCCCATAAATGACAAACAGCTCGCCGGAACTAAATGCGGCGAGCTGTCAAGTTTTTTAGTCGGGATGACAGGATTTGAACCTGCGACTTCCTGGTCCCAAACCAGGCGCTCTAGCCAAGCTGAGCTACATCCCGAAGTGTCGCGGGGCAGTCTAGGTCTCGTCTCCGAAGGCGTCAAGCAGTCTGGGTTGCACTTGTTTGGCGGATGCGTTCGATGACCAGGGGAGGCATTGAGTGCGCTGAGAACTGTTCACACTCCGCGAGGAATTTTCAGCAATCCTATTCCGCAAATTGGGGAGTAGGGAACAGG
Organism: Planctomycetales bacterium; assembly: GCA_016235885.1. GTDB lineage: Bacteria > Planctomycetota > Planctomycetia > Planctomycetales > Planctomycetaceae > JACRIH01. Next base: position 15,808 of record JACRIH010000159.1, on the reverse strand, counting down.
AAGCAGGGACGTGGGTTCGGTCCAGTTTTCGTGGAGTTTTGCATGGTGGGCAGCATCTGTTTGGGACAGCAGGCTGTTCGCAACCGTCGCGAGGCGACGTTTTGGGCGAATCGGAAGGGGACTCGCAGGAGTCTCGCATTGATTGCCGCGGTGCAAAAGAGTACCAATGTACGCTGTTCCGCCCGACGAACGACCTCCATGCGGCTGAATCATGCCAATTGACAGACGTTGAGACGTGAGGGCGTTGTTCGAGCGAGAACACATTCAGTGTGTGGCGTATTGCGTCGATTTTTAATGGAAGTTGAGAACTCCTGCCTCCGAGTCACTTTTGACCTGCCTGACAGTTTCTCCCGCTCGTGAGGTCTTGCGTCATGTTGCAGCCCTGGCCCCGATATGGATGGGATCGTCGTCAATTCCTGCGCGTTGGAACTGCGGGAGTTGTGGGGACAACACTTCCGTTCACTGGTCGAAAGACGATTGCTGCGGAGCCAGGAACCGGGCGAGCCAAGTCTGTGCTGATCGTGCTCTTGAGCGGTGGTCCCAGTCAGTTGGACACGCTCGACCCCAAGCCTGACGCCCCCGCGGAAATCCGCGGTGAGTTCTCGACCATTGGAACGACGGTCCCCGGAGTCGCGGTCTGCGAACATTTGCCGAAGCTGGCTCAGCGGACTCAACGGTGGTCGATTGTCCGTTCGCTGGCTCACTTGGAGCACAATCACCTGCTGGCCACGCATGTCGCGTTGACCGGGCGGCCGACGCCGATCCCGCGCGGCGGCAGTGATCTCGATCGAGTCGAATCTCGCAACGACTTTCCGAATTTTGCCGCCGCGCTCGATTTTGTCCGACCGCGACACGATGGCGTTCCGACGGGAGTCTCGTTACCGAACTATCTGATCGAAGGTCCGCTCACCTGGCCCGGTCAGTATTCGGGGTTTCTCGGTCCCAGGCACGACCCGTGGCAAATCAATCACGATCCGAACGACGCCAATTTCCGCATCGATTCGCTCAGCTTGCAACCGGGTGTGACCGCGCCGCGCCTGCAATCGCGTCGCGAACTCCTCGAAGGTTTGAATCGCGGTCGGTCGTCGGTGGGTGACAGCGGCCGTGCGACATCATTTGGTGAACAGCAAGATCTGGCGTTCTCGTTGTTGACGTCGGCCCGAGTCGCTCAAGCCTTCCAGTTGAATCAAGAAGAGGCGGCCAATCGCGACCGATACGGTCGCAACAAATTCGGCCAGTCGCTGCTGCTGTCGCGGCGCTTGATCGAAGCCGGGGTGCCGATCATCCAGGCCACGATGGGGATCGTGCAGACGTGGGACACGCACGTCGATAATTGGGGCCGGTTGAAGAACACGTTGTTACCGCAACTCGATCAGGGATTGGCGGCGTTGACCGACGATCTGACGGCGACCGGCCTGCTCGACCAGACGCTGGTGATCGTCATGGGCGAGTTCGGGCGGACTCCGAGAATTTCGACCCTGCCCGGACAAACGGTGTCGGGGCGCGATCACTGGGCACACGTGTATTCTGCCCTCTTCGCGGGAGCCGGTGTTCGTGGCGGGCAGGTGGTGGGGCAGTCGGACGCCAGCGCTGCGTATCCCGTATCGCGATCGTGGTCGCCGGCCGACGTTTGCACGACTCTGTTCGATGCGCTCGGCGTTAGTCACGACGTGTCTGTGATGGACCCGCTGGGTCGTCCGAATCATCTGCTGAACGGCAACGTGATTTCCCCGCTGTACACAGGGATCAGCACGTAACGCGGGCGGTCCTCTTGAGGCGCTGCCGACGCCGCTTCCAGTTTGTCCCCTTTGAACTTCTCTGATTCCAAAACTTGTTGCAGTTGGGTCGCGTTTCGACACCGTCAACCTAGCCATCACCGCTCCGCGTGATGAGCCGAATGACTAAATCGCGTCGATACCCGTTCGGCTCGTCACGCGGAGCGGTGACGGCTACGTTGATCCCTACGGTTTCTTCACCGCTTCGCAGGCCATTCGGAAATACTCGGCAATCTGATGGTCCTTGCCGGGGGCCAGGTCCGATTGGCGGATGACAATCAGGTCGAGGCTGGGAACGACCAGGATGTTGTTGTCCCACTTGCCGAGCGCGGCGAAGGCGTCGGTGGGGACGCCGGGCCATTTTTTCGTGGAGTTGTTCCACCACAGGTAGCCGTACGACTTGTTCAGTTCCTGCGACGCGGCCACGGATTCTGCCAGCCACGCGGCCGGGACGATTTGCTTGTCCTGCCATTTGCCGTGATGCAACACCAGCAATCCAATCCGGCCAAGCGTGCGGCCAGTCGTGTGGCAGCCGGAATACGGCAGCGCGTGCCCTTCGCGGTGCTCCCATTTCCAGTCCTCCGCACGCATGCCGATCGGGCGGAAGACGCGGTCGTTCAGGAACTCGTCGATCTCCTTGCCGGTCGCATTGCGGAAGACGGGGCTGAGCAGTGCCAGCCCCGTGTTGTTGTAATCCCACTTCGCCCCCGGCGCGTGATCCATTGCGGCGGTCTTGACCGCATAGCTGAACTGATCCTCGCGCTGCGGAAAGGTCGTGTCGTTGTGAACTCCGGTCGTCATGCTCAACAGTTGCTTGACGGTCACGTCCCGTTTCGTTTCGGGGCTGGCGTCAGGCAGGTAGCGTCCGACGGTGTGATCGAGACCCAGCTTGCCATCGGCGATGGCCAGGCCGGTCGCCATGCTGGAGAGCGACTTGCTGGTCGAATAGGCGGCGAACTTCGACTGCCGATCCGCGCCACCGAAATACCACTCGGCGACAATCCGTCCATGCCGAATCACGACGCCCGATTTGCTGTTATGAGATTCGAGCCACACCCGCGCCTGTTCCAATCCGTCCGCATCCATTCCCTGACTGGCCGGCGTCGCCGTCTCCCACTCCTCACCGGGCCACGCGGTTTGACCGGCCGCTCCCCGAACGCACAGCACGACACACAACAACGCCAACGCGAATGGACGCGACATTTCAAATCCTCCTGCGAAAGATGCGACGATGTAAAACCGACGACGCCTTTCCGATGGTGACGAAACGGCGGACATTACTCAAGAACCTCACCAAAATGGAGGCGCAGCGAACGGAACGCCGATGCAACCGCCACCGGGTTCACCCCGGTGGTTCAACGGCTTCTGCACTACTCCGACGCAGGCAACAGCCCCATTCAGAGTAGCGCAAAAGCCGTCGAGCCACTGGGGCAAGCCAAGCGGCGACGAATTTCGAGAGACTGGCGCGGCAGTCCAAAGATGATGACCACGTTCATGGATCGCTTGCCGAAGCGGGAACCTCAACCAAGCCTTGATCCGGCACTGCGATTGGGAGCGTCTCAAAGCCGTGTTGCCTCATACAGAATTCGACTACGATGCGTCGAGCGACGAACACGCGAAGCGAACGCAATCGACCGCCGTGCGAGCGACGATGTAACTTCGGTAAGAACTACCGACATCGGAAACCGATTCAGGAGTCAATTGCAGAGAAGCGGTTCCCGAAGTCCGTTCGTTGCTACTCCGTCACGCAGGGGGATTCCATGAACGCATCTGAGACAAAACTCCGACAGTTGATTGAGGGCACAAAGCAGTACGTCGTTCCGCTTTTTCAGCGTCCCTACAGTTGGTCCGAAAAGCAGTGGAAAACGCTGTGGACCGACATCGTCGAACAGTCACGGCACGCCGACGGTCGGCCACATTTCTTCGGTTCGCTTGTGACCACTCCGGCGAAGTCGGTGCCGCAGGGTGTCGGCAAATGGCTCTTGATCGACGGACAACAGCGAATCACGACGATTCAAGTTTTCCTCGCGGCCATACGGGATTCGGCGGCTCTCTTGGGCGATGCAAAGCTGCGCGATCGGATCGACGGCCAATACTTGAACAACCCATACGAGGAAGACGACGAACGACTGAAAGTCCTCCCGACGCAAGATGATCGCGCTGCGTTTCGCGCCATTATTTGGAAAACGGAGATTCCCGAAGGCCGACTGCGCATGTGCTATCAATTCTTCCTGTCTCGTCTGGAGCGACTGACGGTCGATCAACTCGAATCCATCCACTTGGCGGTTGTTGATCGACTGTCATTGGTCGGCATTACCTGCGACGACCATGACAATCCGCATCTCATCTTTGAAAGCCTCAATGCCAAGGGGGAGAAACTCACTCCCGCCGACCTGATCCGAAACTTTCTTTTGATGCGGGTGCATATCGGCGATCAGGATCGCCTTTTCAAGACGTACTGGCTGCCGATCCAACAAGCGCTCGGCAACGACCTGACAGAGTTCGTGCGACACTACCTCATGAAGGAAGGGCAAATTCTCAAAGAAGCGGACGTCTACTTTGAACTCAAAGAGCGACTCGCGAATTCAACGCCACCACAAGCCGAAGCATTTCTGCTCGATCTGCACCGCCACGGAATGTTCTACGCGAGTTTTATCGACTCGAAACGAGAGTCCGACGATGCACTGGCCGAGCGGCTTGATCGCGTGCGTCGTTTGAAGGTCACGGTGGCATACCCGTTCTTGCTGCGTGTGTTCGACGCATACGACGTAGGCTCACTCAGCCACGAGCAGGTGCTTGAGACGCTGGACTTGCTTGAGTCGTTCGTGATTCGCCGATCGATTTGCGGCATGCCGACCAACCAATTGCGGCGGATGCTGCCGCCAGTGTTCGATGCGGCTGGCGGTGCTGGCTCGGCGTTCGTTGATGGACTTCGTAAACAATTAGGTGGAACACGTTGTCCCAACGATGAAGCATTTGCTGCGAAGCTTGCAACAGAACCACTCTATTCAACGGCCGAGAAGAATCTGCGACTTCGGTTGATCCTCGAAAGACTTGAACGCTCGTTCAACCACAAGGAGCCGGCCGACCTATCGAAGGCAACGATCGAGCACGTGTTGCCACAGACGCTTACCGAAGCGTGGCAGCAGGAACTTGGTGACGGGGCATCCGACCTTTGGGCAAGTCTGCTGCACACATTGGGGAATCTGACGTTGTCGGCATATAACCCCGAACTCTCGAATCAGCCCTATGATGTCAAACAAAAGTTGCTCATCGAAAGCCACATCGAGTTGAATCGCCACTTCGCCGATGTCTTGAGATGGTCGCCGGACGCAATCCTCGAACGAGGGCGTGCGCTCGCGCAGCGCGCACTCAGAATTTGGAGCGACGTTGGTCGAGAGTCCAATTCTACCGAACACGAGAAGCGGGCGATTACTCCGCCCGCGAGAATTCGGTTTCGTGACGATCAGCAGCCCGTCACGAATTGGAAAGATGCGTTCGTGAAATTGCTAAAACAGTTTGATGCGAGCAGTCCGGGTCTATTGATGCGCATCGCGACGGAACAGACTTTGAATGCCGTGATCGCGATGGATGAAGGTCGGTTCCGTCGGTCGAAATCGCAAATCGGGGACGTCTACGTCAACACGCACGCCAGCGCGGCCCAACTTCAGGATTGGTGCGGAAAGGTCGCAGAGATCGGAAGGATTGGCTCAAATGATTTCGAGTTCGTCATGCCGGATCACGTCGCACCAAGGAAAGGGAAACTTGTGAGCGTGCCACCAGTCAGAATTAGGTTTCGTGGCACCGAGCAACCCGTGCTCAATTGGAAGGACGCGTTTACCAAACTTCTGACGCTGTTTGATGCGAACAGTCCGGGTTTATTACTGCGAATCGCTAAAGAGCAGACCCACCCGGCTGTGATTGCTACGGACTCTGCTGGGTTTCATGGATCGGAAGTTCGGATCGGCGAAGTCTTCGTCAATACTTATGCCAGTGCGGCCCAACTTCAGAAATGGTGCCGCAAGGTCGCAGAGATTGCAAGAATTGTTTCGACTGATTTTGCGTTCGTCATGCCGGACGACGCATCAAAGACAGTTGAATGAGATTCAGCCGAGTAGCGCTGAATCTGACGCGTTCGGAGTAGTGCAAAAGCCGTCGAGCCACTGGGGCAAGCCCAGTGGCGGGTGGGCAACGGCGAGCGAGCGAGGCATTCGCATGGCGGGGTTGTTGCCGATCTACACCGCTGAGAACATCAAGATCGCGTATCAGCTCAACTGGTCGCTGTCGGTGTTCTGGCACGACGCGCCGTTCTCGGACGATTGGCTGCCCGCACTGCAACAAGTCACCGAGGCCGACGGTGTGCGAATCCTCGAACATCGTTTCGTGACGCCGACCTGTAGCCTGTTCCTCATCAGCACGCGCCCCGAGTTCCTGCCGCAAGAGATTCCTCGGTCGGTGAAAGGCCGCTTGCAGTACCTCGTCCGAGACCGCTGGCCGAAGGCGTTTCAACGCAATTACGACCTGCGAAGCGTCGGCTCAACGTCTCGCGAGAAGGTCGAAGCCTACGTCGCTTCGCAACTCGAACATCATTTGCCCGACGATGAGCGGCTCCGCGCAACGTTGGCCGACCTGCAAGTCATTCGCCCTGACGTCGATCTGAGCCGACCGCGATTCGCGGCTCACGCGCGATACTGGTGCAACCTGCATCTCGTGCTGGTGCATGACTGGCGTCAGCGCGAGACAAGCCCGACCCAATGGCTGCCAGTGCGAACGATGATTCTGAAGACAGCCGAGCAGAAAGGCTGGTGGCTTTCCCGGCTGGGGTTTGTACCCGACCACCTGCATCTGACATTCGGCTTCCCGCCGAATGTGACACCTCAGAGCGCAGCGCTCTCTTTGATGAACAACATCGCCTTCGCTCACGGCATGCAGCCTGTCCTGATGAAGAGCTGCTACATGGCAACGTTCGGCGAATACGACCTCGGAGCCATCGAACCCGGCTCCTGAAATGCCAGCGTTAAGCCCACCCGCCACTGGGCTTGCCCCAGTGGTTTAACGGCTTCTGCGCTACTCGGGCGGAGACAAGGCCGACACGCAGACGCAGCGAAAAGCGAAGTAGCGCAAACGCCGCCGAGCCACCGGGGCAAGCCCGGTGGCGGGTGGGCAACGATGAGCGAGGGGGCATTCGCATGGCGGAGTTGTTGCCGATCTACACCGCTGAGAACCTCAAGATCGCGTGCCTGCCCAACTGGTCGCTGTCGATGATCTGGCACGACGCGCCGTTCTCGGACGATTGGCTGCCCGCACTGCAACAGGTCACGGAGGCCGACGGGGTGCGAATCCTCGAACAGCGTTTCGTGACGCCGATCTGGCAGCCAGTTCCTCATCAGCACGCGCCCCGAGTTCCCGCCGCCAGAGATTCCTCGGTCGGTGACAAGGCCGCTGGCAATACCTTGTCCGAGACCGCTGGCCGAAGGTGTTTCGTGGGGCACAGATTGATGTTTGCGCCGACCTCGTAGCCACGCCTCGCCAGAGCGTGGGTTTCTTCGCGCGCGTCCCACGTTCTGACGAAGCGTGGCTACTTCCATGCGCAAACAACGCAACTACGATTTGCGAAGCGTCGGTTCAACGTCTCGCGAGAAGGTCGAAGCCTACGTCGCCACGCAACTCGCACATCACCTGCCCGACGATGAGTGCCTCCGCGCAGCACTGGCCGACCTTCAAGTCATTCGCACCGACATCGACCTGAGCCAATCACGTCAGCTCTGTTTGAGTTCCAGGCCCGTTAGCGTGCCGGTGCTGGTGGCGAACTTGTCGGTTTCGATGCCGAGCCGTTGGAGCATGCTCACATAGAGATTGCAGAGCGGCGGCGGGTTGTTGGCGTCGAAGGGGAGATGTTGGCCGTGCCGGAAGCCGCCTCCGGCCAGGAGGACCGGCAGGTTCTTCACCGAGTGGCTGCTGCCGTCCCCCAGGTTGCTGCCTAGAAAGACCATCGTCCGGTCTAGCAAATTGGCGTTGTCCTCTTGCGTCTGCTTGAGCTTGCCCAGCAAGTCACGCACGGTCTTTATCGTTTCCAGTTCGACGATCTTGAGCTGTTCGAGCTTGCCCGGATCTTTGCCGTGATGCGACAAGTCGTGATGGCCCAGGTTTACACCCGGAATCGGCGGCGCGTAGGTCGAACCGGCCAGCATGATCGTGATCAGCCGTGTCGAATCCGTTTGCAGGGCCAAATGGGTCAGGTCGAACAGCAACCGCGTGCGGCCGATGAGATCCGCCGCATTGGGAATATCCTTGGGCGGTTCGACATCCACCTTGGGTTTGGGCGTCTTGACCCAGGTTTCATCCTTGAGCAACCGCTGCTCCAACTCGCGGACGCTGGTGAGATATTCGTCGAGCTTGTCGCGGTCGTCCGAGCCAAGATCAGATCGAAGCGTCTTCGCCTGATCGCGCACGTCATCGAGAATGCTCCGGCCATCTTCAAGTCGTCGCACCTGCGCCTGAACTTCGTCGGCACGCCCTTCGAGGAACAGCCGAGCAAACACGCGTGACGGGTAATTGGCCGCCGGCACCTGCGCCCCGGTTCGAGTCCACGACAATCCCAACCCTTCGCCCGACAACGTCAGCGTGGGGAATCGCGTCTGCCCGCCGATGTGATCGGCCGCGAATTGATCGATGGAAATCGCATTGCGAAACCCAGGCCGCCCCGCCCCCGGCACGCCGGTCAGAAAGCTGGCGGTGGCCTGATGAGCAAACCCCGAACTCGTCCCCGCGTGCATCAACCCGGAGATGACCGTGAAGTCGTCGCGGTAGTCTTTGAGCAATTCCAGATAGGGCGTCAGCTCGTAATCTTGGCCGGATCTTTCCGGAAAGAAATGCGGCGGATACAACCCCAGCGGCGTACAGATGCAGACCATGCGTCGGCGCGGTGCGGAGGCGACCGCACCTCGCGCTCGGGTCGGAGCGAACACATCGAGGCACGGTAGCGCCAGCGCCACGCCGGCAGAGCGAAGGAAATCGCGGCGAGGTAGTTTCATAATGAGTTCCTGTTTGGATCCATGAATTACGGAAGACCGTTCGACGCTCCGAAAAACTTCGCTCCTTGGGGTGCTCACCGAGTAGACAGTCCCTGGAACAATCCCCAGTCGAATTGTTGCTGCTTCCACTCCAGAACTTTTTTTTGTTCGGTGTTCACAGCGGTGGGCCAAAGGGTCACATCCATTGGCTGACCGGTTGTCGGTCGAGCGGAGTGCCGGCGCGTGAAGCTCGCCACTGAGTAGATTCCAGGCTCAGGATGGCATGAGGCACAAGTCTTGAGGACCGTAGTCCGCTCCGAACGTTGTTTATCGGTCGTTGTCTCAAACGGGTCCGAATAGCCAGTCACGAATTGCAGGGCCACGTAAGCTGGTTCATCGGACTCCGTGGGACGAAGTCCGCCAGCTTTGCCGGCGAATAAGTCGGATCGGCGCAGGACCAATTCCGAGAAGCTCTGGCCATTCCGTGTGAGTTCTCGAAAGACGCAGAGTTGGAGACTTTCCGTCACCGGCGAAACGGCGAGTTTCCCCGCGTCGGTGATCAGCACCATCTGCCGCAGCAGAGCGACTTGGGTGCCGACTGGAAATTGCGGCAGCTCCTGACTGAGGTTCAACATTTCCAAACGGTGTATGCCGTCCTTTCGGCGCTCTCGCAGATTCCACGGCGACGGGAAGTTATTCAGCTTATCGAGGTAATCGAGCGTCGCCTTCCGGCCGTCGGGCAAGCGGAGGAAGACGAGGAACATCGAACGCCCCGAAAAAAATCGGGCGTGAGCCGGAGCCACGGGCGTTTTGACGTCACGAGGACCGCCAACGCAGACCCACGACGCGTCCGGCGCGAGCAGATCAGCGGGCAGAAATGGTGTCCCGGGATGCTCGGAGTCAGCCTGTGTGGGGAAGGCCTTTGAATTCACTGCCGCCATATAGTTGTCAGGCAAGGAGTCAATCGCCGATTGGCTCAACGCCAAACGTTGGATGGCTGGCACGAGTCGCCGTTGCAAAGCCCGTCGCGCAGACGCGTACTCGTCGCCGGCTGCGGGCCAGCCATAGGGGTAAGCCGTCCAGTCAAACACAGTCCACAGGTCGTGCTGTAAGATCGCCCGCTTCAAGGGATCGCGGACGAACTTGTCGCCATCTCGTGTCAGAAACTCATCCAGAAACCGCAGGGCCTCCTCGTGCGAAGGGCCGGACAGCAGATGCTTGGTCTGATGCCAAAGCAGCGGGTCCACAACATCGTGGCCCAGCGCCTTCCCCTCGCTCGTGGTCCTGACGAACAGTGACTGGTGCAACCGATTCCACAGGTGGTCGGCCTGCGAGTCGTAAATCGTGACCGCGTCCTGCGACCGCCCGGAGGCATCGGCGTCACGTCCCGGCTCCGCGAACGACTTTCCAGCCGCGATCAGGCAGATCAGCGAGCCGCACAGGGCAAGTTTCACGCGGGAGTGATTCATGGTTCGCCCTTTACTTGTTCTGGAACAACGTGCTCTGCACGATCTCGTGGATGAGCGTTCGGAAGCCGTAATTCTTGTCGTGAATTTTGGCGACGATGGCATCGATCTCCGGCTGATCGGCCGCCGTCGGTGCTGCGCCTGTGGCGTAGGCTAACAGTTTTTCCGCCAGAGCGCGGGCCAGTTGGTCTTTGTCGGTCAGCAACAGTTGTTTGAATTCGTCGATGTTCTGAAACCGGCGGCCGTCGGGCAGCACGTCGGCGGCGTCCACGGGTGGACCGTTGCGATATCTCACTCGGCGGCCGTTGAGGATCACCGGTTCGCCGTCGCCGATGCTGCGATAGTGATCTCGCCAGCCGCCGATGACGTCGAAGTTTTCCAGCGTGAAACCGGGCGGATCGATTTTGACATGGCAGCTTGCGCATGCGGCGTTGGTCCGGTGCTTTTCCAATTGATTGCGGATCGTCGTGGCTCCGCGAATGTCGGGGTCGATGGCTTCGACATCCATCGTCGGCTTCGGCGGCGGCGTTCCCAGAATGCGATCCAGCACCCACGCGCCGCGCAGGATCGGTGAGGTGGTTGTGCCGTTCGCGGTCACCTTCAGCACCGAGGCCATCGTGAGGACTCCGCCGCGGTGGCTCACTGGCGGCAGCGACACCTTGCGGAACTCCAGCCCGTCCGGCACGTCGGGGATGCCGTAAAGTTTCGCCAGCGGTCCGTTGAGCATGGTGAAGTCGGAGGCCACGAAATTTGTCAGGCTCAGATCGTTCTTCAACACTTCGTCGAAGAAGAGCAACGTTTCCTTGACGCTCGACACCTTGAGCACGTCGTCGAACTCCGGATAGAGCATCCGATCGGGCATCGTGGCGTCGATGTTGCGCAGGCTCAGCCACTGGCTGGCGAAGTTGGTCGTGAACGCCTTCGCCTTCGGGTCTTTGAGCATTCGTTCGACCTGCTGTCGAAAGACTGGCGAGCCGGCGGGAGTTAGCCCCCGGACTGCGTTGTCGCCGCTGTTGCGATCGGGCGGCGTTGTCCGGGGGCTAACGCCCGCCGGCTCGCCTGGTTTGCGGCCGGTCAGCGCACCCTTCGCCGCGAGGTCCAACAACTCTTCGTCGGGCATCGAACTCCACAGGAAGTACGACAGCCGGCTGGCCAGCGCGAAATCGTCGAGCGTTCGATTCTCGGAGCCGGCTTTCTCGCGGAGAAACAGAAAATGCGGTGAGACCAGCACGGCTCGCAAGCCGACGCGCATCGCTTTCTCGAACGAGTCGCCTTGATCCAGCTTCGTTTGAACTCGCGCGACAAACGGCTTGATGTCTTCGTCCGTCACGGCTCGACGAAAGGCCCGGCGCGTGAAGTCGCGCAGGATTCGTTCGGCATCGACCAGCGGTTGGTCCGAGACGACTTCGCGGCGATTCGGATTGTCCGCATCGGGCGCGGCGACTTGTTTCAGGTCGCCAAAAATCTGGCGATGGCTTGGCGGCGGCCACGAGTCGAGCAACGGCCCTTCGATTTCAACCCACTGCACGACCAGCCCCGGTCCTTTGTAGTTTTCGGCCCCGACCTTTTCGACATCGGGCGGGATCACTCCGAGCCGATCCGTAATGATCCGAATGGTCTGCGCGGTTTCCATCGGTTCGGTGAACTGGACAATGGTCGGCGTGTTGGCGGGGACGTCGAAGTAGTCGATCAAGTACTGCTGAGCGGCCGCGTTCATCGGCCCCGCCATCACATGAAACGTGACCGGTTTTTCCGTTTGAAAGCCGTAGCCCGAAAGGCGGAAGCGATACCGGCCGCGACCGCGCGTCTGAAAGTTCCACATCGTCACCTGAATGTTGGCAGACACCCACGAACTGAAGATCGCCACGCCATCATCGACATGGCGATAGACGCTCCCCATCGGCTTGACGGTTCGCTCGTCCTTGATGTCGTACCGCTTCTTGATCGTCGGTGGCCGAGGTTCGCTGGCGATCGCCGCGTCCAAGACTCGCTCGGCTGCTTCCAAGTAGTTCTCCATCAAGTAGGCCGACATATGCAGTGCTTCTGCGCTGTTGTCGAACCCGTTCGTCACTTCGTCGATGGGCAGCACGTCCTGCAAATCGACTTCCACGCCGAGCAGATCGCGGACCGTGTTCTGATACTCGGCCCGATTCAAGCGTCGCAAGACGACTCGGCCTTGCGCGGCACTGTGAGCCGCCTCGGCCGCGGTCGCTCGCTGGCCGATCCAATCTGTCAGGACTTTGACTTCTTCCGCAGGCGGACGCGGTTTGTCCTTTGGAGGCATCGCGCCCGACTTGACCTGCTCCAACACCGACACCCACCGCTTGCGATTCACGTTGTCGGAGAAGTCATGCGAGAGACTCTCGACAAGGAAGTCCCCTTTGGGTTTGTCGCCGCGATGGCAACTCTGACAGTGCTTCGCAAACAGCGGTTTGATTCGCTCGAAGAATTGCTTGGCGTCCAGATCTGCATCGCTGGCGCACAGTGACGGGGTGATGCCCAGCACCGTTATTGCACCCCAAAACCACGGTTTGGACATCATCACGATTCCTCGCTGCTTGAGGCCACGTTCGCCAGAACGTGGGCCGCGAGCGACGAACCCACGCTCTGGCGAGGCGTGGCTACGACGCATCACTTCTTCAGGGCATCGCCAACAAAATCGAACAACGCTTTCGTGGACGGATCGTCGGGCCTTCCCAATTCTGCGTTGATCCGCGTGTGGTTGGTCTCTTTGGCACCGAAGACCGTCACGGGAAGGCCCGCTTCTTTCAGCACGGCACCGAGACGCTGCGCTTGCGCCGCGTTGTCCGGATGATCGGCGACGTGCAGGATCAGAAACGGCGGGATGTTCTTGCCCTTGGCGACATGCGTGACAGCGGAAAAGTCGCGATGCTTTTCAGGAGTGATGCCGAACTTCTCGCGGTGACCAACCTTTGCCTGCGGCTGACCATGCACGCGACGTCGCGTCTCCGCCGTCTCAATGATGGCGGGCACGTCATAGGTGTCGCCATCGACGGGCACGCAGCCTTTGAGGACGCTGAACGGAACTCCTTCGGCTTTCAGATAGCGATCGTCGGTGCAGATCAACGCGGCAAGCTGCGCGCCGGCGGAGTGTCCCATGACGAAGATCCGTTTCGGATCGCCACCGTACTCGGTGATGTGCTTGTGAACCCAACCCAACGACTTCGCGACATCGCGGTTGATGGTTCCCATTTCGACGTTTGGCAGGAGACGGTAGTTGGTGGCGACGAAGACGAAGCCTTTGTCGACGAAGACCTGCGGCTTGAGCTGCACGCTGGATTTGTCTCCGGTCTGCCAGCCGCCGCCGTGAATCCAAAAGACCACCGGCAGATTCTTCGCATCCGTTGGCGAATAAACATCGAGCACCTGCCGCTCGAGCGCCGGCTCGGCGTAGGGGATGTCGCGTTTGATATTCTGAGCCTGCAATTCGGACAGGAGGGCAAGGACGATGAGGAGAGGGGTGAAGTGTCTCATGGAAGTCATCCTTTCTTGAGGATCTGCAGCCCGGTGCTGCCGAAATGCCGGGTGGGCTGTGTCCACGACGATTTACTGCGGATTGGTGGGCGGAGCCTACGTTACCTTTCGCTTCACAACTTCTTCAGGATGTTCGCCACTCGTGCTTCGAACAACGCCTGCCATTCGGGGGCCAGGATGCAGTCGCTGTCTTCCTGAGCTCCGCCGACGTTCAGAAGTTGCTCGGCGGTGGGCGAGTAGTAGATGTAGCCGTTCGTGTAACCCGATACGAACGTCAGCTTGTGCGGCGAGCGTTGTTTGATACCCAGGCCGATCCGCACAGTCAGCTCGCCGGGAAATGTCACCAGTGTGAAATCGCCGATCCGCAGGCCGACCACCTCGACGTCGATCGTGCGTTTCCCGGCCTTGACGTTTTGAGCCTGGTGCATTTTGAGCAGCGCGAGATTCGTTTGCGTGCGAGTCAGTTGCTCCATCGTGTGGATGTTGCCGATGTACTGCTGCAGGTTGCGGCGGTTCTCTTCGTCGAGCTTGCTCAGATCGTCGCGGCCGAGTTGCTTCTCCAACAGATATTTGTGCGAGTAGTACGATGGGAATTCCTCATCGAGCTTGTACTTCACGATCAGCGGCAGAAACGTCTTGAGGTTCAGGCTGGTCCCTTTCAGCGATTGAAGCTGCTTGATCTGCTCGGCTTCCAGCGAGGCGATCCGCTCTGCGAGATCGGCTCGCGGCAGCGTGAGCGTCTCGTTGATGACCGTCATCCGCGCGTCGTCCCGGCTGGCGATTTTTCGCAACGCCTTCAACGTGCTGAGACCCAGCATGTTCCCCAGCGGCTCGGCGTTGCGAGGAGTGTTGACGTCCTTGTAGGTGACCGGATTGATGTCGCCTCCGCAGCCTTGCAGGAACAGCGCGATTGTGCCGTCGCTCAAGTTGTCCTCGATGACTTGCGACGCGAAGCCGGTCATGTCCGCCGTGTTCCCTTTGTTGGGAACGCCTTGAATCGGGTGACAGGCGAATTGATAGACGACCGCCAGAGTCCGCCCATCGGTGCGGTCCAGCCGCAGGATGCCGATGTCGGGATCAATCGGCCCGATCTCGGCGACTTCGGCATCGGCCGGCAGCGAGTACGCATGGCGAACATCCAGCTCCTTGCCGTTCTTCAGCTTGAGCCGGCGGTTCTCCGAGACGCGATCCTCGTGGCCGCGCCCCGCTCCGACGCGCACCGGGACCATGTTCTGCGTCGCGAGTTTCACGGCTTGTACGGTCCGCTCATCGACGTCCGAGCAAACGACTCCGTGGCAGTGGCTGGCATTGACCAGCACGCTGGTCGGCGGGATTTCGAGTTCCTTTTCGATTCTCGCACGGACCTTGGGCAGATAATCGTTCTTGATGTGCCCGATCTCTCCGATCGCGACGGCATCGACGGAGATGATCACCGCCGTGACCGGGCCGCCCTTGATGACGAGTGCCTTGACCCACAAGCGGTCATTCACCGGCCCGGCCTCGACGTTGGTGATGTCGACCTTGGCAACTCCTGCCGAGAGCTGCGCCGCTTGGGCAGCGTTCACGGAGAGTGATCCGAATAGCACAACGGCCGCGACGAGCTGTGTCAGGGCCGTAGATTTCGCTCCGCTCATGATCGTGACCTCATTTCGATGGGGGAGTGAAACACTCGCCACCGGGTTTATCCCGGTGGTTTAACGGCTTCTGCACTAACTACTCAATTCCCGACACGCTCGGAGTAGTGCAAAAGCCGTCGAGCCACCGGGACAAGCCCGGTGGCGTTCTGATGGACGGCTACTTGACCGGCACAATGTCGAATGTGTTGGCCTTCATCACCAGCGTCTTGGCGACTTCCGCATCCAGCGCGGGGAGCTTTGCCAAGCGGTCGGTGATCGCCGCTTGACGCTTCTTATCGATTTCTTGTGCTGAGATATTCAGTCCCAGCCACTCGGGAATCGAGACGTTCGACAGCACGATGCCTCGGAAGATCATGTCGTGGTGGAAGCGGTTTTTGGATTCAACTGCGGCCTTCACGGTCTTGGCTTGATCGGCAATCGGG
>JACRIH010000151.1 GCA_016235885.1 Planctomycetales bacterium | reverse complement strand
GGGGATAGATCGCGTTACACAAGAGACGCGGGAAATGTGGAAGCGTGATCCGGAGACAAAGCAACTCGTCGTCGCTCGCGACGCGGAGGGAAATCCTGTTCCCAAGCTGAATCCGATCACCGGTCATCCGTTCGATCCGCTCGGTTTTCTGCCGGCCGTGGCACCCTCTCTGGCGGAGAAGCTCCGTGAGTCGCAACACTGGCTGTCGCTGCTCGGCCTGCTCGGAATCATGATAGCGTTTGGTCAATCAGTGCTGGCGATGAGCGGACTGGAAACGCTGGCACAGGTGTACCGGGAAGTTGAATCGCCCAAGCTGCCGAATTTTAAGAAGGCGGCGGCGGTGATCTTCGGCTATGCATTCGTGCTGACCGGCGGCGTGTCGTTTCTGGCGGTGCTGCTGATCCCCGACGAAATCCGGATGAAAGTCTACGCGGACAATCTTCTCGGTGGCCTGGCGATGTATGTGATCGGACCGTCCTGGGCACGCCTCGCGTTGAATGCCGTCGTTGTGGTGGCGGGTTTTCTAATTCTGTCCGGTGCCGTGAACACGTCGATCATCGGTTCCAATGGCGTGCTCAACCGCGTGGCCGAAGATGGTGTGCTCCCCGAACGGTTGCAGAAGCCGCACCCGAAGTACGGCACCACGTACCGCGTGCTGTATCTGATCGTCGGTTTGCAACTGGTCACGATCATCGTCAGCCGGGGCAATGTGTTGCTGCTCGGCGAAGCGTACGCGTTTGGCGTGATCTGGAGCTTTCTGTTCAACGCGCTGTCGATGGTCGTGCTGCGGTTTCGCGATCGCCGACCGCGAGAATTCAAAGTGCCGTTCAACTTTCGGATTGGCGAAATCGACGTACCCATCGGCCTGTCGATCATCTTTCTGGTCCTCGCGTTGTCGGCCGTGCTGAACTTCCTCACCAAGGAGGTCGCCACGGTCGCGGGGTTGACCTTCAGTTCGGCGTTCCTGTTGATGTTCTGGGCGAGCGAGCGGTATCACCTTCGGAAACGCCAGGGCGCAAAGCACGAGCACATTGAACAATTCACCGAAGAGACCGCCGAGCAGGTGACGATCCAGTCGTTGGATCTCGACAAACCGTATCGCAAGTTGGTGGCGATCCGGTCGCCGCAGAATCTGTACATGCTGCAAAAAGCTCTCGACGAAACCGATCCAGATACCACTGAGGTCGTGGTGATGACGGCAAAAGCCATCCCGCAGGAAAACCTCGCTCCGAACGAACATGACCTCGATCAGTTCGATCGAAAACTGATGACCGCCGTGATCGAACTGGCTGAAAAGGCGGGGAAGGAAATCAAGCCACTCATCGTGCCGACGAACAATCCGTGGTTCGCCGTGATCAACACCGCCCGGTCGCTACGCGTGCAGGAACTGATCGTCGGGGCGTCCAACAAGTTCACTGCCGAAGAACAACTCGACCAGTTGGCGTTCTACTGGATCAACCTGCACGAAGGGCACGCGGCACCATTGACGGTTCGCATGCTCAGCAAACAGTGGGACGTTCACTTCGACATCGGTGGCGGCTGCCGCATCCCAAAGATCAGCGAAAGCCAAGCGAAGACGGTGTCAGAACTGCGAGCCGCCGGTGTCGGTGTGCAACGAGTGTTGCTCGTCCACGACGGGACATCGCGATCGAGCGACGTGTTTGAATCGGTATTGACCATGCTCGATCCGGATGTCGGCATGGCGCTGGCCCACATTCCCAGCGACGAGGAGGTGGATGACGGTTCTCTCGCCACCGGAACGAGTCTGGCATTCGATCGCGATCGCGCGGGGAAACTCGGCCGCGAGATTGACGTTCACGAAATCACCACCGATCCAGGCCCGGAGATCATTCGACTGGTGCGCGAGAACGAGTACGACGTGGTCATCCTGTCGCCCGTCGGCGACGTGGTACATCTGGAACCGGGCAGTGTGGCGGTTCCATCCTGGAAGACTTTCGTCCGCGAACATGCATCCTGTCCGGTGTGCGATGTCACGCTGCCGGCGATTCCCCGCGAGGTGGACAAATCGTGAGGTTGGCGGTGCTCGCGGCTCCTCTCTCCTCGCAACGGGAAGAGGCGCTGGGGGTGAGGGGCGAGCGACGCTCCGGTTTGCACTGAGGTTGGAGTCCAGAGACGGTTGCCCCTCTCCCCCCTTCGGGGGCGAGGGGGAATCTCAGTGGGAAGCGATGGCGGCAATCGTTGCGGCGACGGCGGCCGTTGCCAGCACGGCCATCAAAATCTTCACCCAACTGTACGGCCGCTCACCCTGCACTTCACCAGTGCCGGCGTTGACGACAACCTGATACGCCTTGTCGTGGTAGCGGTACGCCAGCATCCAAACTGGCAGCAACAAATGTTTGAACGTGATCGCGTTGTATCGTGTCGTCACCGAGTGGACACGCTGCTCGTCGCCACCAATTCGGCGCTGCGATTCGGCTCGGACGGCGGCCTCGATGCGCGATCTGGCCTGCTGAAAGCCCGCGTCGAGTTCCACGTCGTACGTCCTGGCAAGAAATCCGGCGAGCATTTGCTGCTCGAATGGCAGGACTCGATCCAGTGGCCACGGTTCGAGAGATGAAATCACGCCCACCGGCAGTCCCTTCGAGGCCACGACGAGTAGATCATCAAAGAACCGCTCGAATGTTCCGACCGCTGGATACCAATTCGTGTGCCGCACCCGAGTTTCCTGCCCCTTGTCATCCTTGACAGTCACCCAGTAATGTTCGCCACGCTCGCCGCTGAAGTGGTTCCACGTCAGCGAGTCGTACGTCCAGTATGGCAGGTAGATACCGTTGAATTTTCCCTGCACGCCGCATTGTCGAAACTTGTTCGGGGCGAACCAGCGCGACTGCACCCACTCCTTGAGATTGGTCTCGGCCTGGCGGTGCTCAATGAGGAACGGCAGCACGCCATCGACGGGGACTCGGTCTTCGGCATCGTGGACGTTTTCTCGCTGGATGGGCGACCCGCAATACGCGCACTCGGAACTTGTCAGCGTGCCGGTAAACGTGACTTGAGAGCCACATGAACTGCAGCGGATCTCTTTGACGTTGGACGGAGGTTCCCCCGTCGTGGTGGATTTGGCGTCGCGTTGTTCACGCAATTCTCGCACGCGGTCGAGCATTGCGGCAAAGTCTTGCTCAGTGACGGCGGCTCCCGGATCAAACTGGAGCGGTTGCTCGTGGCCGCAGTACGGGCACTTAAGACTTTGGGCACCGATATTAAACGTCAGGTCGGCTCCACATTTCTGGCAGGGGAACACTCGGCCTTGGCCTTCATCGACCGTGCTGCCAGCGAAGCCCGTACCGCCACGAGACGCAACGCCGCTGCCGGGTGCGGTCGTTGTCGTGTCATCCTGAATGAAAACATCATTAGCGGGCGAGGCGTGTTCGGACACGGATCGTGGCTCCATTGGTCTGCCGGATCAAGGAGTAGGTGGCGGCGGGGGAGGCGGAGTCGGTGTGAATCGTCCCGCGAATTGAGGAACCTGATTAGCAGCCGTCCAACCCGACAACGCAGGCGACCACAGCAATGTTCCACCAGCGAGTTGTCCCGACCCGATGCCCTCCGCGATTTGAGCGGCCGAGTACGGACCTTGCGTTTGCCCGCCAACTGCGATGTGCCACGCTTCTGTCGGTGGCGGAGGCGGGGCCACCGGCGATGCGACCGGACTGGGTCGACCAACCGACGAAAACTGGTTGGCCATCGCGAAGCCCATGCCCATCCCCATGCCAGCCGCTGCGCCGCCGTTCGCCGGGTTTTCGGCGGCCGCAGTCATCGCGTTCCCCATCTGGAACTGTTGGAATTTGTTCATGTCGCCGATCACCCCCATGCTCGTACGCTTGTCGAGAGCCTTTTCGACTTCTTCGGGGAATGACACGTTGACGACGAACAGTTGCGGGATATCCAGTCCGTATTCGTCATCTACTTTCTCCAAAACCGCCTTCCGCAACTTCTCTCCGATGTCGCGGTAGTTCGCAGCGATGTCGAGCGCCGCGAGTTTCGATTCGCCGAGCATGTCGGCAAACGTCGAATTGATCATCGACCGCAGTAGCTCGCTCACCTCGTCCGCTTCCACGACTCCGTCGGTGCCGACAAGTTCTTTGAGCAACGCCTTTGGATCGACCGCCTTGAGGGCATACGTACCGAATGCTCGCAACCGAATCGGGCCAAATTCGGGGTCGCGGAGCATGATGGGGTTGGGCGTGCCCCATTTCAGGTCGGTGATCTGCCGCGTGCTGACGAAGTAAACCTCGGACTTGAACGGACTGTCGAATCCGTACTTCCACCCCATGAGAGTGCTCAGAATCGGCAGATTGTCCGCCTTGAGTTCGTAGTTCCCCGGCTCGAAGACATCTCCGATCTGTCCACGATGTACGAAGACCGCCATCTGGCCGGGCCGCACGATGAGCTGTGCACCGTTTTTGATTTCGTTCTGATAGCGCGGGAATCGCCACACCAGCGTGTTGCGAGTGTCGTCGATCCACTCGATGATGTCGATCAGTTCGCCGCGCAGCTTGTCAAACAGTCCCATGACGAGGCTCCTGTGTTGAGTTCCAAGTGACGGGCGTTGCCAACATCGGCGGGCGACCCGGCCCGAACAGACCGCCGCGATTGTACGAGTGACGAAGTGCGCGAATCAAGGAACGCAGACTGGCGTTCCCGTGCGTGAAGCCCCAGAATGTCCGACCCTGCGGATCACGCGGGAAAATGAAAACGAGGTGCCTTCTGGATACGTTGTCGTTATTCGCCGTTTCGGCTGCCGGGATTGAAGCCATCACTGCTGGTGAATTGTCGCGGTTGGGGGCCGCGAATGTCCGCATCGTGCCGGGCGGAGTGCATTTTGATGGCACGTTGGAAGTGCTGTACCGCGCCAACCTGTGGCTCCGGACGGGAACTCGCGTGCTGCGACCGCTCCGCGAATTCGCAGCCGCCAATGCCGAAATGCTGTACGACCAAGTGCGACGCATTGCGTGGGAACAGTATCTCGATCCAACCAAAACCTTCGCCGTCCATGCCACGCTGGCTGGTTCATCGGCGAAACGCAGGGAACAACAATCGGGCAAACCGGATGACGTCCGCCGTACGGATATACGCAGTCGACCTGATTCGCGTGGCCGGCCCGATTCGCGGTCGAAAGGCCGCCCACCGCAACGCGATTCCTCCGAAGGCATCAACCATACGCAATTCGCAGCGCTGAAGATCAAAGATGCGATCGTGGATCGGCTCCGCAAGGAACAGGGAACCCGGCCGAACGTAGATACCGACAACCCGACGCTGTCCGTGCAGGCCCATTTCGACCGCGGACGCTGCACGCTCAGCCTGGATTCTTCGGGAAAAAGCCTGCACGAACGGGGATACCGATCCGACGCCGCGGTGGCTCCGCTGAAGGAAACTCTGGCGGCGGCGATCATCGAGTTGACCGGATGGGACGGGCGGTCTCCCTTGATCGACCCAATGTGCGGCTCGGGGACGCTGGTGATCGAAGCGGCGATGAAGGCTCGCAACATGGCTCCCGGCTTGCTGCGAAAGGCGAAGTTTCCCTTTGAAAACTGGCCAGACTTCGATCCCGAATTGTGGTCGCGAATTCGCAGCGAGGCTCAGCAGGCCGCGTTTCCGAGGTGTCCGGCTCCGCTATTCGGCAACGACATCGAACCGTCGGCCGTGTCGACTTCGCGATCGAACGCGCACCGCGCTGGGGTGTCCGGGGACATTCGATTGACGATGTCGTCGGCGACCGCTTACCTGGGCCGGCGACCCATCGACGGTCCCGGCGTGGTCGTCATCAACCCGCCGTACGGCGAGCGATTGGGGGACGCAGAAGAACTCCGGACACTCTACCGCACGCTTGGCGAGCGCTTGATCGAGAACTTTTCCGGTTGGAAGGCGTTCGTCTTCGCCGGCAACCTGAATCTCGCCCACGACATTCCACTGCCCGCGGTCCACAAGTACAAGTTGTTCAACGGTCCCCTGCCCTGCCGATTGCTGGGGTTTGAGTTGGGTGACGTCAAACCGGCGAGCGAGACGTTGCCGAGTTCGTAGTCCGGACGCCCTCGTCCGGACTACATCACCCTCCCGATGCGAGTTGTGCTCGTTTGTGGGCAATGATTTCGTCCAGAATGTCCCCCAGCGGCTTGGATGGTTTCGATCCGAGCGTCTGCTGCAAGCGGGTCAGATCGGGCACACGGCGGCGGATGTCTTCGAAGTCGTCACCGTACGCCTGGCCATAGGGAATGAAGTTGATCTGAACTCGCGAATCGACACGGCGGGCAATTTCGGCGGCCAAGTCGCGGATGGAAACGGGCTTGTCGCTGCCGATGTTATGCACGCGGCCGATTGCGGCGGGAGTGTCCATCAACCGCATGACGGTATCGGCAACTTCTCCGACGTGAGCGAAGCAGCGGATCTGCTCGCCGTCGTCGTAAACGACAATCGGACCGCCAGCCAACGCTTGATCGACAAAACGCGGGATCACCATGCCGTAGTGCCCCACCTGCCGTGGTCCCACGACGTTGAAGAATCGCCCGATCACCACCTTCAAGCCAAACTTGCGGTAGTACGCGAGCGCCAAGAATTCGTCGATCGCTTTGGAACAACCGTAGGCCCACCTCGGCCGTGAAGTGGCTCCAAACTGCAAGTCCTCTTCTTCGGTCCACTGCGGCTTCGGATTCTTGCCGTAGACTTCGCTGGTGGACGCGAGGAAAAATTTCTGGCCCCCCTGCACCGCCAGCCGCAAGAGGACTTCGGTCGGGTAGATGTTCGTTTCAATGGTGCGAACCGGGTCGTCCGCCACCAGTTTCACACCGACCGCAGCCGCGAGGTGGTAGATCACCTCGATTCCCCGCACCACGTCTGCCAGCAGCACGGGGTCGGTGATCGATCCCACGCGGAGGTGCAACCGCGGGTGATTCTCAATGCTCCGCAAGTTGTCGCGAGCACCGGTCGACAAGTCGTCCAGCACGGTCACCTCGTGCCCCTGTGCCAGCAGCTTCTCCGTGAGATGGCTGCCGATGAAGCCGGCTCCGCCCGTGACCAAGCAGTGGGCCATGTGATTTCACTCCTGAATCTTTGCTGATTCGGACCGAGTTCGAGGGCTGAGATCGCGCCCACCGAGCAATGCCCGTTTGCGGAAATCGGGTCTGCTTCATATCCGACTCGGCAAGTGAACGGAAGGGATTGAAGTTCCGCATTCACCATTGCAAGCACTTCTGCCGCGCTCGTCATGTCATTGCCGCGGCGGCTTTCCGATTCGTGGCCGCCCCAAGTTTACCTGTGTCGTCGGTACAACCAGCAGGACCGCTTTGTTCAGTGCGATTGATACAACATGAAACGTCGTGTAAATCCACCTTTGCGCCACAACCGACAGAATCATCAGAGTCGGTACCATCGTTATCCCCGGGGCAAACGTCTCAAGCTGCAAAACTGATTCGGTTTGCAGCGAGGATACCCGTCGTGACGACGATGCCGGATGTGAGGAAGGTACGAGATGTGCCAATGGTAACGATTGTTCCGACACGAAAAGGCGGGAGCGATTGTGATGAGAGATCAAGAGAAAGAAAGAGAGAGCGTGCGTGGCGACCTGAGAGACCGTCACGTTCGAGTTCACGGCGACCTGAGAGACCGCCGTGAAACAGCCGCAGTGACCTGAGAGACCACTGCGGTGGCCGGGAGTTTTCCGGCCGTCGTCCGACGGTTTGCCGAGTGGTATGCATCCAGAGAGGTCCCAAGTTCCTTCCTCTTTGTGATGACAGAAGCGGACACAACTGCTTCCCACTCGGCGACCGGCGGTCGCGAAATTAATTCAGAAGTGACGTGGCCACGGATTGGCCCAGCAATGAATCGTGCAATTCGCTGCGCGATGAACTGCCGTGGGCTGGGGTCGGACGTAGTGTCGCGCCGCAGCTCCCTCACAGCAGGCGGGAGGAGTTCCTTTGCGTTGTTTCCATTTACAAAACAGGGAGAGAGACCATGAAACTTCTTAGCGTGTTGCGCCACCACTGGGTGCGAACTTGGTTGCGTCCATTGATCGCGGACGAAGGCGGGTTCATCGTTTCGGCAGAATTGGTGACCGTGGTGACAATGGCAGTAATCGGATTGATCGCCGGGATTTCGGCGATGCAGTCCTCGGTCGTTGAGGAATTTAACGATCTCGGCGGTGCCTTCACCGCGTTGAATCAGAGTTATTCGACGACGGGGTACAACAGCTTCGGCAATGCCAGCAGTAGCAATGGCGGTGGTGCATCTGCTTCGGCCGCAGGAGGCAGCAGTGGTGGGGGGGGGGTAAAGATCAAGGCCCAAACATTCAGTTCCTCGTTCGTCGATTCGAGGAGTGGCAGCGGTTTGAACTCGAACGCGATCCTGGCGGGAGCCAGCGGAGTCGGGGCATCGTTCAGCAGTTCGACTTCACTGAGCTACGGCGCGGCGGGATTCGCTGCGGGGGCGAATGCCCAAGCGGCTGGAGCACAGGCACAGGCGGCTGCGGCACCGGCTGCGAATGCAGCAGTGGCACAGGCACAAGCCACGTCGTGTGACTCACTCGTGATCTATGAATTGCCCGGGCTGATTTCGGGATTTGCGCCCGGATCAATCTGTGTCGGATCGGACGGAAATCTCCAAGGAAATTCCATCCTGTTTCAAGGCGGGGTCTACCAGGGGGGTGTTGTCTCGGGGGGTCTGATCTCTGGATTGAACACACAGAATATCCCCGTCGGAACTTGTCGAGCAGTACTCATCTGTCGACCGGGGCCGGGAGTGGCGCCAAACCAGAATCCGAATCTGAATCCGACACCGAATCCAAATCCGAACCTAAACCAAAATCCGAACCTCCCACCGGCGACACCACCCGGACACGGCGGAGCAACTCCTCCGAATCAGAATCCAAACCTGCCGACTCCGACCGCGGCACCAGGAGGAGTGCGGATCGAAATTCGGAAACGTCCATAAACACTTCTCCACCTTGTTTCCGATTGGCTCTCCGCCGCGAGGATGTCGCTCGCGGTGGAGAGCACTTGTCGTGCAATTCCCCTGCAAACTATCGCGGCATCGGATGGCCGATCCGAGTCCTGCCACTCCAAAGGCCAGAACGAATTGGCTCCAAGGACTCATTGTCTTGCATGTCTTCGTAGAACTCGTCATTTCCTCGAACCAAAGGTTTGAATCATGGCCAAAAGTCGCGATCACGCTTCAGACACTTCCAAGACTGCTGACTCCACACCCAATTCCATCAACCAATGGAATCCCGCGGCACCGATCGCCGGGTCGGCTTCGACCGTCCAATCGTACCACTGTCCCATCGGTACGAAACTTCCTGGAGACGACCTCTTCCTCGCCCGAGATGAGTTGGAGTCACGGCTGGGCGGACTTTCCGCATTCACGGCTTCGGCCACCGCGACCCGCAGTCGCGGTGCGTCAGCGGGTCATGAGAACATCCTGGCCTGGGGCATTTCTGAAAAATCCACCAATGGCGGACTGACGGGTGATCTGTGCGTGAAGGTCTACGTCCGCAACAAACTGTCGTCATCACGGGTCCATGCAGCGGCGGCAATTCCCGGTGAGATCAATGGCATTCACACCGACGTCGAGTCCGTCGGCGAAGTCGTGGCGTTTGACAATGTCAGGCACCAGCGACCAGTGCCGTGCGGATCCTCCATCGGACATCGCCTTGTCACCGCCGGAACTCTTGGGACACTCGTCGTGCGAAACAACGGCAACCTCTGCCTCCTGAGCAACAACCATGTGATCGCGGCAGAGAATGGTGCAACGATTGGCGATCCCATCGTTCAACCGGGAGTTCGCGACGGTGGCCTGGAACCGGGGGACGTGATCGGGCACTTGGAGGACTTTGTCCCAATCAACTTTGGTGGCCAGAATTTCGTCGATGCGGCCGTGGCATTCACCGCCTTTACGCATGTCTCGCCGTTATCGATCAATCCCCTCCCCGTTTCTCCTGCCATTCACCTTTCCGTCCGAAAGACTGGTCGTACGACGGACACCACGGCGGGAGTCATTGTGGGGCTCGGATTCAACGGATGGATCGGGTATCAGCGTGGTCGTGCGTTTTTCCGAAATCAAGTCGTCATTCAGGGAATTGGCGGCGCGTTCAGCCGACGGGGCGACTCGGGTTCCCTGATCATCACTGCGGGCTCGTCGCAACCCGTTGCGCTCTTGTTCGCTGGTGATGAATCGAGTGGAATCACATTCGGAACCCCCATCGGAACGGTCATGAGTGCCTTGGGAATCAACCGTTTCGTCTAGCGAGGGGCTTTTGCGATCACGCACGAGGACATCATGCCTGACCTCCTGACACAGGACCAAGCCGAGGCGATTTTGGAGTCGAATCTCGAATGGCTGATGAACGTGCCTGGTCTCCAGAGTTTTGGTTACGGAACGGACGGCGACGATCGACCGTGCCTCTTGTTACTGACCAACCAAATGTCATCAGAAGAAATGGAGAAAGTACGGTTGCGATTGGGTGATGTGCTGATCAGCTTTCGCGAAATCGGACCGGTGACTGCCGTTAAAACCACTCCCCCGGCCTGATGGTCGCCTTTAGTGAAGTCGCCGTGGCTGCGAATCCCTATGAGTCATTCACGGATCGCAAATCTCATTGTGCCAAACTCCGAATTGCGAGCAGCGCCAACTGCTTGGATTTCGGGATTTGTTGAGAATTCTGTACACGCCATGTCAACCGGTTGTTCATGATGGTTGACTATTCTCAACACGCCGTCACCACATGGTGACCCTGGCGTGAAGTCGGACGTTGTCGAAGGGATGATTCCATCCTTTTCCCGTCCAATTAGTTGCGTCTGCGAACAGCCCGTCAACTCAGGCGAAACTGCGATCATCTCCACGTTGCCTTTTGGCAACGGCATGGAGGATGCATTTCATCTCCTGTGTTGCTCAATCACACCACCAGTTGAAGAAACGCCTCTGGTGGTGAATTGATGCAACCCAACCACTTGGCTGTTAGCCAAGTTTTCCCAACGTCAAACACGGGAGATGGCTCTGGCGGGTGAACTAGAGAGCACCTGCCGGGTGGGGGGAGTACCTGACCTCCGCGCCGAACAGAGCCGTACCTCCTGAGTCCTCCGGGGAGGGTATTCGCATACCCTCCCCGTGAATACACCTTCTGAAGACCGTCGTCTCAGCGCCGGACTTCAGGGATTTGTGGCCTGCAGGAAACGCAGCCGAGTTGGCCAACTCGGCTGCACCAACGACGTGAATTCCAAGGAAACTCGGTTCGCGTCGCTAGTTATCGCCAGGACATCGGCTCGCTTCCCGCGGGCTGGGCGATGGGTTGGGGAGCCATGCTTCTCTCTCGATGTCAATGCGTGCTTCTCTCACGTTTCTCTCACTAACGTCTCTCACAGCGAAAAGGAACTCAACTATGCGTAATCTTTGGAATGATGAAGCTGGCTTCGTGATCTCCGCCGAATTGGTCCTCGTCCTCACGATCGGCGTCCTCGCCATGATCGTCGGGCTGAGCGAAGTGGCCGTTGCGGTCAACACCGAATTGAACGACATCTCGAACGCGATCGGTGCCCTGGGTCAGGGTTACTCGTTCACCGGTTTCAAGGGAACTGACGCCGCCGTTGGTTCGAAGGCCAAGAGCGGCTACTCGGGCATGACGTTCATCGACAGCACTGATGATTGCGACGCGAACACGAGCTGCGATCTGGTCTGCGGAGCCTCGGCCACCGCGACGAGCGAGACGTAATCTGGAATTCGTTCGGATCGCCGAACACCTCCAAGGGGAGCTTGCTCCCCTTGGAGGTTTGTTATTTAGTCTGAACGCATTGATGTCAAGCAGTGTTCAGACCGCTTAACACGGCCACCCATCTGATGGCATTTTCCCATCTGACATCCCCGATTTCCTCACGGGGTGTTCACATCTCTTAAGTTCAACGCAAGCTGCTGTTTCGCTCTGGAAACACCCCACCCCCGATTGCCCCTCGGCGGGATCGTTGAACATTCTCTGGCACGCTGCCTGCATTTCATTCCGTCATGGTCAGTCGGCGACACTCGACAGGGTGACGCGAAAGATTGCCAAGACGTTGAGTTACGGTCTCCCACACGGTTCAGGTCCGGATGGAAGACCAAACAGCCTGCAGGCGAATT
>JACRIH010000147.1 GCA_016235885.1 Planctomycetales bacterium | reverse complement strand
GCGGTCGATGACATCAAGGCCAGCGGCAGCCAATCACCGCGCGGCAGATCACGACGACACAACCACACCGGGACGCCGCGAGCCACGAGAAACATTCCAAGGAATAGCGGCACTCGCAACAACGCTGCGGGGGTCGCGGTTAGTGCGTGCAGATCGAACTTGATGCCGGTCGCGATGAAGAACATCGGAATGAAGAACCCGAAGCCGATTGCTTCCAACTTGTGACGCACCGCTTCGCCGTCGTGACCACGGCACGCCAGGCTGACAACGACTCCGGCCGCGATCGCTCCCAGGACTGAATCCAACCCGAACTGCTTCGTGATCACGATCAGCGCGGCCAACACGAGCAACGAGACTCGAATGGGAAGTTGAGCACTGGTGTGCAGCTTCCGCTTGAGAAGTCGAATCGCGGGCATCGGCCGAGCCGTCGCCGCGAAATAGGCGCAGCTCAGTGTGATCCCCGCAAAGGCAGCGATGAACAGCACCGATTTCGATCCACCCTCGCGACTCAACGCGACCGAGATCATCACGACCGGACCAAACTCACCGACCGCTCCGGCCGCGGACACGAACGCCCCGAACTTGGAATTGAGCGTCCCCGAATCTCTCAGGATGGGAATGAGTGCCCCCAACGCCGTGGTCGTGAATGCCGTCGCCACGACCAAGCCAGAGACGATGACTCCAGCCGCCTGCAACCCGCAACCGGCCGCCATCGCGAGGCCAACGGATACCAACCAACCGAGACCGGCCCACGCGATCGGTCGCCCACGAATCGCCGCGAAGTCAATTTCCAAGCCCGCCAGGAAGAACAAAAACGTCATGCCGTACCGCGAGAGCAACTCCAACTGCTGATTCGGTTCCGCCCACTGCAACACTTGAGGCCCCACGAGAATCCCCAGCACAATCTCCAGGACAATCGCCGGAATCGCGACGCGCGGAATCAACTCCACAATCACCGGAGCCAACACGGCCAACGTTAACACGATCAACAGTGTTTGGTTTTCAGC
This sequence comes from Planctomycetales bacterium, assembly GCA_016235885.1. Lineage (GTDB taxonomy): Bacteria > Planctomycetota > Planctomycetia > Planctomycetales > Planctomycetaceae > JACRIH01. The sequence goes on along the minus strand of JACRIH010000147.1, from coordinate 13,479 downwards.
CGTCATGAATGTCCTTCGTGGCCAACGTTGTCAGCGTCGGCGCTGTCCTTTCCAATCAGCCGCAGGGCGCTAGCCCCGGTTTGTGTCATCCGAATCGGAACTCATAGCAAGGCTCCGCTCAGCGTATCCAGAACTTTTTCGATGGGCACGACCAGCAGCAGCAGCGGCAGGCCCGGCAGCGCTGTGATGACGGCGAGTTGCAGAACGATGCGTTGGTTGAAGGGAACAATTCGCATCGCGCGGATGAACTCGAAGCTGCCGCCCAAGTCCGCCAGCGATTGAATGTCGGCGCTGCCCAGCAGCGGTTCCCCTTCGGGCGGCGGGCCGTCGATCCACTTTTCGTGGAAGGTGCGGTTGTAGCGCACGACCAGCAGGCTGTAGGAACGCAGCCATTCGCGTCGCGTCCGCGCCAGAATCGGAACGAACATCAGCAGCGGGGCGAGGATCAATGTCTGAGTAAGGATCAGCAGCACCACCAGCGGCATCTTGAAGGTTTCAATCGCAGCACCGTGGAACACGATGCGGAACGCGGCGTCGGCACTCAGAATGGCGCTGATTGCAAATGCGAACACACCCAACGACGTATGCGCGACGCCGAGGAATCCGAGACCACCGGCTTGGTCCGCATGAGTCGCGACCAGTTTCAGGTTCAGCCGCGAAACGGTGAAGAGAAACAGGAACCAGATCAGCAACCGCCACAGCCAGCGGTAAAACAGAAACTGCAACAGCGGCACGGCGGCGACGTGATACCACAACCCGGCGAACGACAACCGCTGGCCCGCATCGCTGGCCGTGAACGTGGAATTCCATGTCCCCGTCGCGCCTCCGCCGATGGTCTCGGCGGTGAATGTCCAGGCTCCAATCAGAGCCATGCCCAGGAGGATCAGTTCCGCGCACAACGATTCTCGCCGCCGGGCCGCGCGAGCGATCGCTTGATCGAAGGCCGGATAATCTTCCGCCCGCACGAAGCCGGCCTGTACGAATTGCATTCCCGCCGATGTCAGCCTCGGCCCGACGATGACTTCCGCCACGATCAGCAGAGGAACCGCGATAAAGAACCTCGCGTAGGACGCAAAGTCCAGCAGGAAGGATTCCTCCGCCGTTCCCGCGATGGCGCGGGTCTCCAACGCACATAGGATCAGCAGCGGAATCCAGGTTAGCGCGAGAAACGCCACGATTCGCCGCCGAACCGACGGATCATCCCCGCGCACCAGTCCGATCCGCTGCATCAAGCGATACGACGGCCCGCCGCGCTCAAAATACAGTTCGCGTTCGTTGTTCAACGTCGGATCCATGATGTCATTCCCGATAGGCTTGCGTGGCACGTTCACGAAGGCGAACGGCAGCACTCATCTTCCCGTAACCGAAGCGTGAGACTTCGGTGACGCGGAAACAACCGAAGTCTCACGACTTCGGCTACAGTCGAATTTTCTCCTGCCGTTCACAAATCCGAATTGGCCAGCGTCTCAACACGCCCCGTCCGCACGGCTTCCACGAGAGCCGCGTGGTCCCGTTCGGTTTGGTCGCCGTAGGCTTCGGCGAAGTCGGCCAGCGCGGTGGCGAAGGCGTCGGACTTGCCAATGTAGCCGGCGATCTTGGCGATGTCGCCAGTGCGAGCGTGTGCGCGAGCCAGCAGCATGCCGCAGATCCAGCCCCAGAACTCGAACGGTTCGCCGGTGAGGAATTCGATCGGCATGGACGCCTTGAGGTTTTTCATCTGCCGCACGAAGTAGTGCCGGCCGTCGATGGTCGTGTAGCCCAGCAACGGATCGCCGAGGGATTGCAACAACCGCTGTGTCTTGATGATTCGGAAACCTTCGTGAGTGACTCGCACGGGCAGCGGTGGCAAGTACGGCGCGTGAGCCGGAGCGACCGCCTCTTTGACTTGCAGGAACAGCGGATCGTCGTCGCCATTGCCAAACAGCAGCACCAGGTACGCTCGCGTCCCAACGCTGCCGACGCCGACCACGCGATGACACACATCCGCGACCGAGTAACGATGCAGCATGATGCGGTACTCCGGCGGCAGCGTCTCGGCGTACTCGGTCAGCGAGGCGATGACTTTCTGTCGAGTGTCTTCGTCGAGGCTCGTCAGGATCGGCGGATCTTCGACGAACCGCCAACCACCGTCCGCTTGCCGCCGAGCGACCTTCTCCAACAGCGTGTCGTTGTGTGTCCGCTGCGCTTTCGCCAGAACCTTCTTGACGACCGCTCGGAATTTATTGCCGATCTGAATTCTCACCGATTTGAGGACCGCTTCGTTCCGTTCCAGTTCGGCGTAGGCGAACAGCGACCAGGTTTCCAAGATTCCGAGTTTCATCAACCGCTGAGCGTTCAGCGAATATCCTCCGACGCACCGCATCACGGCCGCACGTCGCTCCTCGGCATCGAGTCCGTTCTCGCGACCGGCCACATTCACGCTGGCGACCAGCCGCTTCAAATCCCACTCCCACGGCCCAATGGTCGCCTCGTCGAAGTCGTTGATGTCGATCACGACATCCCTCTGCGGAGTCCCATACAGCCCGAAGTTGTTGATGTGCGCGTCGCCATCGATCACGACTTGCGGCCCGCTGACCGGCGTTTGAGCCAAGTCCCCCGCCATGACCGCGCACGCTCCGCGCAAGAACGCAAGCGGCGACTCCGCCATGCGAGCCATCCGCAGCGGGACCAAACTCTCCTCACGCCCCACATTGCTGGCCAGCACCGTCGCGACCGGGTCCGCTCGATCCGCCACCGGAGTCCAGGCCGCGTGCGATTCGCGCGGCGTCTGCTCTCGCAATGCCTTGCCCAATTCGTATCGCGTCTCCCGCGAATCCAACGGACGCAGCGGATCATACGGAGCCGTCGTCTGCCAGAACTCGCGCAGTCCTGCCAGATCACGTGCCGCGGCAGATTTCTCTGGAGGTGGAACTGTGAGTTCGGTTGCACTCGCTGTCGGAGCGGAAGTTTTTTTGGCCATTGCGATTCCTAAAGTGTTTTTGACCGTGGCCATCCGCGCCCGCCGACTTGCTGACGACGTACGCAGACGGTTGGACGGCTTCCGCTTCTCAGGCCACCGCGCTTAGTCCCGCACTGCCGCGACCCTCTTGGCAGCTCCTTCCAACGGCTTCGCATCGGCCGCCGCGAGGCCGCTCTTGCCGAGTTCGATCACGACTTTCTTGAGATGGCCGGTGAACTTGAACGGCATCTTGTTGACGTAGTCCTCGACGACCGGCGTGCCGGTGTCCATGCCGATGTCGAAGGTCTCATCGAGTGAGAAGCGGACAGGGACGGTGCGTTCGATCTTGCCTTGCGCGACTGGCTTGCCGTCCACCGCGAGCGTGCCGGTGCCGCCCTTGCCGTAGCCGGGGCCGTCGTATTTGAAGTCGAACTTGAGCGTGTGCTTGCCGGGGGCGAGCTTGTCCTTCGCGGCGACGCGATACTTGTGCTGCTTCTGATTGGAGAACGCGTAATCGAACTCTGGTTTGCCATCCATGACGAGCAAGCCCCAGCCGCCGAACCGGCCGCCTTGCGTGACGAGCATGCCGTCGGCTCCGGCTTCCGGAATCTCCACGTCCGCCGTGATGGTGAAGTCCTTGTTTCTCACTTCCGGGGCCGCACCTTCGGGAACGCGGAACGTCCCCGGATAATAGGTGAACGTGTTGCGTCCGCGGGTGAGGCTCGGACGCAGATTCACGTCCGCACGCTCGGCGAACGAAGCGTCGAGCGGATAGACGTTGTACTTCTTCGCTTCCTGGTCGAAGACCGCCTGAAGTTCCTTGAGCTTCGCGGGGTTCGCGGCGGCAACGTCCCGCGACTGCGAGAAGTCATTCGCCACATGGTACAGCTCCCACTGGAAGTCGTCGGGATTCGCGCTGGGAACACCAGGGGCCGGCGGTGCCCACGGCAGGCGCAGCGGCGTGGTGCTGGCCATCCAGCCGTCGTGATAGATGGCACGGTTGCCGAGCATTTCAAAATACTGCGTCTTGCGACGTGCGGGAGCATTCGCGTCGTCGAAGGTGTAAACGAGGCTCGTCCCTTCGATTGGCGTCTGCTTCACGCCGTTGAGCAGCGTCGGTTCCTTGACCCCGACCGCTTCGAGAATCGTCGGTGCGATGTCAATGACGTGGCTGAACTGCGAGCGAACCTGGCCGACCTGCTTGATCCGTTTGGGCCACGAGATCACGAGGTTGTTGGCCGTGCCGCCGAAGTGCGAGGCGACCTGCTTGGTCCATTGAAACGGCGAGCACATCGCGTGTGCCCAGCCGACCGGATAGTGGTTGTAGTGCAGCGGGCCGCCAAGTTCGTCCTGCACGGACAGCAGATACGAAAGGCTCTCCTGCACGCCGTTGGCGGCAACGCCGACTTCGTTCGACAGGCCCTGCAACGTCCCTTCGGCACTCGCGCCGTTGTCTCCCATTTGATAGATGATGAGCGTGTTCTCCAGTTCGCCGGTTTCCTCGACCGCTTTGATGACCCGTCCGATGTTGTGATCAACGTAGGCCAGGCAGCCGGCATACACCTCCATCATGTGGGCGGAGAGCTTCCGCTGGTCGGCGTTCAGCGAATCCCACGCGGGGATTTCCTTGGGACGAGCGGTGAGCTTGGTGCCAGCGGGGACAACGCCCTGCGCGATCTGTCTCGCCAGCGTCTCCTCGCGCACCTTGTCCCAGCCTTGGTCGAACCGGCCTTTGAATTTCGCGATCCACTCTTTCGGAGCGTGATGCGGCGCGTGACACAGACCCGGCGAGTAATAGGCGAAGAACGGCCTGTCCGGCGCGAGGGAATGTTGCTGGCGAATCCAAGCGACGGCCCGGTCCCCCAGATCGGCATCGAGATGATAATTCGGGTCGTCCGGTGCCTCGACCGGCTTCGTGCCATCGAAAATCGCCGGATGCCATTGGTCGGTATCGCCCCCTAGGAACCCGTAGAAGTACTCAAAGCCCAACCCCGTCGGCCAAAGATCAAACGGCCCGGCCTGGCTGCTCTGCCAGTCGGGCACGTTGTGGTTCTTGCCATACCACGACGTGTTGAAGCCGTTCTGCTTGAGGATTTCCGCGACCGTCCCACAACTCTTGGACATCAGCGTGTTGTAGCCGGGAAAGCCCGTGCCCATCTCCGTGATGACCCCGGAAGCACAGGTGTGATGGTTGCGTCCGGTGATGAGCGCCGCCCGCGTGGGCGAACAGAGCGCCGTGGTGTGAAAGTTATTGAACCGCAAACCGGCCTTCGCCAGCCTGTCGAAGCTCGGCGTGGGGACTGGGCCGCCGAACGTAGATGCCGCGCCGAAGCCCACATCATCCGTCATGATGAGCAGCACATTCGGAGCACCTTTCGGCGCTGCGATCGGCTTCGGAAAGTCCGTCGTGGATTCCTTCGCCGTGCGACCGATCTTGCCCTTGAAGGGCTGATCGGGTTTGGGCAGGACTTCTTGAGCCTGAGCGGTCGGTGCGAGCGCAGCGAACAGCGTGAGGCTGACGGCGGCGAGCAGTGTGAAGTGCTTTAATCTCATCGTTGTGTCCTTCCAGTGGTTGTTTGGGCTGGTCACTTCAGTCGTTCCAAATCTGTGGCATCGTGGCCGACGATGCCAGCGTCGGCACGAACTTGTCATTTCTGAAACCGGCTAACGGTGTTCAAGATGAAAGACATGGTAATCCCACGCGGGCAAGTCCAGATAAAAGCCACGCGAAAGCAAGTCGGCTCCATCACGATCATAGGCAGCCTCACCCATGCGGTCCTTCAGCAGCCACTTACTTTGTCTCAAGTCATCGTGCGGCCAGCGGACATAGCACTGGCTTTGGTTGGGCGAGTAATTGACGGCCGCGAGCAGTCGTTGGCCGTCGGTTCCCTGCCACTCGCAGGCGATGAAGTTGTCGTTGGATCCGTTGCCGTCCCACGCCGAAGCGCATTCGAGTTGTCGCCACGATCCGTTGCGAACGGCGTCGTGGCGCAGGACCGCCAGCAATCGCTCGTAGAACTGTTTCAAGTTCTCATCCACATCCTCAGCGGGTGCGCGGACGAGATGTGGTGAGATCCGTTTCAGGCGGCCCTCGAATTGGCCTTGATGGAAGAATCGCAGGCCGGGTGACAGAAACGTGATGACGGCAGCCGCTTCGTGAACCTCTCGCGAAAACGTCGCCGCCGCGCGCGGCTCGTCGTGGTTCTCCAGGAAGCGACTGAGTTTGTCCTGATAATCGAGTCCCGCGTGGAAGTGTTCTCGCACGGGCCGAGCGTGATGCTCACGCAGCCGGTCGTAGAGTCGCTTGTCGTAGGCGTAATCGAATCCCTGATGCTGCATCGTCCATTCGAGATCCCAATAGACCTCGGCCATGAATTGGAACTGCGGATGCTTCTTCCGCACGGACTCGGTCGCCTTCGGCCAGAAGAGTTCCGCTCGGATGCCCCACGTCCGCTCGAACACATCGGGCAGGACGAGCATCGCCATGTCGCAGCGGACGCCGTCGCACTGCCCGGCGATGCGAGTCAGTTCGCCGATCATCGCCTGCTGCAAGTCCGGGTTGCCATAGTTGAGTTGGATTGTGTCGGGCCATCCGTCGAAGTACGGGTCTCGGCCATAGGCGAACAGTCGCGAGCCGTTCGTCGTCGGCACTCGGAAGTAATTCTGTGGCGCGCGGGCGAGATCAATTTCGCTGCCGGCGATGAAATAGTCAGGATGTTGCTCGACCCACGGATGATCGGGAGCCATGTGGTTCGGGACAAAATCGAGCATCAGCTTGAGTCCGCGTTTTTGCATCCGCGCTCGCAGCCGTGCAAGCGCCGCGTCGCCACCGAGATCCTTGTGAACGGAGTAGCTCGTGATCGCGAAGCCGGAACCGGCGATGTCGTCGTCAGTCAGGTCGGATAGCGTCTGCTCGAATTCGTGCCGCCACCCGGCATTCTTTCGCGAGATCGCTTGCGCGAACGGGCCGGTCTGCCAAACGCTCAGCAACCAAATCCAGTCGAAGCCTTGGCGGGCGAATTCATCCAGTGACGCATCGGGGATGTCGTCCAACGTCGCGCGGTGGCCGAGGGTGCGCGACAACTCCGTCAGCCAGACGCGGGTGTTGATCTGGTACAGCGAAGGATAACGCGGCGTTGCCATCTGTCTTTTCTTTCTTTGCTTCGACGCCAAAAAGCGTGCTGGAGCGAACGTAGCCGTCATCGCTCCGCGTGACGAGCCGAAGCGACATCGACGCGATTTGGCCATTCGGCTCATCACGCGGAGCGGTGATGGCTACGTATCTGCGGCTTCACCGCGCTATCGACCGACCGTTGCCGCACTGCGACTCGGCTCGGTCGGTTTCTGGACGGTTTCGGCCTGCTGTTGGAAATACGCTCTCTTGCCACTTTCGAGCATTTGCTCTGCCGAGACGGACGCAAAAACGTGCATGAGGCGGGCGATGACGCCGGTCCAACCGGTTTGATGGCTGGCACCCAGGCCGGCTCCGTTGTCGCCGTGGAAGTATTCGTAGAACTGGAGGCAGTCGCGCCAGTGCGGGTCGGATTGAAACTTCTCGCTGCCGCCGAAGACGGCACGGCGGCCTTGTTCATCGCGGACAAAGATGTTGGAAAGACGGCGCGTGAGTTCTTCGGCGACTTGATACAGCGTCATCATCCGGCCGCTGCCCGTCGGGCATTCCACTTGGAACTCGTCGCCGTAGTAGGTGTAGTACTGCATCAACGCGCGGATGATGAGCGCGTTGACCGGCATCCAGATCGGGCCGCGCCAGTTGCTGTTGCCGCCGAACATGCCGCTGTCCGATTCGGCCGGCAAATATCCGACGCAGTATCTTTGATCGCCGACATGGAACTCATACGGGTGCTCGGCGTGATAGCGCGAGAGAGCACGCAGGCCGTAGGGGCTGAGGAACTCGTTCTCGTCGAGCATCTTCGCCAGCACTCGGCGCAACTTGGTTTCGTCCAGGATGGAGGCGAGCCGCCGGCCCGCGTGACCGAACTGGCGCGGGTCGTGAATGAACGCGAACAACTCCGGCCGTGCATCGAGAAAATTCTTGAGCCTGACCCCGACCTCCGGGTACTTCTTAATGAGTTCTCCTTCAAAGACGGTCGCGGCACACAGCGGCAGCAGACCGACCATCGAACGCACCTTTAGTCGCTGAGCCTGACCGCCGGGCAACTGCAGCACGTCGTAGAAGAAGCCGTCTTCTTCATCCCACATCCCGGTGTCCTCGCCAGCGTGAATCATTGCCGACGCGATCCACAGGAAGTGCTGCGAAAACTTGAGAGCCATGTCTTCATAGCCGGGGTCTTCCATCGCCAACTCGGTCGCGATCTCCAGCATGTTCTGACAATAGATCGCCATCCAAGCAGTGCCGTCGGCCTGTTCCAAGTAGCCACCGGTCGGCAGCGGCGCGCTGCGATCGAAGACACCAATGTTGTCCAAGCCGAGAAAGCCACCCTCGAACACATTCTTGCCCGACCGGTCCTTGCGATTGACCCACCAGGTGAAGTTCAGCAGCAGTTTCTGGAAACAGCGTTGCAGCCAGGCCGTGTCACCTTTTCCAGTGCGAGCTTTTTCCAAACGATACGTGAAGATCGTCGCCCAAGCGTGAACCGGCGGATTGACGTCGCCAAAGTTCCATTCGTAGGCCGGAATCTGCCCATTCGGGTGCATGTAGGGATCGCGCAGCATCAGGTCGAGCTGCTGCTTGCCGAAGTCGGGATCGACCATCGTCAGCGCCAGCACATGAAACGCCAAGTCCCACGCGGCGTACCACGGATACTCCCACTTGTCGGGCATCGAGATCACATCGGCGTTGTACATGTGGTGCCAATGCTCGTTGCGCGGAGCCTGCTTGCGGTTCGGCTTGAAGGGATCGGAGCCGCGCTCTTCCAACCACTTGTTGATGTCGTAGTAATAGAACTGCTTGGACCACATCATCCCGGCGAGCGCTTGCCGCAGGACGCGCCCCTGATCTTCGCTGAGCGACTTTGGAGTCAGGGCCGCGTAGAACTCATCCGCCTCGTGCCGCCGAGTATTTATGAGATCGTCAAACGAAAGCCCGAAGGGACCATCCTCCGGCGCGATCGTCATGGCGCTGGGTGCCAAATCGCTGAGCCGCAGTCGCACGGTCTGCGAGGCACCCGCACCAACGGTGATAACGTATTGCGCCGCGACCTTCGTTCCCGTCAGCGCCGGATTCACGGCGTCGGACTTTCCATGCAGCACGCAGTTGTTGATTCCGTCTTTGACAAACGGCGTCGCGTTCGGGACACCAAACAGCCGCTCGGTGTTGGTGTCGTTCTCCGTGAACAACAACCGGGGCGAGCCGTCGCAGTAGAAGAATCGCTGTCCGAGTTTCGGATCGCTCGCGGAGACGGCCGTCAGCGAGTCCGTCTGTGACGCACACTCCAGCAGCGGCTTCTCCACATCACCGCCCCACGACCACGAGTTTCGGAACCACAACGTCGGCAACACATGCAGTGTCGCCGCTTCCGGCCCGCGATTGGCGATCGTGATCTCGATCAGCAAGTCTTCCGGTGTGGACTTGGCGTACTCAACGAAGACATCGAAGTAGCGGTCTTCGTGGAAAACGCCCGTGTCGAGCAATTCGTACTCCATGTCTAACTTGCCGCGCTGACGGTTCTTCGCCACGAGATCGTCATACGGGTACGCCGCGTGCGGGTACTTGTAGAGATACTTCATGAACGAGTGCGTCGGCGTCGAATCGAGGTAGAAGTAATACTCCTTCACATCCTCGCCGTGATTCCCTTCGCTGTTGGTCAACCCGAAGAGCCGCTCCTTGAGGATCGGATCGTTGCCGTTCCACAACGCCAACGCGAAACAAAGCCGCTGCTTGTTGTCGCAGATCCCCGCCAGCCCATCCTCACCCCAGTGATACGCTCGCGACCGGGCTTGATCGTGGCTGAAATAATCCCACGCATTGCCCCCTTCGCTGTAGTCCTCACGCACGGTGCCCCACTGTCGCTCGGACAGATACGGCCCCCATTTCTTCCACGGCGTTTCGTTCTCGCGAGACTCCTGCAAGCGTTTGTTTTCAGCGTTCATGATGCGAGCTTTCGATCGAGGTGATTGGTATGAGGAGATCATTGGATCAATAATGCGGCCGACTTTCCACGCATTTATGGCCGACGCTGCCAGCATCGGAGTGATCACTGGTTGGTGAAGACTGACGGACGCTGGCAGCGTCCGTCACGAACCTTGGCTCCCGGTCACTTCTGGAATGGAAAGATGAGTTTCCAATCTCGCTTCATGTCGATGACAACCCAGCCACGTTTCGGAGCTTCGTCGAGCGCTTGATTCAGCCGGCCGATGTGTGACTCGCGGTCGTAGGCCCATTCGCGTTCGGCGTCGGTGTGGTGGACGATCAGGCCGAAACGCGGGCCTTGGCCGGCCGTGGTCCATTCGAGCATCTGCAAGTCGCCGTCGGAATTGCCGAACGCGGCGATCGGTCGGCGGCCGATGTGCTGGTTGATGCCGACGGGTTTGCCGTCCTTGTCGTCGATGAAGTTGATCTCCGGCAATCGCACGAGCACGGGCTTGCCGTCGCGCAGTTCGTACTTCGTCTTGATGCTGCTGCCGACGACTTGTTCGGGCGGGATGCCATAGACCTTCTCCGTCCACACTCGCATGAATTCGATGCCGCCACCGGAGACGATGAAGGTCTTGAAGCCGTTCTCACGCAGGTAAGCCAGCAATTCGAGCATCGGCTGATAAACCATCTCGGTATAGGACCGCTTGGTCACGGGATGTTTCGCGGTGGCGATCCAGTCCTTCACGATTTTCTCGAACTCCTCAGTTGTCATGCCCGCGTGCGTGGCCATCGCCATTTCCATGATCGCGTGTTCGCCGCCGGCCAGCGCGGCTTTCACGTCGCCCTTGAGCACCGACGCGAACGGTTCCTTGTCCTTCCACTCCGGATGTTGCGGCGCGAGTTCCTCGATGCGGTCGAAGATGAACAACACCTGGAAATACATCGGCTGCTCGGCCCAGAGCGTGCCGTCGTTGTCGAAGACGGCGATGCGTTCGGGTCCGGGCACGAAGTCCGGCGAGCCTTGCTTCGTCACCTTCTCGACGAACGTGATGATGGATTGTTTGGCCTTGCCGTCGTTCCACGAGGGCAGCGGATCGGCAGCGCAAGCGCGGGAAGTCGTGAATGTCAGTGCGCCAACAAGCGCGGCGGCGATGAGTCTTGAATTCATGGTTTGGATTCCTCTCAAGTTGAACCGGAGGCAATGGAGAGGACATAGCTTTTCTCCATGACCGCTGCTCGCTCCGATTTGGTTTTCATCAGACCTGACGTTGCCTGCCAAACTCTGGATTCACGGATGAACGTCGGCGTCGCCGATGCCTTCGTCGGTGATCGAGGGGTCGCCGACATCAATCATTACCGCTCCCTTGCCGTCCGCGGAGCCCATGACCGGCTTGCCGTGCGCCAATCCGACTTTGAAGATATACATCAGGGCGAACGGCTTGGCGGCTTCCTTGCCCAGCGCCTCAATCCGCGCCTGCATCGCGGCCACCTTGTCGGGGTGCGCCGCGGCGAGGTTGTTCTTCTCGTAGGGGTCTTCCGCGAGGTGGTAGAGATCAACACTCGACGGTATGAGCGGACGCCAGATGATTTTCCAATCGCCCTGACGGATCGCGGCGCGGAACGGTTCGACGTTGTAGACGAATTCCGTGCGCGGTGAGGGTTTGCCTTCGGCGATGGTGTCCCAGACGTTCATGCCGTCGAGCGGCTTGCACTTGGCGGTGGACGCACCGGCCAGCGCGGCGAATGTGGGATGGATGTCCACGGCGTGGATGATACCGTCCACGGTCTGCGGCTTGATGTGGCCCGGCCAATTGGCGCACGCGGCAACGCGGTGGCCGCCTTCGAAGAGCGTGCCTTTGCCGTCGCGATAAGGGCCGTTGTCGCAAGGCAGCTTGACCTTGGTCACATCGGCCATCTGGCCGGCGAACATCGCGTTGCGCGTGCCGCCGTTGTCGCTGTGGAAGAGAATGAGCGTGTTCTCGCGCAGTCCCTGCTTGTCGAGCGCGGCAACGACTTTGCCGATCTCGTCGTCGAGGCAAGCGATCATGCCGGCGTAAGTGCGGCGGGTCGGATCCTCGATGTTCTTGTAGCGGTCAATATAATCCTTCGGTGCCTGATACGGCGTGTGCGGCGCGTTAAAAGTGAGGTAGAGATAGAACGGTTTGTCGGCGCTCTGCCGGTTGATGTATTTCACCGCGTCGGTACCGAAGAGCTGGGTGGTGTAACCCTCTTCCTTCACGGGCTTGTTGTTGCGGAACCAATCGAGCACGCCGGCGTCGCTGTGCGTGTAGTAATCCAACTCGCCGATCATCGCGCCGTATTGGTAATCGAAGCCGCGCTGCCTGGGCCAATACTTCGTGTCCGCGTGGCCGAGATGCCATTTGCCGATGATGGCCGTGGTGTAACCGGCATCCGCAAGGGTTTGCGGCAGTAGCCGCTCGCTGGTGTCGAGGCCGTAACCGGCGGGGCCGGGGATGACAATCGTTTGCAGGCCGTAGCGGAACGGATAGCGGCCAGTCATCAGTGAGGCGCGCGTCGGCGTGCAGATGTTGTGGCAGTAGAACTGCGAGAACTTCGCGCCGCCCGCGGCGAGCGCGTCAATGTTCGGCGTCTTGATATCCGTCGCGCCGTTGAAGCCGACATCCTTCCAACCGAGATCGTCGGCGACGATGTGAACAATGTTGGGTTTTTTGTCTGCTGCAAGGGCCGGAGCGACCGTGCCGAGCAGCGTCAGAGCGCTGAGCGCGGCGACGACGAGGTTTTGAGTACCGATGCTTTTCATGCTGTATTCTTTCGGATGTTGATTGCAGCGCGATGTTCGTGCCCGCTACGAACCGCTACGGCGTTACGATTTTGCAAAGGCCACGATGCAAATGGCCGCACCCGTGTTTCCACGGGTGCGGTCGGGTAGCTTGAGTCTGCGGTTTATTCAAGCGTGGTATCAGTTGCCTCCCTTGGTCGGGGTCTGAAGCGACTCCAACACTCGATCCAGCGAGAAGCTGCCGGGCTTCTGGCTCGGCGGAAATTCTTTGAACGTGCCGAGGAACTTGCCGATGTATTGCTGCGCCGGCACCGCCACGAAAATGTGCTCCATGAGCCAACGGGTGTAGTCCATGCCATCCTTGTCCGCGGTCTCGAAGGGGTCGGCGCGGAGGTTGAAGACCTTGGGAAAATCCAGCGGCTTGGGCTGAGCCAGCCAGACAGCCAAGCCGTGCTCGGGCTTCTCGGCGAAGACGAGCTTCCACTTGTCATAGCGCAGCCCGGCGAGTGTGCCGTCGTCCAGAAAGTAGAAAAACTCATGCCGCGGGTTGGCCGACTTGCCCGCCAGCGCATCGGTGAGGTTGTAGCCGTCGAGGTGGACTTTGAAGGTCTTGTCGCCGACCTTCATGCCCTTGAGCAACTGCTCTTTCACGTCGGGGACGCCCGCGGCAGCGAGCAGTGTGGGGAGCATGTCTTCGTGGGAGAAGATGTCGTTGTTGACGGT
>JACRIH010000153.1 GCA_016235885.1 Planctomycetales bacterium | reverse complement strand
GCAGTCGAGCCACCAGCGGGAACCGCAACTGGCCCTCGACGACTTGCCCGACCTCCAAGCTGCCGACCGATTGAATCAGGTCGAGCACTGTTTGCGCGGCGATGCCGTACCGTGCGATCTCGTCTTGCTTAATTTGCAACTGCAACACCGGTTGGCCGGTGACTTGCTCGACCGAGACATCCGCGTTGCCGTCGATTTTCTTCAGAATCTTTTCGATATCCTCCGCCTTCTTGATGAGCAACGAAAAATCGTCGCCGAACAGCTTGATGCCGAGGTCCGATCGCACGCCGGAAACCATCTCATTCATCCGCAGCTCAATCGGTTGCGAGAACGCCACCTTCTGGCCGGGAATCGGACGGACTTCCTTTTCGATCAGGCCCAGCAATTCCTCCTGCCTCTTGGCTCGCTTCCATTGCGAGCGCGGATGCAGCGTGACGTACATGTCGGTCAGTTCGATCCCCATCGGATCGGTCGCGACTTCGGCCGTGCCGACGCGGCTCCAGACGTGCCGCACCTCGTCCGGGAATTTGTCGAGAATGATCCGCTCCATCACGGAATTCATGTGGTTCGATTCGCCGAGGTCCGTCCCCGCCAGACGCACGACATTGACCGTCATCGAGCCTTCCGAGAGTCGCGGGATGAACTCGCTGCCGAGATTCGGAGCGATCATGCCAAACGCGAACACCAGCACGCAGGCCGCAAAGGTCACGACCGCGAACCGATGATCCATGCAGGTTTTCAAGACCGGGTTGTGAATCATGTGAGCCAACCGCATCAGCCACGGCTCTTTTTCCGTCATGCGGCGCGGCAGCAGGAAGCTGGCCAGCACGGGCATCAGCGTCATCGACAGCACCATCGAACCGGCCAGAGCAAAGATGACCGTCAGCGCCATTGGCCGGAAGAGTTTGCCTTCGATCCCCTCCAACGTGAGGATCGGCAGGTACACGATCATGATGATGAGTTCGCCGAACAGCGTTGGCTTGCGAACCTCGACCGCCGCATTGCGAATAACTTCGATCTTCGTAGGTTGGGCTTTCCAGCCCGACCTGCGCGACGTGGATTCGGTGACGGAGCTTTTGAGAGCGTTCGGGTCAGGCTGGAAAGCCTGACCTACGGAAAGCTGCCGCACGCAGTTCTCGACCATGACCACCGAGCTATCGACGACCATGCCGAAGTCGATCGCACCGAGACTGAGCAAGCTGGCCGCGATCCCGAACTGCAACATGCCGCTGAACGCACACAGCATCGATAGAGGGATCGCCACGGCGACAATCGTGGCCGCTCGCAGGTTGCCCAGGAACGCGAACAGGATCGCGATCACCAGCAGCCCGCCTTCAAACAGGTTGCGGCGGACGGTGTCGATCACGAAGTCCACCAATTCGGTGCGGTCATAAACCGTCGTGATCTCCACATCGGCCGGCAGCGTCGAGCGGAGTTCTTCCATCCGCTTCTTGAGCGCCGTGGTCACGATTTTGCTGTTCTGCCCCATCGTCATGAAGCACAAGCCGAGAACCGCCTCGCCTCGCCCCATCGCCGTGACCGAGCCGCGACGAATCTCCTGGCCGATGCCGACCGTCGCCACATCCTTCACGCGGATCGGCGAGCCATCCTTGGCCGTGACGACGATGTTCCGAATCTGGTCCTCGTTGACCGTGCGGCCGAGACCATGCACCAGCAAGAACTGGTTGTTCTGCTGAATGCCTCCGCCGCCGGTGTTCTTGTTGTTCTTCTCCAAAGCCTCGACGACTTCGGCGAATGTCAACTTGTGCTTAATCAGCTTGTCGGGGTCGATGCGAACTTGGTACTGCTTCTCGAACCCGCCCCACGAATTGACTTCGGCGACGCCCGGCACCGTGCGCAGTTTCGGCTTGATCGACCAGTCGTGAATCGTTCGCAGATACGTCAGCTTCTCGGTCCGTTCCGCCTCGGACGCTCCCTCAAAATTCCAGCCCTTCAGCGTCACGATGTAGTGATAGACCTCGCCCAATCCGGTCGCGACGGGACCAAGACTCGGCCGCTCAATCCCCGGCGGCAGCACCACCGAGCCGAGCCGCTCGTTGACCAGTTGCCGCGCGAAATAGATGTCGGTCCCGTCCTCAAACGTGACGACCACCTGCGACAACCCAAACTTCGAAATCGACCGCATAATTTGCAGCCGAGGCAATCCGCCCAGCACTTGCTCGATGGGAAACGTGATCTGCTGCTCGACCTCTTCCGGTCCCAGCGCCGGAGCCGTCGTGTTGATCTGCACCTGAATCGGCGTCGTGTCCGGGAAGGCGTCGATGTCGAGATGCAACAACGCGATCCCGCCCGTCACCGCCAGCCCCACGGCCGACAGCAGCACGAGAACCCGGTTTCGCAGTGAGACGTCGATAATCCAGTTAAGCATGACGAGTGAGTCCAAAGTTCCATCGTTCTGCCCCCATCGTTCTGCCAGAATTCTTTAGCAGAACGATCGGGGCAGAACGATGAAGCCAGATCAAGCCGCCTTTGTGGTGTGAATCTCGTGAGGCGTAACGAGCATTCCGTCGTTCAAGCAGAGTCGCCGAGACGATCGCGCGGCGGCACCGGGGTCGTGAGTGACCATGACAATCGTGCGGCCTTCGCGCACGAAGTTGTCGAACATCGACAGCACCGCCTCGCGGCTGTCCGGATCGAGGTTGCCGGTTGGCTCATCGGCGAGGATCAATCGCGGGTTGTTCGCCAGCGTGCGAGCAAGTGCGACTCGCTGTTGCTGGCCGGTGCTCAATTCGCTCGGCTTGTGCTCGATACGGTTGCCGAGTCCGACTTGTTCCAAGAGCGAGACGGCTCGGTCACGTTGCTCGGACTTACCGACGCCGTGCAGGAACAACGGCACTTGGACGTTCTCCAACGCCGTCAGGTACGGCACGAGATTGAACGTCTGAAACACGAAACCAATTTGCTCGCGTCGCCGCCGCGTGCGTTCATTGATGGGCAGGTCGTAGAGCGACTCGCCGCCGAACCACACTTTGCCGGTGTCTGGCGACAACATGCCGCCGAGCATCGACAACAGCGTCGTCTTGCCGCTGCCGCTCGGCCCGACGACCGCGACGTACTCGCCGAGTCCGATGTCGAGCGACGTGGCTTTGAACGCGACGACTTCTTCCTGTCGCCGACGATAAACCTTGGTAATGTCTTGCAGATGAAGCATGGCGTTAAAACTCCTGAAAGCAGCAGCACGGATCGAGCTTCGCCGCTGAACGAGCCGGCCACAGTGCGGCCAGCGTGGTGATGACAAGTGCCGCTCCGATGGAGAGCGCGATCAAATCTGGTAGCGGCTGGACGGTGACTCCGGCCCACTGCGAGCCAAGCACCATCGCCACGATCAGGCCGAGCACGCTGCCTCCGACTGCTCCGACAATGCCGAGCGTCCACGCTTTCAGCAGAAACATTCGCGTGACGAGACTCGGTGTGGCACCGAGCGCCATCAGCGTGCCGACTTCGCGACGGCGTTCGCGGACGTTGGACGAAACCGTGCTGGCGACGCTTGCGCCACCGACGATCACCAGAATGCCCAGCACGAACAGCGACATCTGGCTCATCAAGCGGTTGATGCCCACTTGAGTCGAGACGACTTGCGAGATCGTGACGACCTTCGCATCGGGCAACAGTTCGGCCAGCTTCGGCACGAGTCCGCCGGCCGCGTCCTCGCAACAACCCATGACTTCAA
Source organism: Planctomycetales bacterium (assembly GCA_016235885.1). Classification (GTDB taxonomy): domain Bacteria; phylum Planctomycetota; class Planctomycetia; order Planctomycetales; family Planctomycetaceae; genus JACRIH01. The sequence continues at coordinate 4,577 of JACRIH010000153.1, read as the reverse complement.
TCGCGTTGACGACCTCGCCCACGTTGGTCAGCCGTTGAACCGTGTGCAAGTGAGCGAAGACTCGCGAGTCATCGACCGTGCCGGTGCGCGGCAACACAGCCAGCACCTGCAACTTCTCACCGAGCAGTTCAACCGACTGGCCTGGCTTCAAGCCGGAGAACTCGGCCACGTCCGCTCCGATGACCGCTTCGTTCCCTTTCAGTTGGTCGATGGTCCGTTCGCTCGCAAGCGTCTCCGGCGCGGCGTCGTAAGTCTTCGGGCCGCACGCGGCCTTCTTGCAGCCTTCGTGCTTGTTGCTGAACAGCGAGACGGATTGCCACGCCGACTTCGCTTGAAACTCGCTTTGCGGCAGGATGCCGGTCAGCGTCACGTCACGGTTCGCGACCTTCGCCGACACGCACAGCTTCGGCGACAACCGCTCGACGCCCGGCAGGTTCTCCAACAGGATGCTGGCAACATGCGACTCCGGCAGCGTCCGCTCGGTGAGGTCGGCCGAGTAGTAATCCTGCAACGTCGCATCCTTGGGGAGCACGAGCACGTTGGCTCCCAGCGATTGCAATTGCTGTCCGACTTCGCGTTCCGAGAACACGGTGACGTGACGAATTGCGACCAGCGCCGTTACGCCCAACAAAATCGTGAGCGTGCTGGTGAGCATGGCCGAAGGCCGCTCCGCCAGTTCACGCCAGACAAGGGTTTTCAGGTTCATGAAATTCTTCCTTTCGTCGGTTGGGACTCTGTCCCGACCAATCGTTCGGGTCGGGACGGAGTCCCAACCTACGTTTGATTACCGTCGCGTCGCGGGCGGCTGTGTCGCAGTGCGCGGCGCTTGATGATGCTTGCAGTTCGGGTCGTCGCAGCACTTGCCCGCTTTCGCGAGCGCGGCGGCGATCTCGTCCTTCGACGCGACCGCGTCGAACTTGCCGACCATCACACCCGGCGGAGCCAGCAAGGCGGTATGCGTGACTTTCGTTTTCGGATCGATCTGGAGTTGGCCGACAAGTTTTGCTTCCTGCGGATCGGCCGCTGTCATGCCGACGGTGACGATGCGGTCTTTGAAGTGCGGATCGGATTGGAAATCCTTGATCGCGACCGGAGCCGGAGCTTTCGCGGCACCTTGCACGGTGATCAGCACCAGCTTGTTCTCTTGCAGATTCTTCATCGCGAACATCATCGTTGGCGTGACGAATGCGTCGCCGAGTTTTTCAACCGTGACTCGTTGCGCAAACATTCCGGTCATGGCTCCGTTCGGCGCGAGGGCCACAATCATCGGCATCGGCGCACGGCTCACGTCGTACTTCGTGACCAACGCCTGTTCGGCGGGATTGCCGACTTGCACGTAAGCCACGACCGCTTGCTCAGACTTTTCGGACAAGGCTTCTTTCAACGTCGCCGCCATCGCGTTCGAGGCCGCGTCGGTTTGTTTGTAGAACATCAAAAACGTGTACTTGCCATCTTTGCTCGCTTGCTCAAGAGCCGATTGAGCCTTGCTGGCCGGCGCGGCCGCCGGAACGGTTGTGCGTGCTTGAGCCATCGCGAACGTGGGAGCGATCACGGCAAACGCCGTCGCAATCACGGATCGGATCAAAAGTGAGTTCAGGTGCATGACGATTCCTTTCTGATGTTTGGCCGGCATGCTCTGCATGCCGTAGGTCAGCCTTTCCAGGCTGACTCGGGGTTTTCGATTTCAAACAATCAAACTTTGGGAACGCTCGTGTCAAGCTGGAAAGCCTGACCTACTTTTGTCATCCAGCCCGACCGGGCTAGTGGTTGTGATCTGCTCAGCCCGCCCCCAGATTGTTTTTCAACAACTCTGACCGCAGGATGCCGCTGTTGACGCTGGCCACCAGTTCGCCCGGCAACAAGCCTGCGGCGATTTCGGTTTGGGGCGAGGCCATCGCGAGGTCCGTCGCTCCGGGACGAATTTTGCGAACGTGGAAAACCTTGTACTTCGTCTTCTCGAAGTTCTTGTCGCGGACAAAGACGACATAGCAGTCCCCTTCCCAATGGACAGCGTTGGCTGGCACAACGATCGCTCGCGATTCTTCACGCAGCACGATGCGAGCCGTACCAAATGTGTGGGCATGATGCCGCTCGTTGCTGTTCGGCAGTTTGACTCGGATTGGCACCATGCGCGTCGCGTGATCGACCGCCGGGCTGACCCAGGTGACCGTTCCTGCATCCGTGGCACCCTGACCGTGATGTCCCTCGTGGGTGAATTCCACGCGCTGTCCGACCTGAATCCGTTCGGCATCTTCAATCCGCACGTTGAGCGTCAGCCACATCGTCCGCGTGTCGGCAACGACGAACAGCACTGTGTTCGGAGCGACCACTTCGCCCGGCACGCCGCTCCGTTCGGTGACTTCGCCATCGAAAGGGGCTCGCACTGGCAGCAGATTGCTCGACGATGAACTCTTCGCGACTACAACGGCCAATTCGTTGGTCAGGCCGAGAAACTGCAACTCTCTCGTGAGTTCTTCCGGCTCCGCGCTGATGTCGTCCACCTTCGGCAACGGCAGGCCGAGATTCACCAACGACTGCCGCGCGGCGAGCATTCGGACGTGAGCCTCCGCGACGGCCGCTTCCGCTTCCTGCACCGACTTGCCCGCGACCACGCCCGTCGAACCTTTAAGGTTGGCGAGCGTCTGTGTCTTCAAGTCGAGATTCACAATCGACTGCTGCAACTCGGCCTTGGCCTTGCCGACATCGGCGGCATCCACGAGCGCCAGCACTTCGCCCTTTTTGACTTTGTCGCCAATTTGCTTTTCGACTCGCCACAACGTTCCGGAGACGCGCGACGACAACCGCGCCGCGCGAGTCGGATCGAAACCGATCTCGCCGTTGGCCATGACCGATTCGGAAATCGAAGCGTGTTTTGCCGCAGTCACTTCGATCCCCAACCGCTCAATGATCTCCGTCGATGCGAACTGAATCCGCCGCTGCTGCAACTTGCACTTGCTGTTGTTTTCGGGACGCGGCGCGAAGTTCAAGGCGTCTTGCGAGTGCGGTTTCTCTTCGGCCGCGACCTCGCCGGCATTGGGAATCTGCGCGATCGCCGGATTGCAGACGGGGCACTCATGCACGCCATGAATCTTGCACCAGCCCCGCTCCTTGGCCGGCGGCAAGCAGTCCTTGTTGCACTCGACGCATTCCGAATCCGGGACGTTGTGTGCTGCGCACCAATCGTCTTTCTCGACGACGACCTGCCCGCGCAGTTCCGAGAACTTCGGAATCCGCCAGTGAGTCTTTTGCCCAGCGACCACCAACCCGCTGACCGCCGCCAAAGCGATCACGCCGGGAATGGCATGGCCCAACCAACCAACGATCCGACCGGCCAATGACCGACGTAGCGGCGAACTTTCGCCAACCCGATATTGGGAATCCAATTGTGCCACCATGCTGAGCCTCGCTCTTTTCAGTTTGTCTTTCATTCCTCTGGCCCCATTCGTCTGCCGAAAAAACTGAATGGCAGAGGAATGGGGGCAATGGAATGTTTATGGAATTGTTTTCATTGTCTCTTGGTCGTTCGCAATGGACTGTCGATGACTGGCCATCGTCGCCGATTGACTGCGTTGGATTTCTCCGGCCATCAGCGGGCTCCCTTTCGTCGCGACGACCTCGCCCTGAGCGACGCCGACGATGATCTCCGTATTCGTGGCGTCCTTCGCCCCGGTGCGAACCATCCGCGCGTGAAAGACCTTCGGCCCGTTCGGCTTCAGATAGTCTTTGTCCCGAACGAACACGACTTGGCATCTACCGATCGTCTGCACGGCTTCGTTCGGGACGGTGATCGCGTGCGGTTCCTCGCGCAGCACGATGCGGCCAACGCCCAAGGCGGACGCTCGCAACTTGCCGTCAGCGTTTGGCATGACCGCTCGCACCGGAATCGTCCGCGTCGTCTCGTCCGCCGACGTGCCGATCCAAGCGACTTGTCCCGTGAACTCCGCTTTGACACCGTCCGGCCGGAACCGCACCGCTTGACCGACTTGGACCCAACTCGCGTCCGTCGCCATGACGTTCAAGTTGACCCACATCTGACGCGGGTCCGCCACGACGAACAGCACGTCCGCCGGATCAACGACCTCGCCAGCAATGACATCGACATGCATCACCACGCCGTCGAGCGGTGCTCGTACCGGCAGCAACGTCCCCGGCAGATCGGCATCGGTCTGCGACAGCTCGCGAGCCAACCCCAGCCGTTGCAGTTGCTTCGCGATGTTGTCCACATCGAGCTTGCCAAACTCCGCCGCCTTGACCGACAGGCCGAGATTGACCAGCGCCTGCTCGGCGCTGAGCAGCCGGACTTCGGCATCGCGCCGAGCGGCCTCAGCTTCTTTCTTCTGACGTTTCGGCACCGGCGCGTTTTTCAGATTGGCCAAGGCCTGCGTCTTGAGTCGCACCTGCACGATGCCCTGCAGAAACTCGGTCTTCGCCTTGCCGACCTCTGCCGCGTCGATGATTGCCAGCAACTCGCCCGCTTTGACGGTGTCGCCAATTTGCTTGGTGACTCGCCACGCCGTTCCCGCCACGCGCGCCCCCAACCGAGCCACGCGCGTTGCATCAAAGCTGACCTCACCACT
>JACRIH010000152.1 GCA_016235885.1 Planctomycetales bacterium | reverse complement strand
CCCCCCCCCGTGCGCGGTTGGCAACTCACAATCCCTCACCCCAGCCCTCTTCCGGAAGGCGAGACGGAGCAGCTTCATTCATGCCGATCGCTGCGTCGAGCGACCCCTACCCCATCCCCGCCCACCTGGTAGGCGTCGATCTCTCGCAGCAAACGTCTGAGCAGGCGGCCGCGAAAAGTCGGAGTTGTGTGCAATGTCACGAGGGATCCCACGACCCGCATGGAAAGGAATCGGTGCGCCTGGGCTGCATCGACTGCCACGGTGGCGATCCGACGTCGCTCGACATCAACTGTGCTCACGTTCACCCGGTGAACGCAGACGCGTGGTCGTCGGCCGCGAATCCGGTGCGGTCTTACACGTTGCTCAATCACGAATCGCCCGACTTCATCCGGTTCGTCAATCCGGGCGACCTGCGAGTCGCCCATGTGAGCTGCGGTTTGACGGGCTGCCACACGCAGGAGACGCTGCATGTCAAGAAGAGCATGATGACGCACGGCTGCATGCTGTGGGGGGCGGCTCTCTACAACAATGGTGGTGTTCCGAACAAGCGGCCGCGCTACGGCGAAAGCTACAGCATGCTCGGTTCGCCGCAGCGATTGCAGACGGTGCCGCCGCCGACCGAGTACGAAATGGCGAAGAAAGGTGTGCTCCCGTTCCTCGACCCGCTCCCGCGATTTGAAATGTCGCAACCGGGAAACATCCTGCGCATTTTTGAGCGCGGTGGCCGCTTCCAATTCGAGACGGGCATCCCCGAATCGCTCGAAGAACCGGGGCGGCCTCGCAACCGCCTGAGCAATCGCGGGCTGGGAACGCTCAATCGCACCGACCCCGTGTTCGTCGGTTTGCAGAAGACTCGGCTGCTCGATCCGACGCTCAATTTTCTGGGCACGAACGATCACCCAGGCGACTACCGATCGAGCGGTTGCACCGCCTGCCACATGGTCTATGCGAACGACCGCTCGCCCGTTCACTCGGGACCGTACGCTAAGTACGGCAACATGGGGCGCGCGGCTTCGAAACCGGATGACATCGTTGGCACGGTCGATCCGATGATCGACAAACACGAATCGGGCCACCCGATCGCGCACGCCTTCACGACCGCCATCCCCACCAGTCAGTGCATCGTCTGTCACGTTCATCCCGGCACGAACGTGATGAACAGCTACACCGGCTTCATGTGGTGGGATGAGGAAACCGACGGCGATCAGATGTATCCGAAGAATCAGAAATATCCGACGGCCGAAGAATTCTCGCAGGCCCAGCAATCCAACCCCGACGAAGCGGCGGCTCGCGGCTTGTGGTCCGATCCGAAGTTTCTGGAAAATGTGTCGCATCTGAACACGCGGCTGAAGAAGACGCAGTTTGCCGATTTCCACGGCCACGGCTGGATCTTCCGAGCGGTTTACAAAAAGGACCGCACGGGAAAGCTGCTCGATTTTGAAGGCGATGTCGTTGAAAACGTGACCACGGACAAACTCGTCGCCGCGATGCAGCCGCCAACGGCCGAGGAACGTCAGCAAGGCAAACAGCGCGACGACACGCCGGTCCATCTGATGGACATCCACCTCGAAAAGGGAATGCATTGCGTCGATTGCCACTTCATCCAGGACTCACACGGCGACGGAAAGCTGTACGGCGAGGTGCGGGCCGCCATCGAGATTCAATGCATCGACTGCCACGGCACCGTGACGAAGCATGCCACGCTGCGCACGACCGGTCCCGCCGCCGCTGCCGGTTCCGATGGCCAAACCGGTCGCGACCTGAGCCGGCTCACCACGCCGTTCGGCAAGCGCCGGTTCGAGAGGCGTGGCGGCAAGCTGATTCAAAACTCGATGGTCGAACGTGGCCTGAGTTGGACCATCAAGCAGACACGCGACACCGTCGATCCAACCTCCGAGTACTACAACGCCCTGTCCGCGATGGCCAAGACCGTGCGGTTCGAGTCCGAGTCATCCAATCAAATGGTGTATGGAGCCGACGCGACGTTTGACGAAAAACACTGCGCCCATGCCGATCAAAACATGAGCTGCATCGCCTGCCATTCGTCGTGGAATCCAAGCTGCTTCGGCTGTCACCTGCCTCAGAAGGCGAACAAGAAGCTGCCGCAATTGCACAACGAAGGCGATCTGTCGCGAAACTACACCTCGTACAATTTTCAGACGCTGCGCGATGACGTGTTCATGCTGGCGCGCGACGGTGATGTCACCGGCAATCGTATCGGCCCCGTGCGCTCCGCGTGCGCCATTCACGTCGGTTCGTACAACGGCAACCGCGAGTCGATCTATGTTCAACAACAAACCATCTCGGGCGAGGGCTTGAGTGGCATCGCGTTCAGCAGCAACGTGCCGCACACGGTCCGCGCGGGTCGGCCGCGAAAGGTTGTTGAGGCACGGTCCGTTGTTGAGGCACGGTCTCCTGACCGTGCCTCAGGGTTGACCGAAGGTCTCCCGAACGACCGGAGACCTTCGGTCATGCGAACGGCGGGGTCAGGAGACCCGCGCCGAACGGACGACCCGCGCCGAACGGACACGCCGTACCGGGCGGGGACCGCCGAAACCAAACTCTGCTCCGATTGTCACATCTCGAAGGACAACGACAACAACGCGATCATGGCCCAACTGCTGATGCAGGGGACCAACTACGTGAACTTCATCGGTCGCTACTGCTGGGTCGCGGCGGGCGAACACGGATTGGAGGGCGTCGTCGTCACCGAACGCGAAGAACCGCAGGCCGTGATCGGCAGCTCGATGCACAAGCTGGCGTTCCCCGACAATTTCCGGGACCACGTCCGCCACCATGAAGAACTGGAACACGCCCACGAACATCCCGGCCGGGACATCAGCGACAATGTCCTGCACCCGCTTCGCAAACCGGAAATCCTGAGCCTTCAGCACCGTGGCGAATACTTGTACGCCGCGTGTGGAACGGGCGGGTTGCGGGTGTTCGACATCGCGTTCATCGACGACAAGGCATTTTCCGAACGGATCACGACCGCGCCGGTGTCGCCGATCGGGCAGCGGTTCTACGTCCCGACGAAATTCGCCACCGCCGTCGCCGCCCCGACGACGATCGCTCCAGATCCCACGCGGACGCATCGCCCAGAGAATCGCGAACAGCCGGTCCCCGCGCTGTACGCGTACCTCTACGTGGCCGACTGGTACGAAGGCTTGGTTCTCGTAGGAGCCGGCACGTTGCTGGACGGGAATCCCGACAACAACTTTTTGGAACGGGCGGTCACGTTCAACCCGGACGGAATCCTCTGCGGAGCACGGAGCGTGACAATTGTCGGCACCTACGCGTACGTCTGCTGCAACGCCGGGCTGGTGGTCGTCGATCTGAATGACCCGAAAAATCCGGCAGTCACGTCAGTGCTCGGGAGCGACTTCCTGCACGGAGCACGAGCCTGTCAGGTTCAGTTTCGGTACGGGTTCGTGTGCGACGAGGAGGGAATCAAGGTGCTCGACACGACTCACCCGTCGCATCCGCAACCGATTCTCGGGATGGCGCTGCCCGAAGCTTACAACATCTACCTCGCCCGAACGTATGCGTACGTGGCTGGCGGTTCGCAAGGGCTGGTGATTCTGGACATCACGAATCCCGAGCAGCCAAAGATCGACCAGACGTACAACGCGGACGGTTGTATCAACGACCTGCGCGACGTGAAGCTGGGGATCACTTACGTCAGCGAATTCGCCTACCTGGCCGATGGCAAGAACGGGATGCGTGTCGTGCAACTCACATCGCCCGACACGCCCGGCAACGATGGCTTCACCCCGCGTCCCACGCCGCGATTGATCGCCACTCGAAAATTGCCTCATCACGGGCACGCGCTCGCCATCGCAAAAGGCGTGGATCGCGATCGCGCGGTCGACGAATCCGGCAACCAAATCGGAGTCTTCGGCCGCATCGGTGCGCGACCGTTCAATCTCCAGGAGCAACACCGACTCTACCTGCGCAACGGCGAAGTGTGGAAGGTGAGCGACGACCCGGCTGACAATCGTTATCGCCGGCTGACCCCCTGACAGCAGTGGATCAGGCCAGCGTGAGATACATCAACAGTCCCACCTGGAACGCGGCCACACACTTGGCCACCAGCATGCCCCATTTGGGTCGGCATAAAAAAACGTTCACGAGAATTCCAAGGCTCAGAATTGTCCCGAGGAATTTCAAGCTCAAGAACAACGACGGGTCTCCACCGTTCAACTTCATCAAATACAGCCCGATGCGGTTTTCCTCGTTGTAAAGCAAATCGTCGCGAAATCTGAGCGTGAGATACACATCAATGGCTGAGACGACACCGATCAGGAGCCACAGCGCACAAAATCGCCGCCAGTCGTGGTGCCGAACCAGATCGATCATCGGCCGATCGCGAGGATGTTCCTGACGGTGGATGTTCGCGGTGGATTCCGGTGCGAGGTTTTCGTCCGCAGTTGCCCAATGGCTGAGCAAAACCGACTGCGGTTTTCGATCCGTCGGCATCAATTTCGAGACTTCGGCTGTCGCAAACATTAGGCTCTCCTGCACCTTGTGCGAAAAGACTTCCGAAGCGCATCCCGACTCAATGCAAATGCAAGGCCGAGCCAAACCCTTCACGCAAACTTCATCGGCGTGTGGCTCGCCCTGACCAGCGGGAACGGCGTGATCGTGATCCTGGATAATGATCCCGTTCCTTGACCACGCCCATCGCTCCGCTCTGGGCGTGCCACTCAACGCACCGAGACATCGGCGAGCGGGAGCGGCGTTAGCCCCCCGGTGGCACGGCGAAACCGGCCTGACGCCAGGCCGCTCGCCTCAAATGTCTCACGCATGGCGGCGTGCCGTCGATCATGGAAACGAACGAACCTGTGCTCAAACAAGCGAGTGAAGCGAAACGCCACCGGGCTTGTCCCGGTGGCTCGACGGCTTCTGCACTATTTCATTGCACGGGCATCGTAGCCACGCCTCGCCAGAGCGTGGGTTTTATCGCTCGCGGCCCACGTTCTGGCGAGCTTGTTGATTTAATGTGGCGATGGCACTCCGTGACACCGCACGTTGCGGCCGCCCTGCGGGGCGACCACAACATGTCCCGCCACGGAGTGTCGGGACCACATTAAATCAACAAGCTCTGGCGAACGTGGCTCCATCGATTCCTCCAGAAATCCAGTAGTGCAAAAGCCGTTGAACCACCCCGGCGAGCGGGGTGGCGATCAAATCGACAGCCCCCGAGCAGGGTGGCGTCGCTTGTTTGAGAACCAGCCAACCGTCCGCTGGTCTTGAAAACCAACGACTCCCGTGGAATCATGCTGACCAACCAAGTCCGGAGACACTGACCAGCGTCGTCAGCGTCTGCACCGATAGACTGACCGGATACGCTGGTCAGCGTGATTGGTGGTTAGGTGGCAAACGCGTTCTTATGCGATACATTCGCAAAATTATCATCGCGCTGCTGATCCTGCTCCCATTGGTGGTGGTTTTCTTCGCATTCAATATCTACTGGGGTATCGACGACGCTTACGCACAATGGGGTGCGGCGGATATGACGATCGCTTACATGGAGACTCACGAAGGGAATTGGCCACCAGACTGGGAAGCTCTGCGGCCGAACTTTGAGTCGGGTGGCGGCCGTGTCGGAGGTTGGTCGTTCGAGCAGTTTCAAGGGCGAGTTGCCATCGACTTCAATGCAAATGTCAATGCGCTCCGACAGCAATCGATCGAATCGGAAACTGCTCCGTTTCGGGTGATTCACGCCCGTTGGACGATTGGCTCGGCTATGGGTGGCGGCCCGAATGCAGCGATTCGCCGTTACTTTCGCAGGAAAGCTGGCATTGCCGAGGCGCCAACGCCGCGAGGGGGTTGGCGATCCAGAAATCAGAAAACCCTCGCCGACGACTGGTATCGCCGTGGCTTTCTCATTCGGTTCGATAGTCATGGGAATATTGTCGCTGCATGGACGACACTTGTCGAAACGGCTCCTCCTGGAGATCAAGATGTCGCCGAGTTCAAAACCCATCCGCATTTGAAGGAACTGAATCTTGTGGGCAGCCATGTCACAGATGCGGGGCTCGTCTTTGTCAGAGAGTTGCCGGAATTGGAAGTGCTGGATCTAGGCAGCGACAACATCACGGACGCGGGTCTTGAACATCTGACCGGGCATCCTCGGTTAGCATCGCTCGATCTTTTTGGAACACGGATTACAGATGCCGGCTTGCAAAGTCTTCGCGAATTACCAAAGCTTGTGTCGATCCGATTCGACGAGCGGCGAATCAGTGCTGAGGCTGTACGGAAACTCAAAGCAGCCGTCCCAAATCTTGAGATCCGAGCGCAAGGGGAGTTAAGAGCACCAGTTGAATGACCTACCCTACGTTCGATTACCAGATTTGTACGCGGGCAACCGCTGAACCTAACGCTGCACTTGGCCAAGGCCGCATTTCGGTTTTTCAGAATTCAACGTCTCACCAGCGGCCACGGCAGGTGAGCTTTGTCGTACGTTAGCCACACGGGGAACGTGATACCGCTCCAGTGTGCGCTCAATTCAACTCCACCGCCTCTTCCCAGTGCTCGTAGAGTTCGGCAATGCGTGCTCGCAAATCTTCGAACTCCTGTGCTGCCAACTTCGCTTTCTGACCGTCGCGGTAGAGTTCGGGGCTGACCAGATCGGATTCCAACTGACCCAGCCGCGATTCGGACTTCGCGATGTCGGCTTCCAGGTCGCTGACCTTGCGGTACGGAAATTTTCGGCGACGGCGAGTTGGGTCGGCCGGTTGATTGGCCGATGACGTCGCGCCCTTGCGGGATTCGGCGGCTTGACGCTGGGCTTCGGCCACAGAAAGCTCCTCGCGGGCGCGCCTCAAGCTATCGATGTAGGCCGAGTAGTTGCCGTCGTAGAGACGCCAGCGCGTCGGTTCGAGAGCGATGAGTTTCGTGGCGACCTGGTCGAGGAAGTAACGGTCGTGGCTCACGAACAGCAATGTTCCCTCGAATTCGCGGAGAGCCGTCTCGAGCGCGTCGCGTGCCCACAGGTCGAGGTGGTTCGTCGGTTCGTCGAGCACCAGCACGTTGGCATTGAGCGCCGCGAGTCGGGCCAGCGCGACTTTGCTCTTCTCGCCGCCGCTCAGGTTGCCGACCCGCTGGAACACGATCTCGCCTCGAAGGCCGAACCGACCGAGCAGGTTGCGGAGGTGGGCCGGTGTGATGTGCGGACAGTTGGGCGGGCGCACGGCTTCGATGAGGTTGGCGTCCTGATCCACACTCTCCAGTTGCTGATCGAAGTACGCGACATCGACATTCGTGCCGAATCGCACGGTCCCCTCGTCTGCCTTCAATTCGCCGAGCAGTGTGCGCAGCAGAGTCGTCTT
>JACRIH010000150.1 GCA_016235885.1 Planctomycetales bacterium | reverse complement strand
TGATCGAAGAAGACGGTGCCTTCGACGAGAGAGAAAATCGTGTAGTCTCTTCCCAATCCAACATTCCGACCGGGGTGCCAGCGAGTGCCGCACTGGCGGATGATAATGTTGCCGGGGATGACTGCTTCGCCGCCGAACTTCTTGACTCCCAACCGCTGACTGTTCGAGTCGCGCCCGTTGCGGCTGGAGCCTTGTCCCTTTTTGTGTGCCATTGCTTCCGTTCCTCATGAATTCCTGATTGAAATTGGGTCCGTATGTTAGTGGCTATCGGTCGGTGATGTAAAGTCATTCAGCTTCGCGGCAGCGTCCTGATTTGCAAATTCCAGTCAGTCCCCGTTCGACGAATCGAACAAGCACGCCAAGAAAAGACCGCCCCAAATAATGATGATCGTTGCCATCCCGATGATCAGGAATGCTAACTGCCCTCGTGTGAGCGGTGTCATTGACGGATTCTGATGGTTCATTTCTACAGTTCCGCTGTCTAACGAAAAAACTTCCGAAGTCTCAGAAGACTTCGGAAGTTTGGCGATCTCCGTGGGAGAGCTACTTGTAAATCCACTGCGGCTGGTCGTTCTTCGGGTTGGGGCGGACTTCGCGTTCGTTCTGATCGAGCGAGTCGCCGGGACGCCAGAAGTCGAGGACGAGGGTCTTTCGCTGCGTGACTGGCGTGCCGTCTGGTCCCGCTTCCTTACGGTAGCCGTTGGAGAGTCCGGTGACAAAAATTGTGAAGTGATCGGCTTCCGGGTCCACACCGCGCCACATCGCGAGTCCGTCGAGAGACTTCTCGGTCCCCGGTTTGGCGTCAACGGGTGTGGCCGCGGGAACCGGTCCGACGATTTCGACGGCGTTCTTGTACGCGTACCGTTCGCGTTTGATGATCGCGGACTGAGCCATCGGCATCACACGGTCGATGTACGTTTTCTGCGGCCCTTCGTCCTGCGTGACGAGCGTGAACTGCGGCACAAAGAGCGGCTCGCTGCCCGGTTCCCACTTTTGTACCGGCAGGCCGGGGATGATCCGATTCACCACGCGATACGCCAGATACAACACGAGGCGCTTGCTGGACTCGCCGGACTTCGCGTCCGGCAGATCGACGGTGAGCATTCGCAATTGCTTGTAATTGATCTCCAGTGTCCAGATGTCCGGCTGCAGCGTCCGCTCTTCGCCGGTAATCGAACCTGAGGCCCGCGATTCGACGCCCGGAGTCCACGGGGCTGCGAAGGCCCATCCGGCATTGCCGAACAACGCGCCGGCCGACACGAACGACGCTTGCAGGAACTGACGACGATTGACGTTTGTCATGGCTGGAACTCCCGCCGTTCGGACGGACTCGAATTGAATGGTGGTGATGGCTGGTGCGAATTGACGTTCCGACTTGGTCGGTCGAGGCCACGAAAACATTAGATCGTGTGGGACGGATTCCGACCGCCGGTCGACGGTTTGGCGTGTCTCATCATAACCGTCGGTCCGGTCCCTCGGGAACTGGAAGATTTCCCGGCGACCCGTCACACAGTGTCCGGATGATCCGGAAAAACACGCACGACCGGCAGCCACGGTCGCCATTCTCGCGACTTGCAATTGGTCATGCACAGGGCTATTCTGGCCCGCGTTTGACCGCCTTGGTCCGAGGCAAGACGGCGGGATGCGGGCGCTCTCCGTGCTGGTCATGCGCGAGCAAAGCGGCGGCGATTTGAAGCATACGGGCAGTTGTGAAGAAGGTCCGCCAACGCTTTGGGACCGCGGACGATGCGAGGAGGCCGCCGATCGGCCAGTGACTCAGATGGCCTGACCGACGAGTTGGCCACCACCCACGGATGGGGCTCTTTCCAAGTTTTGTGTGTTACGGAATGTCTGATCCCCGTTGGTACGCACTTCAGAGCAATCAGAGGAATCCCCCCATGAGCTTGTCAGCCTCCGGCACACTGCGCCGGGTCGCGTTTTTGTTGGCAGTGTTCGCTTGGATTTCGGTGTTGTGGTCCGCCTTTCCGAATTCCGTCTCTGCTCAAGAAGACGAAAAGCCGGCCGCAGCAGCAGCCGAGGGAGCTCCGGCCAAGAGCAAGGCTCCAGAAATCGGATTCTTCGAGAACATCAAATGGTTGATTCACACGTCGGGAGCGATCGGTGCGTTTATTTTCCTCTTGTCCGTGTACTTCATTGCGACGGTCAGTCGGCTGTTCATCGAACTCAAGCCTGAAGTCGCATCGCCGCCACAAGTCGTGGAGGGCTGCAAACAGTTGCTCGAGAAGCGGGACTTCAAGACGCTGTACAGCCAGGTCAAGGCGGACAAATCGTTCTTCAGCACGGTGGTCACGGCTGGCATGGCCGAATTGTCCAGCGGTTTGGAAGAGGCCCGCGATGCGATGGAGCGTGTGGGTGAAGCCCTGACCGTCGAAATGGAAAAGAAGATCAGCATGCTGGCCGTCCTTGGTTCACTCGGACCGATGATCGGACTTCTCGGGACGCTGAAGGGGATGATCGCCAGCTTCAGTGTGATCGCCATGTCGGACACGTCGCTCAAGGCGAGCGAAGTCGCAGGCGGCATTTCCGAAGCGCTGGTGCTGACGTTTGAAGGCGTCGCGTTGTCGGTTCCCGCGATTTACTTCTTTGCCGTATTCCGTAATCGTGTGTCGTCGATCAGCGTGGGGACGATGCTCGAAGCCGACGAATTCGTGCGGCGCATGGCGGCCGCTGCGAAAGCCAAAGGCCCAGCTCCCGCAGCCCCCACACAACAAGTGGCGGCTCCAACCGCGACTACAACGGCTCCGCCAACACCACCCGCGGCACCCTCGGCAACTGCTTGAGCAGGTTGTGGTTTCTCCCAGCGTTCCCCGTGTTGCGAAAAATGATCCCCAAGAATTGAAGGCGCGGAGTCGTTCATGTCAGCTCCTTCCGGTCATGGTTCCGATCCCGATCTGACACCGATGCTGGACATGGTGTTCCAGCTCGTGACGTTTTTCATGCTGGTCACCAGCTTCAAGTCGGCCGCGTTGGATTTGACACTCACTCTGCCGGTGGCCGGATCAGCTCGTCCAGTCGATTCGGGAGGCAAGGACAAACTGTTGATCCTGAACATCACCCCGAACGGTCAGCTTTCGTTGTATGGTCGGGCGGTGGACGTGGAGAGCTACATCGACGGCGAATCGCAGGTCAGCCGGATGACGGCCCGACGCGAGGGAAAAGAGATCGCTGTGGGAGGTGACTTGCCGGAGGTTGTCGTGGTGCGTGCGGACAGGACCACGCCGTTCAGCATGGTCAACAAAGTCATCACGAGCTGCCAGAAACATGGATACCGCAGTTTTGCCATGCGGGCCATGAACAAAGAGGGAGCGCCGTAGGATGAGCCGCAAAAGAAAGTCCCGGGCCCAAGCGGCTGTTGCACTGAATCTCGCCGCCATGCTGGACATGGCGTTCCAGTTGCTTGCGTTCTTCATTTTCACTTTCAAGCCCTCTCCGGTCGAAGGACAGATTTCGCTGCGATTGCCACCACCCCAAGCCGTCAAGGCGAAGGCGGACCCATCAGTCAAAGCTGGTAGCAGCGATTCCGACAAGCCGGCGGGTGTCGAAACGCTGGTGATCAGCGTGTTTGCCACGTCCGGTGGCCGGATTCAAAACCTCGCGCTCGGTGAAGGGGCTGTGGCCAACGTGCCACAACTCGAACGGCAATTGACGACCGTCCTTGCCGACGCCGATCTCAAGTTCGAACAGGTTTTGATCCAGGTCAGCCCGCGTTTGCAATACGCCGAATTGATGACTGTGATCGACGCCTGCACAAAACAGAAGTTGCCGAGCGGCCAGAAGCTGACCAAGTTGAGCTTCGTGGAACTGCCGGAAGGCGAGGGGGGCTGAAATCGTGCCCCAGTTCAAACGCGAACGATTCCAGCGGATGGCTCAGGATCGGATGCTGTTCCGCGGCCGCGAGTCGTTCCGCCTGATGTCGATGCTGTTCCTGCTCGCGCTCATCGGCATGCTCATCTTCCAGTCCAAGAATCCATCGATGTGGACGTGGCTTGCGCCGGGACCGGAGTCCAAACCGACCGCGGAAGTGGCAGAAAAGCCCAGCCTGGCGGAACCCGCATTGTGGATGGAAACAATTGTCCCCGGTCCGGCGGACAACGATTCGGAGGAAGCGGAAGCCGCGAAGGAAGAGTTCCAAGCCATTGCGGACCGCCAGCCGCTGGATATCGCGGAGATGCCGAGCTACTGGCGACTGATGCGCTGGATTCGTTCGGTCTCATTCGATGAAGCGGCTCAGCGGGCACGCCGGGACATCCTGTTCACGCATCTGTGTGACACCCCCTGAGGGCACCGTGGCGAGCTCATTTTTCTCAAACTTCATTTGGCGAGAGCCATCGCCCACGAACCAGAAACGTCACCGAATTCGGCGGGCGTTGGGCAAGTCTTCGAAGCGTGGGGCACGACCACTGAGTCCGGTGTTCATCTTTATTGTGTCGCATTCCCCGAGGTTCCGGCGGGGCTGAAACTTGGCAACGGCATTCTCGAAGAAGCGGACTTCGTGGGCTATTTCCTCAAAAACCTCCCCTACCATGACCGGCTCGACAAATTCCGGGCGGCGCCGCTACTCATCGGCCGGCTGCGATGGCGCGAGAACCCGGTGCGTGTCGCAATCAAAAACCAAAGCGATGATCTCTTCCTTCCGACCGTCGCCGTCGGAGTTCTCATTGCTTGCGTCCTCTTCCTCTCGTGGCTGTACACGCGCCGATCGTCACGCCATCTGGCCGCCGCGACGCAGATTTCCTCGTCAGAGCATCAGGCCATCGAAACGTGGATCGAACACGCGGACGGTCCCGTCGCCAGCCCCGAATCGCCTTCCGCTGGCTCCGACCGTCGCACGCCGTCGAACCCCGATTGGACAGACGTCACCTCCTGACGTTCCCGTTTGCCTCGCGGTCGAGTAAGGTCGTGAACATTGATGAGACGAATCGCGGAACCAGGTGTGTGCAGAATGATGTCGGGCAGTACGATTCAGAAATCGTTCGTTTTGGAAATCATTCTGCTCATCATCGTTCCGCCAAACCTTCGACAACCTACCTTCCCTAGAATCTCGCCATGCGTCTGACGTCGCTCCGACCGTTCCGCACGATTGCCGTTTGCCTGTCCGGTTGGATCAGCGCAATGGGTTTGATCATTCCCGTTTCGACCGACGCAGCCGAGCCTGCCACAGCGACGCCGGCAAACGCGGAGGCCGAAGCGTTCTTCGAATCCCGCGTCCGGCCGATCCTGATCGACAAATGCCTCTCGTGCCACGGTGACAAACAGCAGAAGGGGGACCTGCGTCTCGATTCTCGCGACGCGGCGCTGAAAGGAAACGACAACGGCCCGGCGGTCGTGCCGGGCAAACCGGACGATAGCCGCCTCGTCGCGGTCATCAGCCACCGCGACGACATCAAAATGCCCCCCAAGCAAAAGTTGAGCGATACCGAGATCGCCGCGCTCACACAATGGGTCAAGCTCGGAGCACCGTGGCCCGCGAGTGCGGCGAAAGTGGTCATCGCCCCTGTCGCCCCGACGTCTCCGGAAGGCATCGCCCGCGCCCAAACCACACACTGGTCACTGCAACCCGTTCGGAAACCGAACGTCCCCACGGTCCAAAACGCCGCGTGGTGCCTGACCGACATCGACCGGTTTGTGCTGACGAAACTGGAGGCCGCCAGAATGGCACCATCGCCCCCGACTGATCGCCGCACGTGGCTGCGCCGCGTCACATTCGATCTGACCGGGTTGCCTCCCAAGGCTGACGAAGCCGCCTCGTTCGAAGCCGATCAGTCCCAGGATGCGTTTGAAAAAGTGCTCGACCGGTTGCTCGCTTCGCCGCGATACGGCGAGCGGTGGGGTCGGCACTGGCTGGACGTGGCCCGCTATGCCGACACGAAGGGCTATGTCTTCACCGAGGAGCGGCGCTACCCGTTCTCGTACACGTACCGCGACTACGTGATCCGGGCATTCAACCGCGACGTCCCTTTCGATCGGTTCATCCTCGAACAACTCGCCGCGGACCAACTCGAACTCGGAGACGACAAGTGGCCGCTGGCGGGACTTGGGTATCTCACGCTCGGCCGGCGGTTTGGCAACAACATCAACGACATCATCGACGACCGAATCGACGTCGTGTCGCGCGGCCTGCTCGGCTTGACCGTGACCTGCGCCCGGTGCCACGATCACAAGTACGACCCCATCCCGACCGAGGATTATTACTCGTTGTACGGCGTCTTCGCGAGCAGCATCGAGCCCACCGAGCTGCCGCTGCTGGCCCCGCCCGTTGAATCGGCCGCGTATCTCGTGTTCGAGAAGGAACTGAAGAATCGCGAAGCCGAGGTCAGCAAATTCATCGACCAGCAACATGCCGCGGCGCTTGACGAACTTCGCCTGCGAGTCGGCATCTACCTCGCCGAGATCGCCAAGCCCCGAACCGGTGGCGACGTGTTGAAGGATCTCGGACGGCGGCTTAACCCTGGAGAATTGCGGCCGCAGGTCGTGGCTCGCTGGCGGGACTTTTTGAATGGCACGTCGAAACAGCACCACCCGCTGTTTGCGCCGTGGCATGACTTCGCCAAGCTGAGCGGCGACGGCGATGCGTGGATCGCTAAAGCGGCCAAGATCGTCGCGAGCCTGACCGATGCCGCCGATTCGCCGACACGAGTCAACCCGCTCGTCAAGCAGGCGCTCGACAAAGCGCCGCCCAAGTCGATGGCGGATGTGGCCAAAGTCTATGGCGAACTGCTGGCAAACGTCGATCAGGAATGGCGGAAACTCGCGTCCGACACACAAGCGAAATCATTCCCCGACGAAGCGCGCGAACAACTTCGGCAAGTGCTCTACTCCGACGCTTCGCCGCTGATGGTCAGTCGCGACGATGTGCAAAAGCAACTTCCTCGCGACAAGCGCGACAAACTGCGTGAGCTTCAGAAAAAAGTCGAGCAGCACAAGGTCACTTCGCCGGACGCGCCTCCCCGTGCAATGGTTCTCAACGACGCCGCGAATCCCGTGCAAGTGCATGTCTTCATTCGCGGGCAGCAGGGGAGGCAGGGTCCGCTGGTGCCGCGTCGATTCCTGCAAGTTCTCTCGAAGCCGGACGAAAAGTCGTTCCAGCGTGGCAGCGGTCGGCTGGAACTTGCGCAAGCCATCGCCAGCCCCTCGAACCCGCTGACCGCGCGTGTGCTGGTCAATCGCGTGTGGAAACAACACTTCGAAGTCGGGCTGGTGACGACGCCGAGCGACTTCGGCGCTCGTGGCGATGTTCCCGAGCAGCGCGAATTGCTGGACCACCTTGCCGCCACGTTCATGGAAGACGGCTGGTCGATCAAGCGTCTGCATCGCCGCTTGCTGCTGTCGGCCGTGTACCGCCAGCGCAGCGACGACCGCGCCGAGGCCGCGAAGGTCGATCCCGAAAACCAGTTGTGGTGGCGGATGAATCGCCTGCGCTTGGAATGGGAGCCGCTTCGCGACTCGCTGCTGGCTGCGTCCGGACGCCTCGACACAACGGAGGGCGGACGCCCGATCGATCTGATGAAAACTCCGTTCAGCACGCGGCGAACCGTGTACGGTTTCATCGACCGTCAGGATTTGCCGGGCCTGTTTCGCGTGTTCGACATCGCCAGTCCCGACGTCAGCACTGGGTTGCGAGCACAAACCACCGTCCCGCAGCAGGCGCTGTTCGAAATGAATTCGCCGTTCGTCATCGAACAGGCCCGACATCTTGCCAGTCGACCGGAAATCAACTCCGCGTCGCAACCGTCAGAAAAGATCGCCACGCTGTACCGTCTGATCTTTGCCCGCCCGCCGCAGCCCGACGAAGTCTTGCTCGGTCAGCAATACCTCACCGCCACCACTTCACCGGTCGAGCAAACTCTGAACGACTGGCGGTACGGCTTCGGCGATTTCGATGGAAACTCCAAGCGCGTGACTTCGTTTACGCCGCTGCCGCACTTTCAAGATGGCCGTTGGAGCGGCGGACCGATCCTGCCCGCCCCCGCCTTGGGCTGGGTGTTTCTGAATGCGGGCGGCGGCCACCCCGGCGACAATCCGCGTCACGCGGCGATCCGTCGCTGGACCGCGTCGGTCTCCGGCGACGTTCGCATTTCCGGCAGCCTCAAACACGATTCGACACAAGGCGACGGCGTGCGCGGCCGCATCGTGTCGAACCGCCACGGCGAACTTGGCACATGGTCCACGCACAATCGCACGGCCGAGACAACAGTCGAACGAGTCGCAATTCAGCCGGGTGACACACTCGATTTTCTCGTGGACTGCGTCGGCAACACGTCGTTCGATGGATTCGGTTGGTCGCCGCAGATCGAACTCGTCAATGGCTCTCCCGATTCCCGACGCACATGGCACGCCGCCCGCGACTTTACCGGACCGGACGCCACGTCGTTGTCCGCGCTCGAACAGTACGTGCAGGCCCTGCTGATGTCGAACGAGTTCGTATTCGTGGATTGACCATTTTTCAACGGGAGGGCGAGGCTCCCGTCGAGCTGCCCGCGATCAGAAACACTTGCCATGACCCCAGCCCGCCGCGATGTCCTGCGAGAAATGGAACGCTTCGGCGCGGAGACCGATGCACGCGAGACCGACAACACCCGTCGCATGCGGAACATCACGTTCGACACCGGTGAGTTGCTGTCGATGCTGGTCCGAATGACGAACGCCCGCCGTGTGCTGGAGGTCGGCATGTCGAACGGCTACTCGACCATCTGGCGGGCCGATGGCGTCGAAGCGACCGGCGGGCGAATCGAAACTGTGGACGCTTCCGAATACAAGCACCGCCTCGCCCGAGCCAACTTCACCCGCGCCGCCGTTTCGCACTTGATCGACCTTCGCCTCGAAGACGCCGGCACCGTGCTGCGGGATCGGGCCGCGGAGTCGGTCGAGTTTCTGTTCCTGGACACGCAGCGTGCCCGATACATCGAGTGGTGGCCGGACGTCCGGCGAGTCCTCGTCCCCGGCGGACTGTTGGTCGTGGATAATGCCACGTCCCATCCCGACGAAATGCGCCCGCTGATGTCGCTCGTCCAAGCCGATTCGGAATTCACCAGCCTGACGATTCCGGTTGGCAAAGGGGAATTCGTCGCTCTCAAGAGCCGCGGATGATTACCCACCGAACGCAGCTTTGGCCAGAGCCAGCGCGCCGTGGACCACGACTTCCTCGCCCAGCGCGGCGGGGACGACATCGGCCTGGCCGACGAACGGCGGAAACATCCAGCGGCGGACCGCGTTTCGCAGCGGTGTGAAGAACTGCTCCTCACCGATCAATGACACCCCGCCTCCAACGACTACGCGAGCCGGGTTGATCAGCGTCATCGCCTGACCGATCGCCCAGCCGAGGACATCAACCGCCTCGTTCAAGATCGCCTGCGAAACCGGATCGCCAGCCGCAGCCGCTTGCGCGATCAACCGCGTCGTCAGGCGATCCGGATCGCTGTTCGTGAGCGCCCGCAGCCGGTCGAATGTTCCCGGCGGATCGATGTTCGCAGCCATGCGCTGGCGAGTCCGCTGCTCGATCCCGAATCCCGACGACCAGCTTTCGACGGTGTGCGACGGATGCTCCGAATCACGTTCGGTTCGCAATTCACCGAGTCGCGGTCGCAGGTGCCCAACTTCGACCGCACCCTGTCCGTTGCCGCGAAAGATGCTGCCGTCGCAAATCAATCCGCCACCGATTCCCGAGCCGACGGTCAGGTACAACAGCGGATCGAAACCGCGACCCGCACCGAACGTGGCTTCGGCAAGTGCAGCCGTGTCGGCATCGTTCTGGATCACGGCAGGCCAACCCAACTGCTCGCGGACCCACGCGACCAGTGGAAAGTTTTCCCACCCCGCGACTTGATTGCTGACGATCGTCATCCCGGCCACGACATCGACCGGTCCACCGAATCCGATGCCCACACCCGCGATCTCGTCGCGTGACACGCCCGCTTGCGCCAAGAGTTCACAAACGCCGCTGACGATCCGCTCGCGAATCGGATCGGCACCGTGTGACGCATCCACAGCCGATCGCCAGAAGCCGACGAATTGAGATGTGTCATCGCGACCCAACGCGAGTTGCAGCTTGGACCCACCGATTTCGATGCCGAGAATGTGACGCATGGCAGGTCGTCATTTTGCAATTTGCAATGAACTTTCGCGGAGACTTGTCCCGCACGTGGGAAAAGCTTTCCGCCTGTCGTTTTCAGCAAGAATTCACAGGCTGGAAGCCTATGCCACGGAGACTGCTCGCTCCCTGCCCCACTCCATCAGCGAGAGGGGCTACAATCCTTCGTAGACTTTTTTGGGTTCGGGTTGTGTGCCGTCGGCGTGGCGACCGCACCTGTTGATGCGAGCAAACAGGTCGTTCAGCACCCAGTGGAACAGTGTCAGGTGAATCGATTCGACGAGGCCCATGTCGTGCAGCGGGACGTGGAAATTTTTGGTCCCGAGCGTCCGTAATTTTCCGCCGTCGTATCCCGTCACACCCCACGTCGTGAGTTGATGAGCGTTCGCCCATTCGACGGCTCGCAGAATGTTTGGGCTGTTCCCGCTGCCACTGATCGCGATTAACACATCACCTGGCGATGCGAAATTCTTGAGCTGCTCGACGAACACGCGGTCAAACCCCTCGTCGTTCCCCCATGCCAGAATGTACGGAGTGTTGTCGGTCAGGCTCAGCACCTTCAGCCGCTTCATGTCGTCGTTCAAGAAGTCTTCGCGGCGCAGCGTGCTCTTGCCCAAGTCCTCGCAGAAGTGCGACGAGTTGGACCCGCTGCCGCCGTTGCCGATGATGTACACGAACCGCCCGCGTTCGTACGCGGCGAAGATGTCGTCGGACATTCCCTCGACCTGCCGCAGATCGATTGTGCGAAAGACTTCGGAACAACGGTCGAGGTATTCGCGAGGATTCAGTTCAGCACCCAACATGTCGATCCATCCCTTTCGATTCGGAATCCGATTTGACCAGCGTGTTGGCGGAAATTTAGCAGCTTGCTGGACGAGCGAACAGGCGTAGATATTTCGCCGTCACGCTCCGCGCGACGAGCTTGTTTCATCAAGCGAGTGTGAACGCTACTTTCGTCGCAACAACTTTTTGAACTCTCCCCACGGCCGCGTGTTCGCCACGTCCTTCGCAGTCAGTCCGGCGCGGCGGGCTTGATAGATGCCGTACTGCATCACGTCGAGACCGGTCACAGCGTGGGCGTCGGTGCTGATAACGATCGGAATACCCAGGTCGCGAGCCGCGGCCGCGGAGACGTCGTCGAGGTCGAGGCGGCTGGGGTGGGCATTGATGTCCATCATCACGCCGTGGTCGGCGGCGGCACGCAGCATCTCGTCGAGATTCCATGCGACCGGCGGGCGCTTGCCGACGATCCGGGCTGACGGGTGACCGATGACCGACACGTACGGCGAGCGAATCGCCGTGAGCAGTCGCTTCATGATCTGGTCTTGTGGTTGTTTGAGACCGTAGTGCAGCACGGCGACCACCCAGTCCGCCTCGGCGAGCACGTCATCGGGCAGGTCGAGCGTGGCGTCTTCGAGGATGTCGCACTCGATGCCGCGGAGCACCTCGATTCCCGAGACCTGTTGGCGGACCTTGTCGATCTCTTTCCAATGCGCCCGCAGTCGGGTGGCATCGAGGCCGTTGGCCATCGTCACGCGCTTCGAGTGATCGGTGATGGCGATGTATTTCAGCCCGCGAGCTTTCGCACCGTCCACCATCTCACGAATCGAGGCGTTGCCGTCCGTGGCCGTGGTGTGCATGTGCAGGTCGCCGCGCATGTCGTCGAGTTCGATCAACTTGAGCTTTGCGAGTTCCCCGCACTCGGCTCGCTCGATCTCGCCGCGGTTCTCCCGCAACTCCGGTGGAATCCACGGCAGGCCGACGGCGGCATAAACGTCTTCCTCGGTTCGCCCCGCCACTTGCTCGTCGCCGCGAAAAATGCCGTACTCGTTGAGCTTGAGGCCGCGCTCCTGTGCTCGACGGCGGATGACGATGTTGTGTTCTTTCGACCCCGTGAAGTATTGCATCGCCGCGCCGTAGGATTTTTCGGGGACGACTCGCAGATCCATTTCGAGGCCGCCCTTCAGTCGCACCCGTTGTTTCGTTTCGCCACGAGCCAGCACCTTCTCGACCAGCGAATGTTTTGCCAGCGCGTCCATCGGCCCGGCAGAATCGTCCGCCGTTGCCAGCACATCGAGATCGCCGACCGTCTCCTTCAACCGCCGCACACTGCCAGCCGCCGAGACCTGTTTCACTGCCGGCAGCTTCGCGAGGTCCGCGACGATGGCGTCGGCGAGCGGTTTCGCGTCCGCCAGATACACGCGCTGCCCTGCTTGTTCGACCTGCGACAAGCCTTCGAGAATGTGCTGCTCCGTTTTCTTGCCGAATCCCTTGAGACTCGCGATCTGCCCCTGCTCGGCCGCCTGCTTGAGTTGATCGAGCGACGTGATCGACAGTTCCTTCCACAGCGCCGCAGCCTTCTTTGGCCCCAGCCCCGCCACGCGGAGCATGTCGCGCACGCCCTGTGGCACCTGCTCACGCAGTTCGTTCAGTTGCGGCAGCTCACCGGTTTGAATGATCGTGGCGATCTTCTTCGCCAGGTCGTCGCCAATCCCCGACAGGTCACGCAGCCGGCCAGCGTCAACAGAAACAATGTCCGCGACCGATTCCGCGAGATCCCCCACCGTCCGAGCCGCATTACGGTAGGCTCGCACTCGAAACGGGTTGGCCCCCTGAATCTCCAGCAGGTCGGCCAGTTCGTCAAAGACTTTCGAGACGTCGGTGTTGGTCATGTCCGAGATTTTGACACAAGACGGCGGGATTGAAAACCGAGCGGTGAGTGCAGGCGATCAACACTCGTCCGCGTTTGAACCCCGCCACCCCACGTTCTACAATCGCGACCGTCACACGACTTCGATTCACACTGCCAACCGGGAGCCGACCTCATGCCATTCGCCGCCGTTCCTCGTCGAGATTTCTTCAAACAGTCCGCCGCTGTCATCGCAGGTGCCGCCGCTGTCGCGACTGGGTCATCGAGCTTCGCCGCTGATGACAAGCAGCCGCTGTTCAAAATTTCGCTGGCGCAGTGGTCGCTGAACAAAGCGCTGTTCGGAAAGAAGCTGGACAACCTCGACTTTGCGAAGACAGCCAAGCAGGACTTCGGGATCGATGCGATCGAGTACGTGAATCAGTTTTTCAAAGACAAGGCCAAGGACAGCGTCTACCTCACCGAACTGAAGAAGCGAGCGGACGATCTCGGCGTGAAGAGCCTGCTCATCATGTGTGACGGCGAGGGAGCCTTGGGGGATGCCGACGAAGCAAAACGCAAGCAGGCGGTCGAGAATCATCACAAGTGGGTCGAAGCGGCGAAGTATCTCGGGTGCCACTCGATTCGTGTGAATGCACAAAGCAGTGGGAGCTTTGTCGAACAGCTCAGCCGGGCGGCGGACGGCTTGCGAAAACTGACCGAGTTCGGTGACCAGCACGGGATCAACGTGATCGTCGAAAACCACGGGGGATTGTCGTCGAACGGAGCATGGCTGGCCGCAGTGATCGATCAGGTGGACCATCCGCGTTGTGGCACCCTGCCCGACTTCGGCAATTTCCGTCTTGGCAAAGACAAGGAATACGACCGCTACAAGGGAGTCTGGCTGCTGATGCCGTTCGCCAAGGCGGTGAGCGCCAAGTCACACGACTTCGATGACAAGGGAAACGAAACTCACACCGACTACCGCCGGATGATGAAGATCGTCATCGATCATGGCTACCTCGGCTACGTGGGGATTGAATACGAAGGGGGCAAGATCAGCGAACCGGAAGGCATCATGGCCACCAAGCGGCTGCTCGAACGAGTGCGCGGAGAACTCTCCGCGTAGCCAGCCGCTCGCGAGTTGTCGACTGGAGAACGCGAATTTTTTTTTAATCGTTTCGAGTTGTTCGGTCGACACCGAATCAAAATTCCGACAACTTCGCTTCCAACGATTCCCAGTTTGTGCTTAGAATCGAACTCAGTCACTTACTTATCCCATCCTGTGTTCCGCGGCCGACACGCGACAAGGATTCATTTACATGTTGCACTTCTCGTGCGATCTCTGTGGTTGTCCACTGAATGACCAGCGGTACGTGGTGAAGCTCGAAGTCGCCCCGGCGTTCGATCCTGACGAACTGACCGTGCAAGATTTGGAAGCGGACCATTTGACCAGCGTCGCCGACGAGCTTCACGAACTGGAGTTGAACGGCGAGTACGCCGCAGTGGACTCCGGCGCGAAGTCGTTCCGGTTTGATCTGTGTCCGCGTTGCCGGGACAAGTTCGTGAAAGACCCGTTGCCCCGCGAAACCGCCCGTCGGCCGAACTTCAGCCAGAATTGAGCGGTCGAGGGTTTGCCCGGCGTCAACCTGCCGGAGTCACTTCGGGAACGGAATGAATTCCGTTCTACTATTCCGCAGTTTGTTGTTGCTCTGCGTACATTTGTGGCCGGGGCACCCGTGACCCGGCCGT
>JACRIH010000149.1 GCA_016235885.1 Planctomycetales bacterium | reverse complement strand
CGCCGCACACCACTGGCGGACTCTCGATCGTGCCACACTACTGATTGAAGTCGCCAAAGACACCAAATTTCAAGACGGCCAAATCCTCACCCAAGTCGCCGCCTGATTCACCACCTCACCCACAACATTTGACAATAGCTCGAATGCGTGTGACGGTGCTCGCAACGGAATCAATGGCCGAAGCGACTGCCAGCCGAGTGGCGGTCATTTGTTCACGACGAGAGACCACCGTCTCGTGTGCCGCAACGACCTCCTCTGACACCTTGTCAACCATCCGGGCCAGTTGGAGTTGACCGTTCTCCAATTCCAGTTGCTGGGATTCCAGTCGATACCGATCGCCGAAGCCGAGGTTCTTGAGTTGCCAAATCGCGGAGGCCTGCAAATCCTGCCGGCTGCCGAGATCGCCAAAAAAACCGTCCGGACTTCCCGCGTAGCCACCGCCAAAACCTCCCGCCCCATATCCCACCATCAATTGTGGTAACAAGGGAGCCAGCCGCGCCTTGTCTGCCCTGTGAACTGCGGTACTTACCAGCCAGCGGCCTTCCTCGATTTCGGGGCGATGTTGGAGGGCGATGTCCACGAGTGAATTTGGATCACACTCCACGGGAAAAAGATCGATGGGCACGATGTGTTTGTCCAGCGGAATCAGTTGGACTCGTGGGTCGAGGTGGAGACGCCTCGCCAACGACGCAGCCACGATCACAGTTCGTTCCCTGGCCAGACGTTCTTGTTGAGTTCGGAATTGGTATTCGGTGAGAACCCGATAGGATGTCCGCCCGGCGCCTCGCTTGGCGAAACTCTCGATGACGTTCACGAGCCGTTCGGCATGGGATTTCGTCTCCCCGGCGATGGCCAAGGCGGCGTGCGAACTCAGCAGATCGAGATAGCCTTCGGCCACCTCCAGCAGGGCTTGATTGCGCGACACTCCCACGGCGGCCGAGCGGGCATGCACGATTTGATGTGCCACCAGCCGGTCGTACACAGCGTCCGCGATGTCCAGCGAGAGTACCGGCCCGCCACCGACAAACAATGAGTTTCGGCGAGTGTCGATGATCTCGCCGGCGGCCCTTTGGATGAGACCGTCGTGAAACTGGTAGTTCGGTCCGACAATCAGATCGGGCAGCAACTCCGCTTGAGCCACCTTCTCGTTGACGTAGGCGGCCTCCAAACGATTGCGTGCCAGAGAGATTTCCAGGCTGTTCGCGTCACCCAACCGCAGAGCTGTCGGCAATTCCAGAGGCAAATCCTCGCGATCTCCACTGGCGGCGGCAGTGATCGTCAATTCCTGCAACGGACGTGGGGCGTCTTCGATGGCGGGAGTGGGGTCGGGACTTTTCGGTTCGACTTGTTGATGACTGGCCGCTTCAATTTGATTCGTCGCGACGTTCGACTTCACTGATCCGGATTCGTCTCGCGATGGATTGCTGACCGGATGCGGTCCGTTCATCGCGGTTCTGCCAGGTGACGAAACGACGTCTCCTTTGGACGTCAGTGGGGACTGTTCGGTAATACTCACAGGGGGCGATGGGCGGCGACAGACGACCGACGGTCCGTGACCGGTCTGACAGCCGATCGCACACACGGTGGCACTCAGCCCGCAGAGCCGAATGACAGTCCAGCGAACGCCGAGACTCGTCCACTGATTGAACCGCATGGGTTTCCTCCGTGATACCCAAGACCAACATTCAACCGGCCGCAGCGGCAGAATCGGCCAGAGGCCGGCGCACAGCGAACCAGACACTTCCATTCCATCGGCGGCGTGTGTCCGAGTCTTCTAGCGCCTCCCCTGAGAACCAAGCTCTCGCCGCGAACAGTCGCCAGACAAGTGCCAAATCTTGCCCACCTTCGCGAAGTTGACGGCAAATGTCATTCGAGTGCCGACCAAGTGGTAAACACAAGGTTCACCATTCTCGCTTGTTTCCGTGAAGAGGAACTTGTTTGTATTGCGAACTCACAATTCAGACAGTGCGTTCACGTGGGAATCATCGACCGGACCGGGGACTCGGCCAACTCGATGCGTACCGAATTGGCTGGCACACAAAGAGAAAAGAGAATCGTGCGCGCACGAATCATCGAGACGGACCTCCCTGCCTTGGGCGGCGCATGTCCCCACTAATCCACGCGCGTCGCGGCCACGCGCTGGCCGTCGGACAATTCGCCCTTGTTGCTCACGACAACTTCCTCGTTGCCGCTGAGGCCGCTCACGATTTGGACGATGCGACCGTCGTCGTAGCCGGTCTGGACCTTTGTCCGGCGAGCCACGTTGTCCTTCACGCACACGACGAACAGACCATCGACGGTGCCATACAGGGCAGAAGCAGGGACAGTGAGTGCTTGTTTGACATTGGACAGCACGAGCGTCACGGACCCAAACATGCCCGGATAGAGCTTTTGGTCCGGATTCTCCACGTCGATTTCCACTCGCATCGTCCGCGATTTGGCTTCCACACTGCGAGCCACACGCGAGACCTGGCCCGTCACCGGTTGACCACGCAGAGCGTCGAATTCGACGGTCACCCGATTGCCGATCTGCACGCTTGGTACCTCTTTCTCGGGGACACGCATCACAAGGGTGACCCATTGCGTCTTGGCTAGCGTGAACGGCGGCGTGGCCTTGTCGCTGTTGGGGCTGTGGACGTATTCGCCCTCGTCCACCGTGCGGTGCGTGACCGTCCCATCGAACGGGGCCTTGAGCTTCGCGTAATCGAACAGCACGCGGGTTTTCTCACGGTCGGCGGTGGCCACACTGATCTTGGCTTGCTTGGTTTTCACATCGGCCTCGGCTCCAGTCAACCTGGCCTTGAGCACGGTGAGTTCCATCCGCACGGCCTGTTGCTTGGCGACAGAGCTGTCGTGTGCCGAACGCGCGGCTTGATACTGCGACTGCTTTTCGTCCGCTTGCTGCCGAGTGGCCGTGTTGTCGGCAGCGAGTCCGGCGTAGCGTTCGAATTCTTTCTTGCGAAACTCCCGGTCAGACAAAGCCTTCCTCACCTCGGCGTCTGCCAGTTGCACCTGCGATGGATGCGTGTCCAATGCTCCCTGCGCCGCAACAACGCCAGCCTGCGCCTGGCTCAGTTCGGCCTGGGCCTGCCCGACGAGTGCCTCTTTGAATGCCAACTCCTGCTCCAACTCCGGCACGTCCACCTCCAGCAAGACGGCACCCTTCTTAACGAAGTCTCCGATGTCCACGTGGATCGCCTTTACGTATCCGGAAACATGCGAATACAGATCGGCCTGGGCCGATGCCTCCACGACACCCGGTTGCTCGAATTTGGCGACCAGATCGCGGCGCTTCGGCGTGACCGCCTGAACCGACACGCCTCGTGCGACGACTTCACCCGACTTCTGGCTCGTCGTGACCGA
The DNA here is from genome assembly GCA_016235885.1 of Planctomycetales bacterium. GTDB lineage: Bacteria > Planctomycetota > Planctomycetia > Planctomycetales > Planctomycetaceae > JACRIH01. The sequence continues at coordinate 235 of JACRIH010000149.1, read as the reverse complement.
ACGATTCGCCTCGTCAGCCTGAGAGTGGCCGCACCCTGATGCCAGCGATAGGCACAGACCGCAGCCCAGCATTCCGAGCAGGATCGCGTTTAGACGCAATACCGTTCAATTAGCCATAACGATGCAGTCTTCAAAGTGTTTGAGCAAGGGTTTGAGGCGTCGATGATGAGGACGCTTTTTGTTCCACTTGGACATCTTCCGTTTGATGACGCGGGGGTTGATGCGGTTACGGCGG
>JACRIH010000146.1 GCA_016235885.1 Planctomycetales bacterium | reverse complement strand
CTGCGGTTTGTGGACGTGTGAAAGCCATTGGCGTGGACAAGGAACCGGCCACGCACTCAGCACGCGCTGCGCGAAGTCATCGCCTTGCCGACGGTGCCAGAGGCTGCTCCACATCCAGTCTTCCGCCCGCTTCGCGAGGTTGGCTCGCAGCGCGTTTCGCTCCACGTACCGGCAGACCGTCAAAAAGTGCTCGTCATCTTGCACGGGGAACGACTTGAAACGTCCCTGGTACAGATGACCGGTGCCGACCGTGTGATGGTGCGCGTGCCAGCGTTGCGTGTGGGTCAGCGTGAGCCAACCCATGAACTTCGACAAATCGCCATCCCGCCGAGGCCATAACACCAAGTGCCAGTGATTCGGCATCAGGCAATACGCCAGCACGCGCATATCCACACGCTCGCGTGCTTCCCCCAACACACGCTCGAAAGCCGCATAATCTTCCGGCTTCTCGAAAATCGTGGCCCGGGCATTCGCCCGATTGAGGACATGAAAGACCATGCCCCCGTCATCCGCTCGTTTGGCTCGTCCCATGATGGCTGGACACTATCAATCCCGCCTCATTCCGTCAATAAACGGTTCCTGACACCTTTATTTCGTTCGTTCTGAGTGATATTGAGCGCCGCCTCGACCGCGCAGCTTGGGAGTCCCATCGCGGCTCCCTCACTTCGCCCAATGATTCCAAGTTCACGCTGTCTTGCTGGGGTAAAAGGTAAAAGAGTAAAGCAGCCAAACCGTTACGAAGTCCTCACTCCAATAGCACACACCACCCGAAAACCGTGGGTGAAGAGCCGGAAGTCAGGAGGTATCCCGATGCGAAAGGCCGCGCGCGTGAACGCGGCAACGTACATCCACGAACCGCCACGACTCACACGATCGTTTCCGGTTGATGGGCCTTGGGGATCACTCTCGACTCGCTGCGCGTAGTACTTCTCGTGGTAGTAATCCTGACACCATTCCCACACGTTGCCGTGCATGTCGAACAGACCGAAATCGTTCGGCGGCGGGTACGATCCGACGGTTGTCGTTCGCCCAAGGTTCGGACCTTTCTCGGCCCCACCGTACGGGTAGTTGCCATCGAAGTTCGCCTGCTTCGAAGACAGGGAGTCCCTCAAGTGGAAAGGTGTGGTGGTTCCCGCCCGGCAGGCGTATTCCCACTCGGCCTCGGTCGGCAGCCGATACAGCCGTCCAGCCACGCGCTCCTCCTCGAACGAACTCAGTTTCTTGCAGAACTCATTCGCCTCGTCCCATGACACCTGCTCCACGGGAAACCGGCTGGTGTCCATGCTTGTCACAGACGCCGAGCCTTTTCCGGTGGGAGAGAAGTGGCTGGGATTCACGTCCATCACCCGCTCGTACTCGGCCTGCGTGACTTCGTACACGCCCATTTGGAACGGCTGAGTGAGGGTGACGCGATGCTGTGGCCCCTCGTTCGCATTCCGTTGGTATTCGTTGTACGGCGCACCCATCAGGAAACTCCCAGGTGAGATCAACACGAACTGCATGCCGATCGAATTGGTGAAGTGTTCTGGAAGCGTGGAGACGACCTGGCTCAGCGTGTTCGTGAGCGGTTTCAGGTTCGCGTTCGCGGGATGAAGCGTGGAGAGGACAGGACTCGGCGAATTCGCGAGCGGATTCCTGTTCGCGTTCTCGGGACGCGGATCACGCAAGCGCACTACCCAAGCAGTCGCTCCGTCTTTGGGCCGGTGTTCTGGCAGGAATTGCAGGGCCTGGCGCACCACGGTCGCTTCCGGATCGCTCAGGCCATCCATGACCGGTTGCCCTGCCTTCTGCCGCTCCAGAACTTCCAGCGTGTTTGTACCGAACGGCTTGTGGCCGGTACGCAGCTTCAAGTAGGCCGCTGCCAGACTGTAGAGGTCGCTGGTCGATGTGATTCGATCCGCATACGCCTCAGGCGGCATATAGCCCAGCGTGCCGAAGCCGGTGTTCGAGCCGCTCGAAGCTCCCACGAACTTCGCAAGACCCAGATCGGCCAGTTTCACATGCCCGTGAACTAGCAGCAGATTCTCTGGCTTGATATCGCGGTGATAGATGGTTTTCTGGTTGAGGAAGTCGATCCCCTCGGCGGCTTCATGCAGGTAGCCCAATAACTCGTCACGCGGAATTCCTGACAGATCTTGTGCCCGACATTCCCGCAACCGATCAGCCAAAGTCTTCTGGCCCAATTCCCACCGGGTGACCAGATAACCCTGCACCGTCCAGACATCGAATAGCGTCACGATGCGCGGGTGGCCGCTCACACTCTTCGTCACGTCGAGTGACTCGAACTCCTTGGTCGCTGCGCCGTTCAGCACGTCGAGAGGCTCGCGCAAAATCTTGATCGCACAGGACACGCCACCAACCCGTGCCCGGTAGACGTCTCCGAATCCCCCACCGCCAATCCGCTCGCCCAACTCGACGTGGTGCATTGTTTTGAGTTCGACAAAGACAGCAGGGTTCATTGGTGCGTCTCGGCCGGGGTTGATCGGGGTTGGGTCAGCATCATACCGCTACAAGAATAGGCGAGGCAACCAAGTCGTTCTGACGGCACGAACGGAGGAACCATGAATTACTCCGCACGGCAGAACCGCAACCAACAGACCCAACAGGGGGTCGCGTGTACGACAGAAGTCGGTGAGCCGGGTGGCTGACGCCCAATCTCGTTCGGCACGCTTTTTGCGCAATGGTAGTGGTCTGCGATACTCGTCCCGTCAAGGAGGTGGACAGGCATGGCGGATCAACTGTGTTCGGATTCGGATTCGAGTGGGGCCGAGGGGGACTTGGACCCGGCGACCATCACGGGAGTCAAGTCTCTCCAACGGTTGTTTCCGTTGCTGCAGCGTCTGGCTCCT
>JACRIH010000148.1 GCA_016235885.1 Planctomycetales bacterium | reverse complement strand
TTCGTCCTTCGTTCTTCGTTCTTCTTCGTTCTTCGTTCTTCGTTCCGGCAATTCGTTCAGGCCACAAGGGCCTGGGCTACAGAATCGTGAAATGCTGCCATGCACGCCGCTGGCGTTGAGAGGAATGACTACCATGAGCATCGCCATGCATTCTGGGTCTCTCGCAAACTCTGTGGCCGTTTCCTGTCGGCGGCCGTGGCCCGCGACGCTCCGCACTGTGTCGTGGTTGACAGCCTGGTGTCTGGTGCTGCCGCAACTGGCATGGGCCGACACGCCAGCCGATGCCACCGTGAAACCGGTTCTCGGTTTCGGTGACAAGCCCGTGACGATCGTGTGTCTCGGTGACAGTGTGACCGGGGTTTACTACCACACCGGAGGGCGGCGGGCGTATCCGGAGATGCTCGAAGTCGCGATCAAACTGGCCGTGCCGAAGGCCAACGTGACGGTGATCAACGCGGGCATCAGTGGGAATACCACTCAGGATGGGTTGAATCGACTCGAGCGCGACGTGCTCAGCAAGAAGCCAGACTTGGTCACGGTGAGTTTCGGGCTGAATGACATGACGCGCATTCCCGAGGATCAATTTCGGAAAAACCTCGAAACGATTATCGCCCGGTGCCGTGAAGCCAAAAGCAACGTCGTGCTGTGTACGCCGAACGCCGTCATCAGCACCGGAGGCCGGCCGACCGACAAGTTGGAGCGGTACTGCGAAGTCATTCGCGCGACGGCTCGCGATCTGAACGTCGCGGTGTGCGACCAATACCGCGCCGGGGCGGCGCTGCGAACCAATGACGCCTGGGCTTGGCGAACGACGCTCAGCGACGAGATCCATCCGAACATGGATGGTCACAAATTGATGGCGGAAGAACTTTGCCGCACGATCACCGGCAAAGAGGTCTCGTTGCAGGACGTCGGACCGCTGGCACCCACGCTTCGGAAAACCCTCGCGTTGCTGAAGCAGGAGAAACCCGTCCGAGTTCTGGCGATGTCCCCGTTCGACAAGCTCATCGGCCCGGCGATCAAGCAGCTTCAATCGAATGCCGTTGTCGAAGTCACTGCCTGGCCGACCGAGGGCAAGACTCTCGGGGACCTGGAACGTGCGGCAAATCAAATTGTGCGAGCCATGAAGCCGGACCTCGTCGTGCTGGCTGTTCCGCGCACGGCGACAGCCGACTCGGACGAGCAGTTCGTGCGGTCGTACTCGTGGATCATGAATTGGTCGCTCAGCTTCGGCCATCAGGAATGGGACTGCTTTGTCGTCCACCCTTCGGTGGTGTCCCCCGGTCCACCGGCTCCGCGAGATGATTTGGTGCGACGATTGATCAAAGCTCAGGACTTGAGCCTCCTCGACCGTGCGGCGGGCGATGACACCACCACGGAAGGTTTACTCTCCAAGTGGCTGGCTCAAGATCGGTAGCTCACCGATTTGGCCGAACGTCGAGGAGGTGTCGTGATGCGAGTTAGGCAATGCCGATATGCGACCTCTCACTTTGGCGTGAGTGTCTGCCTGTGCCTGACATCGCTGCTTGCGATCCCATTGCGAGCCGACGCACCGAACGACGAACGATCCCGGGCGGAGTTCTTTGAAAAGAGTGTCCGTCCGCTGTTCATTGAACGCTGCGTGAAGTGCCACGGACCGGACAAGCAACAGGGGGGCTTGCGACTCGACCAGCCCCAAGCGGCCTTGCGCGGCGCTGATTCCGGCCCTGTGATACTGTCTGGCAAGCCGGACGAAAGCCCGCTCATCGCGGCGGTGCGACAGACCGGCGATGTGAAGATGCCGCCGAAAGAGAAACTGACCGACGCACAAATTGCATCACTGGTCGCCTGGATCAAGGCAGGCGCGGTGTGGCCGGACGTCACTGCGTCGAAACCGTTGCCTGAGCCAGCAACGTCGGAAATCCTCCCGCTGCTGCCAAACGATTCCAGCGTCGCATCGTCACTGCAAATTTGGTTGCGGGCGGACAGCCTCACACTGAGCGACGGATCTCCGGTCCCGGTCTGGCCGGACCAGAGCGGACACGGTCGGGATTTTTCGATGACCAAGGGTGTTCGCAAGGATGGGACGGGCGAGGCTCCGCAGTTCGCACGCGAGAGTACGATTCGTCGTCGTCCCGCGGTTCGTTTCACGTCGGTGTCCGGCATGGCGACGTCTCCCGACCGGCCCGTGGCGATTCGCGGCGATGCCGAATTGACGATGATTCTGGTGATGAATCTCGAACCCAACGATGCGAATCCGCCGTACGATGGCGTGCTCGGGATCGGCAATCCGGCGAATCCTGGCAGCGATCCCGGACGACCGCTGGCCGCGCTGGTGCAAATCAGTCGACCGCGCAAACACGAACTGCAATTGGCCGGAGGCTGGAATCACGACGCCGGACTGGGTGCCGATTCGATGCAACCGCTGTACCGCCAGCCGCTGCTGCTCAGCATCACGAAACGTCCCGGCCCAATGCGGGCCACGACTCGCTTTTTCTTGAACGGAGCGGCGGCCGAAAAAAGCGTACCGCCGCGAACGGTCGAGGGACGCGACACGGTTCCCGATATTCAACACCGGCAGGATATCGGCGCGTATCTCGGCAAGGCGGTCAGTTGGGCCGGGAGTTTTCGCGGCGATCTGGCCGAAGCGATCATCTACAACCGCGTACTCACCGACGCCGAACGCGAAGGCGTCGAATTGTCCCTCGCGGAGAAATACGGATTGATTCTGCCGTCGCAGCTCGCACAGACGACGACCCGGTTCACGGACGAGCAGCGTTCGTATTGGGCTTTCCAGCCAGTCCAAGATTCAAAGCCGCCACCGTTGAAGTCACCTGTGGAAATCCGTTCGCCGATCGATGGTTTCGTTCTGGCCCAACTGGAAAACAAGGGGCTGACTCCGTCGCAGACTGCCGACAAGCGAACGCTGATTCGGCGTGTGACGTTTGATCTCACCGGCCTGCCGCCGTCGCCTGCAGAAATCGACGCGTTCCTGGCGGACGACTCGCCACAAGAGTTCGCGAACGTGGTCGATCGGCTGCTCAATTCTCCTCACTACGGAGAACATTGGGGACGACACTGGTTGGACGTCGTGCGCTATGCCGAGACGACCGCGAACGATGCCAACGCCGTGATGCGGTTCGCCTATCGATATCGCGATTATGTCGTCGATGCGCTGAACCGCGATCTGCCCTACGATCAATTTCTCGTCGAACAACTCGCCGGCGATCTGTTGCCGCGCACTGATGATCACGTTCAGACGACTCGACAGGTCATCGCGACCGGCTTTCTGATGATTGGTCCGAAGGCGCTGGCCGAGACCGACAAAGAACAGACACGAATCGATATCGTCGACGAGCAACTGGACGTGACAAGCCGGGCGTTTCTCGGTCTGACGCTGGCCTGTGCTCGCTGCCACGACCATAAATTCGATCCGTTGCCGACGACCGATTACTACGCGCTGGCCGGTGTGTTTCGCAGTGCCGAACCGCTTCAGGACGAAGCTCGAAACAACACGATGTTTCAAGAGTATTCGCTGGACTTCCCCGGCCAGTCGCCACTGATGGTGATGGCGATCAAGGAAGGGCAACCTCGCGATCTGCGAGTCCATGTGCGCGGCAATCGCTTTCAACTCGGTCGGATCGTGCCGCGACGATTGCCGCTGATCCTGACTGACGGCCAACCAACACCAATTGAGACGGAACAGAGCGGCCGTCTGGAATTGGCCCGTTGGATCGCCAGCCCCGCCAATCCACTGACCGCTCGCGTGATGGTCAACCGAATCTGGCAGCACCATTTTGGCGCCGGGTTGGTCGCCACGACCGACAATTTCGGAACACGCGGCGAAACTCCGTCGCATCCCAAGTTGTTGGATTGGCTCGCCGCGCGGTTCGTCGAAAACGGATGGTCGATCAAAGCGATGCATCGGCTGATCCTGAATTCCGCAACCTATCAGCAGGCGGGCGCCGCCAGTCCGGCCGCACTGCAAATCGACCCCGCCAATCGGTTGCTGTCGCACACATCGCGACGGCGACTTTCGGCCGAAGAGTTGCGCGATGCGATGCTGGTGGTCAACGGCCAACTGGATCGCAAGCTCGGCGGCGGCGAATCAGCAGAGATCTTGTTCAAGGAAGCCGAAGTGCAGGACGCCAAACGCGGCTTTGCTCCGAATCGGATGCAGTCGGATCATCCGTTCTACAACACGCCACGACGCAGTTTGTACTTGCCTGTGGTGCGCAATGCCCTGCCCGACGCACTGGCACTCTTCGATGCGGCCGATCCCAACGCCGTCACGTCGGAGCGAAACGACACGACGGTCCCGTCGCAGTCTTTGTACTTGTTGAACAGTTCGTTCGTCCGCGATCAGTCTCAGCATCTGGCGAATCGACTGTTGGGCACCGTCCAGCCGGATGATGCCGCGAGAATCAAACACGTTTCGTCGCTGTGCTTCGGCCGTTCGGCGAGCGATCCGGAGACGGTGTCCGCGCTGGCGTTTATCGAACAGATTGCCAGCGAACTCCACCGAGGTGGCAAATCGCCGGACGACTCACGTCGTACCGCGTGGCAGAATCTGTGTCAGGTTCTGCTCTGTTCCAACGAGTTCTTGTACGTCGAGTGAGGTGACCGAGACATGCTTGATTCTCGTTTCTTTTTCAGTCGACGTGCCGCACTCCGCAGCATCGCGTGCGGTTTCGGCGAGGTGGCACTGCTCGGCTTGTTGCAGCCGGAACGCAGCCACGCCGCCGAGTCCCTTGCCAGCGGCTCCCCGTTGTCGATGCGACCGCCACACATTCCAGCGCG
>JACRIH010000143.1 GCA_016235885.1 Planctomycetales bacterium | reverse complement strand
TAAATCAACAAGCTCTTGGCGAGCGTGGCTACAGAGTTTCTTCTGCGGGTCCACTTAAGTCTTGCCGCATCTTACGCGGCAGCCACGATTGTACCGTCGTACCCTGGTTCGGGGCAGACTCCACGACCAGCCAGCCACCCGCCAGCGTCGCCCGCTCCTCCATTCCCAACAGGCCCAGGCTGGCTGCGGACACGGCATGCTGCCGCGCGGTGGGGACGTCGAACCCCGTCCCGTTATCGCGGATCGAGAAATGCAACCCCGCCGAGTCGTTGTGAATTTTCACCCAGACATTTGTGGCGCAAGCATGCCGGATGACATTGGTGATGGCCTCCTGAACGATGCGGAAGCACGCAATCTCGATCTCCGGCGCCAGTCGACCTTCGAGCGAATCGGCATCAAACTGCGCGGTGAATCCGGCACGCTTCGCCTGCATGTTCAGATGCCAGCGGAGGGCAGGCAGGAGACCCAGGTCGTCGAGAATGGAGGGGCGCAGTTGCAGTGCCAGATCGCGTACCTGGCTGAGTGTCGTTTCGAGAATGGCGATCGTTTCCTCCAATCGCGATTGGACGACAATCCCGACGGCCGTCTTGCTTGCCGCCTGCACGTTCATCTTGGCCACGGTCAGCGACTGGCCGATTTCGTCGTGCAATTCACGGGCGAGGCTGCGGCGTTCGGATTCTTGTGCCGCGATCAATTGCCGTGACACAACCTCCAACCGCTCGCGACTGGCGACCAGCTCGGTATTGATCCGCCGGTGTTCGGTGATGTCGCGTTTGATTCCGACGAGGCCGATGCACTTTCCGTTGATGTCGCGCAACGGCACTTTGCTGCTCAACAGCCAGTGTTCCTGGCCGTCCTGATCCAGGACCGATTCCTCCTGATTGAGCTGTGCCTGGCCGGTGAGCATGACGCGCTGGTCCTCATCGTAGTACCGCTGTGCCAACTCGCGCGGGTAAAGATCGAAGACCGTTTTCCCCGTCGCTTCCGAGTCGGTGTGCGCACCGATCAGTTGCAGATTTGCCGCGTTGTTCAGCATCTGGCGGGATTGAGTGTCTTTGACAAAAATGAAATCGGGAATATGGTCCACCAGCGTGCGCAACAGATTGCGCTCCTCCACCAGAGCGGTCTCGGCCAGCTTGTGCGAAGTGATGTCCAGTGCGATCCCCAGCAGCCCCGTGATTCTGCCCTGGGCGTCGCGCAGCGGTACTTTGGTCGTGAGAAACCAGCCGCGTTTTCCGTTGGCTTCGAACGGCTCCTCCTTCTCGGTTACCGGCTGGCCGGTCTCGAACACCTGTTTGTCATCGGCGTCAAACAACCGGGCGATGTCGGGGGGGAAAAAGTCGAACACGGTCTTGCCGAGCATTTCGGCTTCCGAGCTTTGTCCCAGTTGCCGGGAGTGTGCGCGATTGACAAACAAATAGCACCCGGCGGTGTCCTTCACGAAAACATACGCCGGCAGATTGTCCGCCATCGTACGCAGGAGCTGCCGCTCGGACGCCAGCGCCTCCTCCACGTGCTTGCGTTCGGTGATGTCCTGCATCGTGCCGGCCAGCCGCACCACCTGCCCCTGCGAATCGTGCTGGCAATGAATGATGCAGTTGAAGAATCTCACTTCGCCATCCACGGAATGAAACCGATAATCCCCAGTCCAGTCCCGGCCGGCTTCGATCAATTGCAGCAGCAATTCAGTCGTCGGTTCGCGGTCGTCCGGGTGAACCAGTTCCCCAAACTCGGCCAGTGTCGGCGTGCCCAAAGCCATGTCACGATCGAAAAGACGAAACATTCCGGGAGACCACCGGCCGGTTTGCGTTGGGAGGTCGAGTTCCCAACTGCCCATTTTGGCCCGCTCTTGCGCGGCGACGAGACGGGCTTCGCTGTCGTGCAACGCCTGCTCCGCCCGCTTGCGATCTGTGATGTCCACGGCCAAACCGATGATCCCCGCGATCTGTCCCGTCTCATTGCGGTAGGGTAGTTTGTCCGTCAACAGCCATCGGTCGCCCGATGCGGTGGTGAGCAGTTCTTCCATTTGGCGGATCGGTTGCCCTGAAGTCATCACCTGCAAATCACTTTTGCGATAGTGATCGGCCAGCCTGGACCCGAGTTCCGCGTCCGTTTTCCCGATAAACGAATCCGCCGGAGCCCCTACGAGTTGAGCCAGAAACCGATTGACCCGCAGGAACCGACCCTCGCGATCCTTGTAAAAAATCAGCGCCGGCACGGTGTCGAGAATGGTCTGCAATTCGGTCCTCTGTCGAGCCAGTTCGTCCTCGACCTGTTTGCGTTCGGTCACGTCACGAAAGTTGACCACGATGCCGCGCAGAGCGGGATCGTGCAGCAAATTGGTGGCGGTCCCCTCGATCCAGCGCCACGACCCGTTGCGATGACGCATGCGGTGCAGGTCACTCACGCTCTTTCCCGGTCGCTCGGCGATTCCAGCCAGCTTGCGTCTGGCTTGCGGCGCATCGTCCGGATGCATCAGGTCGAGGCTTCTGAGATGCAAATACTCGTCGGTCGAATAACCGAGGATGCGCGTCGCAGCCGGCGTGACAAATTGAATTGTCCCGTCCGGACCGACGAGGCTGATCGCGTCAAAAGAGTTTTCAACCAGCGTTCGAAACCGTTCTTCATTCGCCTGGAGTGCCGCTTCCGCTTGTTTGCGTTCGGTGATGTCCTGAGAGATGCCCAGGATCACCGCTTCCCCCTCCAACTCCAGCCGCTCGGCAGCGATCAGGACGTCCCGAAATTGTCCCGAACGGTGGCGGTATTGCGTCTCGACGTTGCAAATCGTCTGGCCGTCGTTCAGCAGTTTCACATGGCCCGCCCGTACCTTCGGGTCCACCACGTTCAACTCCAGGGTGGTGTGGCCGATCAAGTCTTCCCGTGCGTAGCCCAACAGGCGGCAGTAGGCTTCGTTCGCATCGAGAATCCGTCCACCTGTCAGGGTCGTGAGCGCGACCGCGACCGGGCTGTTGCGGAACACCGTCGCGAATTTCTGTTCGCTTTTCTGGAGTTTTTCTACAGCCTGCTTGCGACCGGTGATGTCGGCCACGGTTCCGGTGGTGCGAACCGGATGGCGTGCCTCGGACGTTCCTTCAAACATTGTCTGCGACAGAATCCGGACCCACCGGAAGGTGCCATCGGCAATTTGAATCCGGTGTTCCACCTGGAATCGACCCTCGCCCGCGGGATCGTGAGATTTCGCGACGGCCGCCGCCACCGCAGCGCGATCCTCTGCGGGAATGAGTTCCAGGTAACCGGCCAGGCTGGCTGAATCGCTGTCGCTCCAGCCGAAGATTTGGCGCATTCGCGGCGACCAGAAAATGGCGTCCGTGCGATGATCATGCTCAAAGAGGCCGAGGTTGCTGGCGGTGATGGCCAGATTCATCCGCTCCTCACTCTGCCGTCGCGACTCTTCCGCCTGCCTTCGATCGGTGACGTCCACATGGCAGCCCATCATGCGGATCGGTTGCCCGGAGGCGTCGTGGAACAAGTCGGCGCGTGTGAGAATCCACCGCCACGTGCCGTCTTTGTGCCGCATGCGAAATTCGATGTCGTAATTGTCGCGCCGGCCTGCGAGAAAATCGCTCACGGCTTGCAGCGTGGGCGAGACATCGTCGGGGTGCAAGCGGCCTGCCCACTCCTCGTAACGGTTGGAGATTTCGTCGTCCGCGTATCCGAGTTGCCGCTTCCAGACCGGCGAGAAATAGACGGTGTTCGTCAGCAAGTTCCAATCCCACAACCCGATGTTGGACGCTTGGATGAGCAGTCGCAGGCGTCCTTCACTTTCTCGCAGCGCCTCTTCGGCCTGCTTCCGTTCGGAAATGTCCCGCAGGATGACGGTGAAGAACTGCTTGTTGCCGACCTGAACTTTCAGAATGGAAGCCTCGGCCGGGAATTCACTGCCGTCCGGGCGGCGTCCCCAAACCTGTCGCCGATCGCCCATCTGACGGACCGCGGTCTTACCGTTCGCGAACTGGCGCACCTGTTCGTCGTGCGCGGGGTGAAACCGTTCCGGAATGAATTGATGAATCGGTTCTCCCATCACTTCGGCACGAGTGCAGTGGAAAATCCGTTCGGCCGCGGGATTGAACAGGACCACATTCTGGTCCTCGTCAACGGTGATGATCGCGTCCATGGCGGTGTTGACGAGACCCATCAGGCGGGCCTCGTTGTCGCGCACGGCTTGCTCGGCTCGCTTGTGCGCGGTGATATCCACCATGATCCCACGCAGCTTGACCGGCTCGCCATCCTTCAACACCACAGCGACGAGGTCTTTCAACCAGACTTCGCGGCCATCGGCGCTGAGCATCCGATACTCAAATTGATGTGACTGCCCTTTGCGAGATGCACACACGCAGAATTCTACAGCCGAGTCTCGGTCTTGAGGATGCAGGTGATCCTTCCAAAACGTCGGCTCGGTGAGCCAACGTTCGAGGGGATATCCCAGCAATCGCTCCGCCTGTTGACTGACGAAACTGAATTGAAACGTCCGCGCATCGGCTTCCCAGACGATGCCGTCGACCGAGTGGACAATGTGTTCCAAGGTTTGCTGTGATTCGCGAAGTGCCGCCTCAGCACACTTGCGAGCGGTGATGTCTAGAATGATCGCGACGAAGTACTGTGGCTCGGCGGTACTCGACAATTGCAGATGGACCTCGACTGGGTAGGTCGAGCCGTTTTTGCGGCGGTGAATGGATTCAAACACGATCCGTTGTTGCAGGCCGGAACGCAGCGGTTCAACCAGGGCCTCGAAGCGTTCCCGGCTGATTTCGGGCTTCAAATCCAGCGGCGTCAGCCGTCGGAGTTCCTCCATCGTGTAGCCGAGATTTCGTTGCGCACCGACATTGACGCGGTCAAAGTACAACGAAGCCGCGTCGAAGATGTAGATTTCGTTGAGCGAGTCATCGAGAATCCGTCCGAAACGCCGGCTCTCTTCCTCCGCGCGGCGTCGCTCTGTGATGTCCCGATAGCTGACGACAATGCCTTGCAGGTGCGGATCGGCCAACCGGTTGCTACCAATCACGTCGATCCAGCGCCAGGAACCGTTCCGGTGCCGGGCTTGGAATTGGCAACGGACTTCCTCGTCCGGCTCCTGAAGGAGCCGGACAAACAGGCTTTGAACGGTCAGCAGATCATCCGGATGAACCAGCTCGAATGAGCTGCGGCCCAGATTCTCCTTCTCCGAGTACCCCAGGTTTTGAGCGGTGGGAGGAGTATCGAATATGACGGTGCCATTTGCATCCAGCAGGAAGAACGCATCCCCGCCACGTTCCACGATCGCGCGAAATCGCGACTCGCTGACGGCGAGTGCCGTTTCCGCTCGCTTGCGTTCGGTGATGTCCCGGTAGTTGATCACGATGGCCCGCACGGCGGGTTCGTCCAGCAGATTGGTCGCCGTGGCTTCCAGCCAGATCCAGGATTCGTTTTTGTGGCGGTAGCGGAATTGGATGTGCTGAGTGAACTGTGGCAGTTCGCGTAATTGGGCCAGGAAGTTCTGGGCGCGTGGCAAGTCATCGGGATGGATTCGCTGAAACGCATTCTGTCCGATCAAATCGTCGCTCGAACGGCCGGTGATCCGAGACACTGAGGGGCTGGAATAGAGTGCGATTCCGTCGCGGTCAAACAAAGAGACAGCGTCGAAGCTGTGCTCAATCAACGCGCGAAATCGCTGTTCGCTGGCGAGCAGCACCGTCTCGATCCGCTTGCGCTCGGTGATGTCGCGCACATGCATTAACAACGACGGTTGACTGTCGTAGACAATGCGGCTGACACTGATTTCCACCGGCACCGCCGTTCCGTCCGCACGCAGGCTGAATCCCTCGAGCTGCGTCAACTCGCCGCGGAACAGTCTGGAGTAATCGCGATCGAAGACCGGCCACTGCTCTTCCGGCACCAAGTCCCGCACGTTCTTGCTCAGTAACTGTTCGCGCGTGAGACCGTGCAGCCGGCAGGCCGCCGGGTTGACGTCCCGCACATTGCCGACAGCATCTTCCACAAAAATCGCGTCGCGAGAACTCTCGTAGAGATCCCGAAATCGCCGCTCGCTATCAACCAACGCCTCCACCGCTTGCTTGCGATCCTCGGCCTCTTGGCAAAGGCGGACGTTGGTTTTCTGAAGTTCCGCGGTTCGCGCCGCAACACGCTCTTCCAGGTCATGATTCGCCAATTGGAGGGTCGCCACCAACCGATGACGCTCGGAGATCAGATACAGAACGAACACGGCCACGACGACGCCGTAGCATCGATTGAGCATTCGCCCGACTGTGACGGAGTTCGGCTTGGTAAGGACGGGAACGAGAAACAGTGCCACAAACACGATGGCCAAGCAAACTCGCTTTGCCCGTCCACGAACAGCCCACGCGGCGTACACGGCCGGCAGAAGGTAAAAAATGCTCAGCGAAAGCCCGAGCGGACGCACAATATCCAGGGTCAGAGCACCAAGGATCAAGGTGCCCGTCACGGTCCAGTGCATCCACGCCGGTGCTGCGCCCCGATCTTTGCCAATGGCACCGTCAGATGTTTTTAACATTGCTTCATTCTCCGGGCGGCTTCGTGCGAACCGATCGCAGCGGCGACGTACGACATGGCCACTTCGAGCATGGGTAAACAGCCATTGCCCGCGAGCGCCGCTTCCAATCGCTTGCGGTTGGTGACGTCACGCGAAATGCCAATGGGGCCGATGACGTGTCCTTGGTCATTCCGGTACGGGCCTGTTGTGGAAAGAAAAGTCCGTGTCTGACCGGCGGCCGTACCGACCTCTTCGTCGGTCTGCGTCTGTTCGGACTCCATGATGCGACGAACTCTCGCTCCATGACCTGCCACACGGTCTCCACCGAGAAAAACAGCGTGTCATCGTGGCCCAGAACTTCTTCGACCGACTTGCCCACGAAGTTCAATGCGGCGGTGTTGGCCATCAAGTCGCGACCACGCAAGCCCTTTACGAAGACGGCATCCGTCGTGCCTTCGACAACCGCTCGCAGCAAATGATGACTGTGCTCAACGGCCTCCAGTCGCTGCTTTAGGTCCGCGTTCTCTCGTTCCAATTCCGCGAATCGTCGCTGACTGTTGTCGTTCATCTTGGGATTCCTCGGACCGTCTGGCCGGGTCGTGTGCTCACGATTTGTCGTCTTCCTGCGGCGCGAAACCGCGCCGCAGCGTGTTCTCGGTGATGTTCACGGGGATCAGGAACTGGAGCAGATAGTCCGGGCCGCCCGCTTTCGATCCGATGCCGGACATTTTGAATCCACCAAACGGGTGCCGCTCGACCAGCGCACCGGTGATCGACCGGTTGAGATACAGGTTGCCGACCGCGAATTCCTGGCGAGCCTGCCGCAGGTGGCCGGGGCTGCGCGAAAACACTCCCCCCGTGAGCGCGTACCGCGTGCCGTTCGCGATCTCCAATGCTTCGTCAAACGATTTTGCCCGCAGCACGGCCAGGACCGGTCCGAAGATTTCTTCCTGCGCGATCCGGGAGTCCGGTCGGACGTTCGTGAAGATGTGCGGGCCGATGTAAAACCCTTCGCTGCCGAGATCGGTCGAAAGTAGAAGGGGCACTCCGTGACCCGATCCGTCCGGTCTCGGCGAGACCGGGCTACACTGCGCGACCGGATAGGCCAGCGTCAGCGTGGCCTCTTGCTTGCCGATCTCGATGTACCGCTGAATGCGATCGCGGGCCTCGGCGTCGATCACCGGGCCGACGAATGTGCCGGGATGCTCCGCCGGGCCGACTCGCAAACTGCGAGTCGCATTGACCAGCCGGCTCACGAACTCGTCGTGCGCGTCGTCCACCACGATGACCCGCGAGCACGCCGAACATTTTTGTCCCGCGTAACCGAACGCACTCTGGATCACTCCGAGCACCGCTTCGTCGAGATTCGCGTCGTCATCCACGATGATCGCGTTCTTCCCTCCCATTTCGGCGATCACTCGTTTCACGGAGTCCTGTCGCTTGTCGGTGACGGCCGCCTGCTGGTTGATCGCGAGGCCCACCGCTTGCGACCCGGTGAACGCGATGAGCGCCACGTCGGGATGATTCACGAGCGTCGGCCCGATCTCTTCGCCGACACCGGGCAGGAAGTTGACGACACCCTCGGGCAGGTCAATCTCGCGGAAGATTTGCATCAACTTGGCCGCGATGATCGGCGACTGTTCGGCCGGCTTCATCACCACCGTGTTGCCGGTGACGACAGCGGCGGCCGTCATGCCGGTCAGAATCGCGAGCGGGAAATTCCATGGAGCAATCACGACCGCGACTCCGCGCGGTCGGTACGTGTACGAATTCTCCTCGCCGGGCACGTCGTGCTGGCGCGGCATCGCCAGCCGACGCATTTCGGCCGCGTAGTACGAGCAAAAGTCGATCGCCTCCGCGACGTCCGCATCCGCTTCGCCCCACGGCTTGCCGCACTCGAACACTTCCCACGCCGCGAGTTCGAACCGCCGCTCGCGCAGCTTCGCCGCCACGCGGTCGATCCAATCGGCGCGCTCGGTGGGAGCGACTCGCGACCAACTTTTGAACGTGCTCTGGGCCGCTTCGACCGCGGCATTCGCATCGGCCACGCCGGCCGATGCCGTTCGACCGACAACCTGCTTCACATGCGATGGATTGATCGACACGATCTCCTTCTCCGTCGTGACCGTTTCGCCACCGATCACGAGCGGGAACGATTCGCCCAGCCGGCACGAGACATCGTCGAGCGCGTGCTGCATCGTCCGGCGAGCATCCGCACGGGCGAAGTCGGCTTGGGGTTCGTTGACGAAGCGGGGCGTTGCGCGTTGTGACGCTCCCTCACCCCCGGCCCCTCTCCCGGGGGGAGAGGGGAGGACGCGCGCGTGGTCGGTTGGTTTCATGAGCAGCTCCTTCACTGAAACGTTTTCCGCAAAGCTGGCGCGGAGGAAGGAATCGTTGGACGTGTTTTCGAGGAGACGCCGCACGAGATACGCCATGCCGGGAATGAGCTGGCCGAACGGCGTGTAAATCCGCACGCGGTGGCCGTGCTCGGCGAACAGCCGGGCCTGGTCGGCTCCCATGCCGTACAGCATTTGGATTTCGAAATCGTGCGCGGCGACCCCGAAATGCTTCGCGCACCCCAGGCCGTGAGCCAGGCTCCGCAAGTTGTGACTGCCGAGCGCGGGACGCAGCCAGCGGTGATTCCGCATCAAGAACTCTGTCTGTCGTTCGAAGTTGTCGTCCGACTGCCACTTGTTCAGGTACACCGGCACCGGCCAGCCGCGCGACGCCGCCACAACCGTTTCGTAATCCCAGTAGGCCCCCTTCACCAGCCGCACCCACACCGGCGTGCCACGGCGTTGGACCCAGTCGAGCATCTCGTGAAGATCGCGCTCCGCGTCGGGCAGGTACGCCTGAATGACAATGCCCACATCGGCGAAGTCGCGGAACTCGTCCTCCATCAACACGTCGCGAACAATCGCCAGCGTCAAATCCTTGAACGCGTAGTGCTCCATGTCGATGTGCAGGTAGGCGCCGTGTTGTCGTGCGCACCGCAGCAACGGTCGCAGTCGCGAACCGACTCCCGCTTCCGTCCCCTCCGGATCGACAGGACTGAACTGGCTGTACAGCGCGGACAACTTGAGCGACAGATTCACGCGTGGAACCGAACCGGTTCCATCACGATCCAGCGTCGGATTGTCCGTCCAGCCGACGACGAGCGGCGTCAACTCCGTGATCAGGCGTTGATAGGCCGCGAGATACGCGTCGGCTTCCTCCTCGCTCGTGATCGCTTCCCCCAGCAGGTCGAGCGTGAACGCGAATCCCTGCTTGCGCAGCTTCGCGACCGTCTGCAACACCTCGGCCGGTTCGGTACCGGCGATGAACCGCTTCGCCATCCGCAGCGCATTCCGCCGTGTGGCGATGGCCAGCGCCCGGCCCAGCACGCTGTCCGGATGGCTGACTTCGAGCGCCATCCGCGCGGCCCGCGGCAGTTGCTCGTTGACCTCTTCGAAATACTCCTGCAAGTGCCGCGTGATCGCCTCCCGCGTGCGCAGCGTCGGCAGCACGTCGATGAACCGGAACATCTGCACCTTCACCGATTCATCAGCCATCGCCCACGCGAGAATCCGGTCGTCCCACCACTGCCGGTCGAAGATGGACGGAGCGTGATGTTCGAGCCGGTCCCACAGTGCGCGGCCGATCTGCTGCGTCAGGTGCTCGATGACTTCCGGCGACTGCTCAGGCTTCATGCCACTGCCTCGATCGAGTATCCGTCTCGCAAGAACCGTTTCGAAAGTTTATGACCATCGTCCGTCAGGTCGGTTCATCAGGCGATCCGATGGCTGGTGGCGGATACTCACGTTGGATGGCCTGGTAGACTTCCTTGCGGTGCAATGTCCACTCTCGCGGTACTTGAATGCCGAGTCGGACCTTGTCGCCCCGAATGTCAATCACCGTGACTTCGACCAAGTCGCCGCCTGGTGGACCGAGAACGATGGACTCATCTCTTTTCCGTGACAGAACCAGCATGCTTCCCTCCGTTGGAAAACGTGATGACGCATCGCCTGCGGTTCGATTGTTGGCCCGCTACCGCGGCATGGGCACATCGAAGCCGCCCACGTTCAGTACGATGCTCAGGCCGACTGCGAATTGCAAGACCAACACCACGAGCCAGAGCAGGGTCGGGTGGGTCGAGTTCGTCGGGTGGGTCGAGGCACGAGACCCACCAGAAAAAACGGACCCGGAGACACGGAGAATGAGCGACAAAGAGAAAAATGGTCTTCTCCGCGTCTTGACTGGTGGGTCTCGTGCCTCGACCCACCCTACGGAGCTTGAGAACGCCCGCGCGGCCAGCCATACGAAGCACGGCATGATGACGATCCACAGCCGGGCCACCTCGCCCATGTTCTTGCCGGAAATCCAGAGGCAAAGCCATGTCGTCAGGCACGCCCACACGGGGCCGCTGTCGCGGTGTCTCCATTCGGTACGCGGACGACAATTCGCGAAGATCGCCAGCAGCACGAGCGGCCAACCGGCAGCGACGCTCAGTTCGACCGGGTTCACGAGCAGCCACTTCCAATACGTGCGCGGGAATTGCGAATAGAACCCGGCGTGGTTGTGAAGGTTCCAAGCCCACACTGCGAACAGATTCATCCCTGTCGCAGCGTAAATCGCGGCGATCGGCAACAGAAATCCCACGCTGGCCAGTGTCAGAGCGATCAACAACCGACGAGCCGGATTCACAATCCGATCTTCCGCCCGGCACAGCCAGCCGTCCCAAACCGTGAGCAGCACCGCGAGGAACGCGATGGGCAGCAGCGCGAGGCTGATGAACATTCCCAGCCAGAGCACGAACCCGGCGGCAAAACAGAGCAGGGGTTGGAGTCCCGCCTTCAGGCGGTCGTTTGGGACAGACGTCAATTCTCCCGGTGACGGCCGCCTGAAGGCGGGACTCCAACAACCGTGAAGCCACAGCGTCAGAAAACCGAAGGCGAACGCGGGCAGTATCGTATCCGACTTTGGCAGGAACACGGCCACGGCCGGCACGGTCGGCCAGAGTGCCGCCACCAGCCACGCGGTTCGCGGTGAGTGGTCGCGCCGCAGCAGAAAGAACAGCGGCAGGATTGTGAATGCCGCCAGACCATGCACCAGCAGTCCGGCCAGCCACAGCACCGCTGCATCGCGATCCGTGGCCGCCGGTTGGCGGAAGCCCATCCGTGCGTTTTGCGACAGGATGTCGAACATCTCGCTGAACGAGTCTGGCAGCGCCGAGTTCAGCAGGTCCACCAGCGCGGGCGAAGCATCGCACAGCCGCATCAGCCCGCGATAGGCCACGATCAGCCCGGGCGGGTGCGTACCGAGGTGGAGCACGTCTCCCTGGGACATCACCTGTTCGTAATTGGCCAGATACTGACGGTCGTCGCGAATCGCCTGGGCTTCGGTGAAGTAACCCGACGACCCGGGATAGAACAGCACCCACGCAATCTTCGAGAGGTTGTGCGGTTGCGGCGCGGCTTCCTGCACGGCCCACAACCAGCCGATGCCCGCCAGCACGAGTCCGCCGAGCCACGCCAGCGTTTCCCAGCCACCAGCGCGGTCGATGCGATTCGCCCCCAGCCACGCAAAGCCGGTGAAGCTCGCGGCGACGATGATCGGGATCACCAGCGACAGGGCCAGTGGCGATGGTGCCTCCAACCGCGACCACGTCCATTCGCCCGGCACGCCCAGCGGAAATTGGCCGCCCCAAATCGCGGCAAGCAGGAGCAACGTGCTGACAATCAGGACGAGCCACTTCATCCTTGCTGCTCCACGAGTGCCGACGGACGCCAAGTGCTCGATCAAACCGGAGATGAACGGTAGCCGCGTTTCGCCAGAACGCGGGCCGCCCGCACTCTGGCCGGCTTGTTGATTTAATGGGGCGGTGGCACTCCGTGACACCACTTGTGGTGGCCGCCACGGCAGGGCGGCCACAACATGTCCCGCCACGGAGTGTCGGGAC
>JACRIH010000142.1 GCA_016235885.1 Planctomycetales bacterium | reverse complement strand
TCCGTGACCGGAATGCCGGGTCACGGAGTGCCCCGGCTACTTTGGAGACCCCCATGCCCCACGACGACGCGACGCAAAACGTCCGCTACCTCGTATTCGACTGCGAAGCGGTCGCGGACGGCGAATTGATTGCCAAGGTGCGCTATCCGCGCGAAGAACTCACGCCGGCGCAGGCGACTCGCAAGTATCGCGACGAGGTGCTCGCCGAACGGGGCGATGGGAAGGACATTCTGCCGTACACTTTCATGCTGCCGATTTCAGTCGCGGTGGCGAAGGTCGATCGCGAGTACCGGCTGCTCGACCTGACGGTGCTCGACGCGCCGAAATTTCGTCCACACGTGATCGCGAAGAATTTTTGGTCCGGCTGGACGCACTACGGCAAGCCGACGCTCGTCACGTTCAACGGCCGCGGCTACGACATCCCGCTGCTGGAACTGGCCGCCTATCGCTACGGGCTGCCGCTGCCGCTGTGGTTCAACGTGGACGATCGCGCGTACGATCAGGCTCGCAACCGGTACAACATCGACACGCACCTCGACCTGATGGACCTGTTCACAAACTTCGGAGCCGCCCGCTTGTCCGGTGGCCTGAATCTGCTGGCGCACCTGATCGGCAAGCCCGGCAAAACTACCGTCGATGGCTCGCAGGTGCAGGATTTCCACGACGCCGGCAAGGTCGCCGAAATCAACGACTATTGCCGCTGCGACGTGCTCGACACCTACTTCGTGTTCCTCCGCAGCCGCGTGTTGCTCGGCAAACTGAAACTGGATGACGAGCAGAAATTAGTTGCAGAAACAAAGACGTGGCTCGAAGAGCGAGCCGAAGCGATCCCGGCGTACAAGCACTACCTTGAACATTGGGGCGAGTGGATGCCACCGGAGTAGTTCGGCTGGGAAGGTACGTTGAATCGGCTCTTGGACGCACTACGCAGGACTTTCTCTGGTTCCCAAGCTCTGCTTGGAAACCTACTTCCACGAAGCTCCGCTTCTCCGACTTGAAGCAGAGCTTCGGGCGAGTGCGTCCCCAAGCAGGAGCTTGGGAATGAGACGTGAACTATCTCGTCAGCGCCAGTATCTTTTCACTGCCAAGTCATCGACCGAATCAGGTCGGACGAAGAACCACAAGAGCAGCATCCGTTCCTCGAAAACACAATGTGCTTTTTGAATCGTTGCTCGGATAATGACGCGCTTTCCGTTGAGTTCACGGAGCCGCTTAGCAAAGTCCTCATCGGCATCATTGCATACGATCGTCGTGTAGTTTCTGCCGTTGATGTTGTACAAATCGTCAAAGCCCAATGCGACGATCGGATTCTCGTTACCGAGTTGAAGGCGCGGTTCCCATACGAGAAATGGGCGCAACAGCACTTCGCCACTTCGTTGTTCGAGTCCCAGGAAGACATCGTACCGGTTGGTGCCTGACTCTGCGTTTTGAACTTTGGCGAAGTTTATGGGAACCGACCACTTGATTGATTTGCCGACGAGGTTGTCATTGAACCACTACTCGGTCGCGTTCCGTTTTGGAGTCCCAACCGAACCGGATCGTGGATATTTCGTCTTTGGCAATTCCGCCAAGAGCTTTTGCGGCGATGTAAAGGCATGACCAAATGCCAATTGTCTTGGCAAAGTGTTCGCCATCTGAAGATTTGCGCTGACGTCACTCGGTTTGAATTGGCGTCCTTGAACGCTCAGCAGCCGCAGTGAAGGTAAACTACTGAGGGACCGTCGAAGAGCATCAAGGGTAATGTCTCCAGCACGGACACTTGCGTCGCCGCCGGTGAAATCCAATTCGAGAGATTCAAGTGAACTGAGGTTGCCCAAATGCGTGAGTCCCTGATCGGTGATTCGGGTATTCGACAGCTTCAAGAATCGCAGTTTCGTGAATCCTGCCAAATGCTGGATTGCATCGTCAGTGATTGGCAGTCCCGCTAAGTCCAAACACTCCAAATCAGTTAATGGCTTGAGGTGAGCAAGACCTGTGGTCGTAATCTTCGTTCCGACGAGATCAAGCGACTGCAACCGGGTGAGAAGCGCGACGCCCTTCAGATCGTCATCCGTCACGAGCGTTTCTCGCAGTGACAACGTTCGCAGTGAAGTCAGTGCGCCAATTTCACCGGTCGCTCCTGGACTCAGTTTGCAGCGAGCAACGGAAAGTACAGCGACACTTGGCAACTCGCTAATAGCTTTGAGCAAGGTGGAATCCACGTTCCCGTCAACGAAATGCAACGTGCGTAGCCTTGGAAGCTTGCTGAGTGCGCGAAGTCCACTGCCCGAAAACGTCTCATTTGGAAAACCGCTTTTGATTCGAATCGCCGTGAGATTCCGGAGGCCACGAAAGCGGCGAAAATCATCATCGGAAACCTGTCGGCCATTAAGCTCAATCGCACTTACTGGAGACCCGGCGAGCAGCAAATCCTCGTTGAGTAATAGGCCGCCGCGATCGCTAATTACTTTTATCGCTTCGTATTCCTCCTTCGAACGGTCTGTCGGAAGACTTGAAGGCATTGAAACGACCTTCACTCTGATTTCGTTCTTCGGCTTCGGGAGTCGCTCACTTGGCTGCGGCAGGATTAAGTCATCAAGCACACTGCTTATCAATCCGCGCCGATAATCCAACTCGGCTTGGCAAAAGTTCGGTTCAACGTCGCCCGCTAATTGCAGAACGATTTCGTCGCCTGCGGCCTTTTGCGCCGTGACTTGCAAAAAGTCGGCCCCTTGCTTGATGGCCCGTCCATCGGCTTTCGCGATGACTGCTCCTGCCCACAGCCCAGCATCGTCCGCCGGTGTTCCAGGTACGACCGAATTGATACGGACACCGCGCCGTTCAGAAGGGGCGTTTGGTTTTGGTGGCTTCCTACCCAGATATGTGCCACCAGTGAGGGCATCCAGAGCAAGCTCAACTCCGTCCGGCTCTGCAGCGCCGGCTGTCTGTGACGGCGATGGATCGTTGGCCAAAACTATGCCGATGATGCGCGGGGCGTCACCGGGCGATTTGCGATTGGCTTCAGCCTCATTCGACGGTCGTTGCGCGAGCGCTGAAGTATTCTCTATGACCGGTTCCAGCGTTATCGGAAGCGGAGTCCAGGTCTTTCTGTCCTGCGACCAAGCCGCGTCCGTCTCTCGAAGCCGAATCCACATTTGCCGTGTCGTGTCATAGAGTACGACAGCGTCGTTGGTTCGTTCAATTTCGCGGAAGACTGCGTATCGGCTTCCGTTCTTGAGTTCGATCCATTGGTCTCCAGCTTGCTTAGTAAAGCCACCCGTCCCATATCCCCTCTGCTCTTTGTACGTCCAGCGATTGCAGGTTGAGATATCAAATGCAATCCGAGCCTTGCCAGAGACGATTGCCAACGGTCCTGCGGCTCCCGGAGCCACATAGCCCTCATCCGCTGTTCCACTCTGAGGTAGCGCTTGCGGCGACTGAGAAAAGTTGCGGCTCGCATGATTCATTGCGAACTGCGGGTGGCGAGCGTTGACTCGCAATGTTTGCAGCGCGATCAAAGCTGCGGGACGCAACCGAGCATTGGCGGGCGGATAACGCAGTTGCAGTTTGCGATATGCGCCGCCGATGTGAAGGACCACGAGTTCGGTAATCGAACTGTTCCATTCCCACGTCGCCCATGCGGCATCAGTCACTCCCGAAATCGATAGTTTTGTCGGTCCGCTCGTCCGCCGGCCGTTCTTGACCGCATCCATCAGAAAAACTCGGCAGGCACCTTCGGCGTTATCTTCAAAACCGTATGACTTGGGACTGACGCCCGCCGTGCCGTAATCGAATTCCACCATCATCTCATTGGCCGCACTCGACAAGATGATTTGATCCTGCCCTTCCATCAGCTTCCACGAGGCCGGGTACTCGAACGACAAACGGCCGGCACTGTCCCAATGCGTGCGCGTCTCAGCGTTGCTCTTTGACGACGGACGCATGTCAGGAACGCCGGGAAGTCCGGCCGAATCGCTTTTCGCCGGGTCACTCGGCTCGACACTGCTGACTTGATTGCGAGGCGATTCGCCGCCTGTTGCGTCGATGACTGGACTCGCCTCGGAGCCGGAGGAATTCCCGTTCTTCGAACCTTGAGCGACCTCTTCGCGATGTTGCGAGACCGGATCGCTGCCACGAGACATGAACAACGGCAGCATCGTCGTGACCAGCAGCAAACCGACGCCGCCTGCAATCCGGTTCTGCGTCAACGCGACGATTCCCAACAACACGGCCGCAAGAAACAGCGGGATGTAAATGAAGAACAGCCACGTCGAGAAATACATGGCTAAGATGCCGATGACAGCACACACCCAGCCCAAGACGATCGCGCCTTCGGGTTCTCGCAACTCGGAGAAAATCCATGTGAATTTGAAGGCGAGATCGCCGAATCGAAGTGGTGTTCGACCCGTCGGTCGCCCCGATTCCATCGATTGATTCTCTGGCGATTGAGGGATTTCAGTGTTGTCCATCTCTTGCACTCCGCATTTGAGAAGCTCGACCGGGGGTCAAGACGATTCGGGATTCACACGGTGCTGTTTTCTGGTTCAATCCACTGTGACATCGGATTCACGGCAGGCGATTTCATTTGCAGGTCTAACCGTCATGTCTCATCGCCCCTTTCGATCCGCCTTTCGCAGTTTGGCTCCCAGGCGAATGATTTCGTCAAAACCCGGGTCGTTTTTGAAATAACCGTCAATCTGTTGCCACCAAGGAATTGGCTTCTTCTCCGTCACGAGAGCCTTGAGTTCTTTCAACTCGCGCTCGGCGCAATTCAAGCGATCTCAATTTGGTTGGTCTTGCTGGGCATGAGCATGTCCTCTTTGACCGTCTTCGGCATAGCGGTGGAACTCGTCAGGCGATTATCCCGTGAATCACCTTCGCGGGCAAGACGCCGGTGAGGCGGAAGTCGAGGCCCTGGTACTTGAAGGCCAGCTTGCGGTGGTCGATGCCGAGCAGGTGCACCAGCGTGGCGTGCAGGTCGCGACGGTGTGGCACGTCCTGAGCCTCAAGCGAAGGGCATGGCGGGATGGATGGTGTTGTTGAGCACTCCACGACCATTACTTCGTTCTGGGCGTGCCATTCAGCCGGTCGTTAGACTGTCGCAGCCGTGTTCCAACGTGCCTTAAAGTTGTGAGAGTTCCAAGAGAGAAGAAACTGATCAAGGAGCACATCAT
>JACRIH010000141.1 GCA_016235885.1 Planctomycetales bacterium | reverse complement strand
GGCCACAACATGTCCCGCCACGGAGTGTCGGGACCACATTAAATCAACAAGCCCTGGCGACCGAGGCTACGTCTCAAGTCAGGCCGCGAGAAGAATATCGTCCGTCATCTATCAACAAACCGGCGACCCGATCAGTTGGTCAATCGGACTCTGCGGAAGTCCGGCTGGCGCGTCCCGCGGATTTGGGAGCACTCATTTTCGGGTGACGGGCACAGCGTCGCGGCTCGTGTCCGACGGCTCTGTGAGATGGCCGCCAGCGCGTCGACTTGCCTGCCGGAGGCGGCGAACGGAAAGCACATTCTCAAATGCAAACGAGTTGCGGGCAGTCAGGCCCGATGCTCATGAACCGCCGTTGCTGTACAATCTTGACCGCGATCCGTCCGAGAATTGGAACGTCGCCGCGGACCATGCCGACGTGCTCGTCGAATTTTCGCAGGCCGTCCAATCCCATTGGCCGGGCGTCTTACCTGGCGAACCGCAGATTCAATAACGTCCCCCACGTAGCACAGAAGAATGTCACGCACATGAAACCGCATTCCCCCGCGAAAGCACTCGTCGGCATCCTGCTGTGGTTCAGTGGCGTCGTCGCCTCGGCGGCTGATCGGCCCAACATTGTTTTCGTCATGGCGGACGACATGGGCTGGGGACAGACCGGGTATCGCAACCATCCGGTGTTGAAGACGCCGAACCTCGATGCGATGGCGGCGAGTGGGCTGCGGTTCGACAGGTTCTACGCGGGCTGCCCCGTTTGTTCGCCGACGCGATCCAGTGTGCTGACGGGACGATCGCCCGATCGCACGGGCGTGCTCTCACACGGTTACGCGTTGCGGTTGCAGGAGAAGACGATCGCTCAGGCGTTGAAGGGAGCTGGATACGTCACGGGGCATTTCGGCAAGTGGCATCTCAACGGATTCAAAGGACCGGGCGCACCGATTCTGCGCGACGACCCGCGCAGCCCCGGCGCGTTTGGCTTCGACGAGTGGGTTTCGGTGACGAACTTTTACGATGTTGATCCGCTGATGAGCCGGGCGGGCGAGGTCGAACAATTCCACGGCGACTCGTCCGAGATCGCCGTCGCCGAGGCGGTGAAGTTCCTCGACACGCATCGCGGCGCAAAGCAGCCGATGTTCGCCGTCGTCTGGTTTGGCTCGCCGCACAGTCCGTTCAAAGCGTTGCCGGCGGACAAGGCGAAATTTGACGAACTCAACGAGGCATCCGCCAATCATTACGGCGAGCTGGTTGCGCTGGACCGTGCGATCGGCACGCTGCGGACGAAGCTGCGCGAGTTCAAACTCGCCGACAACACGCTGCTCGTCTTTTGCAGCGACAACGGCGGCCTGCCGGAGATCAAGCCCGACACGGTCGGCGGCTTGCGTGGCAACAAGGGGTCGGTTTACGAAGGCGGCCTGCGTGTCCCCGGCATCATCGAATGGCCGGCGGTCGTCCGGCCGCGCGTGACGAACTGTCCGGCATGCACGATGGACCTGTTTCCAACTGTCGCCGACATCCTCGGCCTGCCGGACGACCTGTTCGTGAAACCGCTCGACGGCATCAGCCTCAAGCCGCTGCTGACGGCCGAAATCACCGGGCGCTCGCAGCCGATCTCGTTCCGATTCGGCCAAAAGCTGGCACAGATCGACAACCGCTTCAAGCTGGTCAATAACGACCGCCGTAAGAGCGAGTTCCAACTCTACGACCTCATCGCCGATCCACACGAAACCCGCGACGTGAGCGGCGAGCAGCCCGAAGTCTTCGCGCGCATGCAGCGCGACCTGCTCGCCTGGAACCAGTCCGTCGATGCGAGCTTCGCCGGCCGCGATTATCCCGTCGGCAAGGTCTCGCCGCCCGATCCCGATTCGATCTTCTGGTACGACGCCCCGCAGTACGCTCGCTACCTGTCGCAGTGGAAGGATCGCTGGGAGTTCAAGTCGTACATCAACCGCCAACGGAAGGCGGGGGGCGCGAAATCATCGAAATGACAACCAACCACAAATTATCCGATATGAAACTGCGATTCTTTTCGGTGACGGCGTCGTCACTCGCTGTGGCTGGCGAGCATTCGCGCAGGTGGTGAATCTCCTGTGCCAACCTGACGACCAATTTCAAGGACATCCCAGAATGGTCAGTCGGGTCACAGGCTCTGGCAAGCCGGCTGTAGTGGAACTCGTGAGAGTTCCGGACTGAAATCTCACGAGTTCAGCTACCTTTCGCCGCCACATCCCAACTGGAACCGCACTGGTGCGTCTTCAAGGCTAGTGCCTTGTCAACCCTTGATCTTGGGGTTGAGTTCGTAGCCACGTTCGCCAGAACGTGGGCTCATCACCTGAGAAAACCCACGCTTTGGCGAGCTTGTTGAATTAATGTGGCGGTGGCACTCCGTGACACCGCACGTTGTGGCCGCCCCGCAGGGCGGCCACAACATGTCCCGCCACGGAGTGTCGGGACCACATTAAATCAACACACTCTGGCGAGCGTGGCTACTCCCAAACTAAGCATTGACGACGCACCAAGGCACGGAAATGCCCGCTTCTGTATCGGCGCATCAACCGATGCCGATATATTGTGGACACAACGAATCAATGGCGGAGAACTCTGGAATGCGTTCGATCCCGTGTGAAAGGTCGGCGGCGTCCCGTGATGGGTGGTTACGGCGGACCGCCTTGGAACTCGGCGGATTCGCGGCGGGTGGGCTGTTCGTGAATCGCTCTGGGAGATTTTGATGATCGTCTGTCGCCGATACCGCGAAGTGCTCCGGTTTGTCGCCGCAAGTTTGGCGATCCTCACCGCACGCGCCGTTTTCGGACAGGCACCGCCGGTTCTCAATACGGTCTTTCCCATGGGCGGGCAGGTCGGCCATTCCGTGGACGTGACGGTCAGCGGCAGCAACCTGCAAGGACTTCGGACCTTGCACTGCAATGTCTCCGGCGTCCGATGTGAGCGGTTGGAGCCGAGCCGCTTTCGGTTGACGATTCCGGGAGATACACCGCCGGGGTTATGCGACTTGTGGGCCGTGGGTGACAACGGAGTCAGTGCGCCGCGGATGTTTGTGATCGGTAATCGAGCGGAACAGTTGGAGGCCGAGCCGAACGAAGTGGTGACGGCGGCGATGTCGGTCCCGTTGGACGTCGCGATCAACGGGCGGATCGACAAAGCGGGCGACGCGGATCATTTCCGCTTTGCAGCGCAGCGCGGACAGCGCGTCGTCGTCGAATGTTGGGCAGAGCGGATCGATTCGCGACTGCGTGCGGTGCTGGAAATTTTTGATGCCAGCGGACGGCGGCTGGCGGTCAATCGCGGCTACTTCGGCATCGATCCACTCATCGACTTCCGCGTTCCAGCCGACGGCTCGTATGTCGTGAAGGTTCAGGATCTGATTTCGTCGGGGAGTGCCGAGCATTACTACCGGCTCGACATCGACACCGGACCGCGCGTGGCGTTTTCCGTGCCGAGCGTCATCCAGCGTGGCAAGCCGGCGCGCGTCGCGTTGTACGGCTGGAACTTGAGGGAGGGCTAGAGACCCGCCTAACAAGCAGATCCATCAACGCAGTTCACCGAGCGAGACAAGCCCTCACCAACGATCAACGAG
>JACRIH010000139.1 GCA_016235885.1 Planctomycetales bacterium | reverse complement strand
TCAGGAGACCGAGCCACAACAGGGGACCGAGCCACAACAGGGTCTGCTCGCTTTGCCACAACTTCCTCGACGCGCCACCATTTCGAGAACCGAACCTGTGTCAGCGTTCCGTCTCGGTCCGTGCGGAACGGAGCCACGAACGGCAGAACGAGGCTGCCGTCGGTGACGTGCGTGCCGAGTGCGTTCGGTCCTTCGTCTGATTTGATTTCCTTGAGCACAGCCGGGAGCAGTCCATCGCCCGACGCGAACAGTCGGCGGTTGTACTCGTCCGCATTCACTTTGTCCCCCAGCGCGACAAACAGTCCGCCGCCTTCGGTGACGAACTTTTCGAGAGCCTCCACCTGTTCGTCGGTCAGAGTCGGCACGTTGGCCAGCACGATCACTTTCGTCGCGATCAAATCAATTCGGTCCACGGCCAGATCGCGAATCGGCACGACGGTAGCGCGCACCAGCGGGGTGTCGTTCTCGGATGCGGAGAGAGCGGCGCGGGCGAAAAAGGTTTCGCTGCGAATCGGATCGCGGTGTGGGTCGCCATCGACGAGGAGCGCGGGTAGGGCGTCCGTAACCAACACGGCCGCTTCGGCTCGGTTGTCGCCCGGCAGGTTGTCGGGATCGAGCACCACGCTGACGAGGTGGGAACCGACGGTCGCGAAACGGTGCTCGAAATGCAAACTGTATTCGCTGTCCGGCTGCAAGACGGGTGTCTGGATGGTCGCGTCTGCGAGACGCTGGCCATCGACTTCCAGGTAGACTCGGCGCTGAATTGGCGTCTGGCCGCCGGTGTACCGGATTTTGGTTTCGATCCGCACCGGCAGGTTCACGGCGGTGAAGTCGCGAGACAGTTTGAGGCGTTCCAAACTGAAATTCGTGCGGTCACCCTTCGCCGATCCGTGCGCGACATCCATCACCCACAGATGCGGTGTGACCGCCGGTTGCTGGGCGAGGTCGTCGATGATCTCCCACCGCGCCGTATCGTCCGCCGACCAAGGTCGCGCCTGGCCATCGGTCAGCACGATCACGTCGCGGCGCAAATTGGTCGTGCGGGCGAGAAGTCGGATCGCAGTCTGCGTGGCTTCGGCGAGGTCGCCGCCGCCGGCGGGTTCGGCCAGTTCATCGACAGTCTTGCGGACGAGGTCGAGGTCGCGCGTCGGCGAATCGAACACGACGCGCGGTCGTTCGCGGGCATCGATCAGCGACACGGTGTCACCCGGCAACAAATGGTCGAGCAGTTCGCGGATCGCCTTTTTCGCGGCAGCGTGCGGGGTGACTTCGCCTCCCTCGTAGCCCATGCTGTACGAACTGTCGAGCACAATCACCACGTCGCGAGTTTCCGTGGAGATGTACCGGCTGAACCACGCCCCCGACACCCACGGCCGCGCCAGGCCCAGCACGACGATCGCGATCACGCCCATTCGCAGCAGCATCAGCAACATCTCTTCCAGCCGGATGCGTCGCCGCGTGCGGTGCCCGAGATCGAGGAACTGCATGGCCCCCCAGTTGACGACATCGAATTTCCGCTTGCTCAACAGGTGAGCCAGCACCGGCAGAGAAACGCCGAGCAGGCCGGCGAGCATGGCGAGGTTGAGGAGGCCGAAGGACATGGTGTGATTGTACGGAATGGAGAGTGGAGAATGGAGAATGGAGACTTGGAAATGTGCGGTTCATCCAACGTTTCATGGCAGGTCATGACGCGCCAATTGATCGCAAAGGCCCATCGGAGGGCGAGCGATTGTGTCAGGGTTTTCGCTCGTTCTCCATTCTCCATTCTCCATTGCGTTGTTTGCGAATCACCCCGCCGCTTGCAATACTGTCGCGACCCCGGAGCAACCGCCGTGCCCATCGAATTTCATTGCCCGCATTGCGACAAATACCTCAAGACCAACGACGACAAGGCGGGGATGCAGGTGAATTGCCCCGGCTGCAGCGGTCCACTCACCATTCCCGATGCGCCGGCTGCGGTAGCGACTCCGGCTGCGGGGATTTTCGTCGGCAATGTCACGAATTCGGTGGCCGCTCGCGCCGTGCAACCCGCCAGACATCGAGGCGAATTGCTGTTGGTGTTTGGTTTGCTGGGGTGGTTTGTCTGTTCGATCTTCGCCGTCGTGGCGTGGATTATGGCCAATCAGGATTTGGCGGCTATGGACTCAGGCCAAATGGACCCGAGTGGACGCGGGCTGACTCAGGCCGGGAAGATCATCGGTATGATCCACCTCGGCCTGATTGCTCTCGGAATTATGGTCTTCCTGCTGATCGTTGTCTTTGTTGGTGTCGCGGGGCTCGCTGGCATTTCGTGAGGTGTGGTGACTCAAATTCCGTTGCTTGCCAGCGCGGAATCGATGTGGGTCCCGTGTTGTTCGCATGGCGACAGGCATCCCGCCTGTCGCCACGCTTCACTCGCCTGACTTAACCGTGAAGGAATCTCGGAAAGCCAAACCATGATCGAATTCAGTTGCTCCACGTGCGGGAAAGTTTTGAAGACGGCCGACGACAAGGCGGGGGTCCAAGCCAAGTGTCCCGGCTGTGGTGAGGTGTTGACGGTGCCTGACGCGAGTGGGACCGCCGACGAAGTCGTCTCCACGTTTGAAACCCCGGCTGAATCATCGGACATGAAGACCTGCCCGATGTGCGGCCAGCAGATCAAAGCCGCGGCCCTCAAGTGTCGGTACTGTGGCGAAGTGTTGGCGGGTGAATCGGCGGGGCTTGGCTCCACATCGTTCGTTTATGCTGGCTTCTGGCTGCGTTTTGTGGCGTACATCATCGATTACTTCGTGACGGCAATTCCCGGGGCCATGATTGGCTTCGTGATCGGCATAATCTTCGCGGCCGCCGCACAAGGGGAGGGGGGAGGCCCCGGTCAGGAAGGCCTGCTCGTTGGCGTTCAGATTCTCAGTGGCGGGGTCGGGATTGTGATCAGTTGGTTGTATTATGCGTTGATGGAGAGTTCTTCCAAACAGGCCACGCTGGGCAAGATGGCTTTGGGGTTGGTGGTCACTGACATGCATGGCCAACGGGTGACGTTCGGCAGAGCGACGGGACGGTTCTTTGGCAAGATTGTGTCGGGCTTGGTGTGTACCATCGGGTACGTCATGGCTGGTTTCACCGAACGAAAACAGGCCCTGCATGACCTGATGGCGAGTACCCTGGTCATCAAGCGTTAAACAACGGTTGGAAACTTGGATCAATCGGAGAATTGCCGTGATCGAATTTAGCTGTCCAAACTGTCAGAAGGTTTTGAAGACCTCCGACGAAAAGGCTGGTGTGCAGGCGAAATGCCCCGGCTGTGGCGAAGTCGTGAACGTGCCTCTGGCATCGGCTGAGGCAGCCAGCGAAATTCCCGCCTTTGATTCAGGAACCGACGAGGCTGCGGGCGAAATGCAGACGTGCCCGATGTGCGGCCAGCAGATCAAAGCGGCGGCAGTCAAGTGTCGCTACTGCGGCGAGACGGTGGGTGTCCTGCCGGGCGAAGTCGGACGGCGGGAAATTGTCCCCACGACGATCGAAGTCGGGGACATCGTCAGTCGCAGTTGGGAATTCTACAAGAAGGAATTCGGCTTGTGTCTGGGAAGTTGCCTGATCTTTTTTGTCGTCTTGATGGTCGCAAATTTCGCCATGGGAATCGTGTTTGGCGTGCTCCAGTTTGGCGCGATGGCTGCGGTTGGTGGATTGAATCCTGGCGCGGGCGGCGGTGGCGGTGGAGTTCCACCGGAGGTGATCGGCATCATTGTGGTGTTCACCGCGTTGCGGATGGTTGCCCAAATGCTGATTCAAGTCTACCTGCAACTTGGTCTGACCATGTTCCTGCTCCGGCTGATTCGCGGCGAGCGACCGGAGATTACGGAGATCTTTCGCGGCGGCCGGTTCCTGTGGCGCGGGTTGGGAGCCAACATCCTGATGACACTCATCGTGTTTGTGGGATTTCTGCTCCTCATCATCCCGGGCATCATCGTGGCTCTGATGCTCAGCCCATTCATGTACTATCTGGTCGATCAAAACTGCGGCGCGATCGACAGCTTGAAGGGGGCGGCTCGGATCACGAAAGGGAACCTGCTGGCTCAGTTCGTGCTCGGACTCGTGGGAGCGGGCGTGATGCTGCTCGGGATACTGGCATTGTGTATTGGTTCGGTCTTTGCGATGCCGTTGATCTTCGTGATGCAAACCTTTGCGTACTTGGGCATGGCCGGACAACTCGCACCGCGACAGACGGCGTGAATTCGCGTCAGGGATCCGTTGCGTTCCACGCATCCGACGATGATTTGGGATGATGGCGTTCACACTGGTCATCAAACGTTGAAATGCGGTTGGAATCCTAGTGCGTCGTCAGAACTTGAAGCGTAGGTTGTGAGCGGCAGGGCGCTAGCCGCCGGTGCCGCCAAATGACCGGCGGCTAGCGCCTTGCCGCTCACTCATGAACTCCAATTCTCAGCTTTGAAGACGCACTAGATCAGTCGGAGAACTGCCGTGATCGAATTTAGCTGTCCGCACTGCCAGAAGGTTTTGAAGACGTCCGACGAAAAGGCGGGCGTGCAGGCGAAGTGCCCCGGCTGCGGTGAAGTCGTAACCGTGCCGCTGGCGTCGGCTGATCCGGCCAGCGACATCGCCGCCTTCGATGCGGGAGCCGCTGAATCTTCGAGCGATGCCACCGAGGCCATCGGCGAGATGCAAACTTGCCCCATGTGCGGCAAGGAGATCAAGGCGGCTGCGGTGAAGTGTCGGTACTGCGGCGAGGACTTGCGACCAACCGGTGACACCGGTCAGCGCGGTCAGATCAATCCCACGATCATCGACGCCGGCACCGTGTTGAATCGCACGTGGGAGATTTACAAGCCGCAGATGGGGATCACAATTGGAGCGTTCGCGATCACGTGGTTTCTGGGACAGTTGGCGGGTGCTCCGGCGCAGATCGTCAATGTCCTGATGGGCAGCGGTGTCATCGATCAGGATTTCGCACCGCTGATGGCCGTGGGCGTTATCGTTCTGGCCTTTGCGGCGAATGCCGTATCGTTGTACCTCAACATCGGCCAGTCGATCCTGATGCTCAAAGTGGCCCGCGGTGACACGGTGGAGATCACCGACGTCTTCCGGGGCGGTCGATATTTCTGGCGCACGCTCGGAGCGGCGATTCTGTTTGGATTGATGGTCACATTCGGAACGATCGCCTGCATCATACCCGGCATCATCCTGGCATTGATGTTCGCCCCGTTCATGTTCGTCTTGATCGATCAGAATTGCGGCGTGATGGACTCGCTGAAGATTGCCAAGTCGGTGACAAAGAACAATCTGATGACCAGTTTCGTGCTTGGACTGGCCGCTTTCGGATTGGTGTTGGGCGGGCTGCTCGCGTTTTGTGTCGGCATCTTTCTCGTGATCCCGTACGTGATGCTGATGCAGGCCGTGACCTACCTGATGATGAGTGGACAACCGCTGGCCCGGCCGGCAACCTGACGCTTCTGAATTGACGGCACAGCCCCAAACCAAGTACACCCGCAGTGAAAACTACGTAGCCACGCTCGCCAAGAGCGTGGGCTTTCCCCTGAGTCACCCACGCTCTTGGCGAGCGTGGCTACCCAGGGTTCAATGCGTTTGCACTTTGAGGAACGCTACGGATGGTTCGCGAAACGGTGATTCAGGGAGGGGGCGGTGGCGACGGAACCAATCGGCCCGCCGGTGGTCAACCGTACCGTGACGGCGACGACGAATCTCGTTTCCAGAATGAACTCCGTCCGCAGTCGATCGCGGACGTCGTCGGACAGCGCGAGGTCGTCGATCGCTTGCGGATCATGCTGAACGCGGCTCGGAAACGGAAGGAGCCGCTCGGCCACTTGTTGTTCGACGGGCCGCCGGGGTTGGGGAAGACCACGTTTGCGACCGTCATCCCCAAGGAACTCGGCACCGAGTGTCAGATCACTTCGGGGCCGGTCCTCACCGCGCCGAAAGACTTGATGCCGTACCTCACGAACGTCAGCTACGGCTCGGTCCTGTTCATCGACGAAATCCACCGGTTGCCACCCGCCGTCGAAGAATTCCTCTACCCGGTGATGGAAGATTTCCGGATGGACATCACACTGGGCGAGGGACTCAACGCCCGCACGATCAACATGAAGCTCAAGCCGTTCACGGTGATCGGTGCCACGACTCGCAGCGGCTTGTTGACCGCTCCGCTGCGCGACCGGTTCGTCAACCGCGAGCATCTCGACTTCTACACCGATGACGATCTGGCCGAGATCGTCCGCCGCAACGCGACAAAACTTCGGATGCATATCGACCCCGAGGCGTCGGCTGAAATCGCGAAGCGCAGCCGCGGGACGCCGCGCGTCTCGAACAATCTGTTGCGTTGGACGCGAGACTTTGCCGACAGCGAAGCCGACGGTCGCGTCACGACCGAACTCGCGAAGATCGCCCTCGCCAAGCGTGATGTCGACGTGCTGGGCCTCGATCGCCGCGACCGGCGGTACATCGAAACGCTCATCAATGTCTTTTCCGGCGGCCCGGCCGGCGTGCAATCACTCGGCCACAGCCTGAACATCCCCCCCGACACGTTGGAAGACGAGGTCGAACCATTCCTGCTGCGGATCGGATTTCTCCAGCGCACACCGCGCGGTCGCATGCTCACCGCCACCGCCTTCCAGCACCTCGGCATTACGCCCCCGACTGACAATCCCGCCGATCAAGGCCGGTTGTTTTAGTGCCAGCCAAAAAAGAAGCCCGGCTTCAATAAAGAAGTCGGGCTTCTGTGATGTGCCTCGCTGCGAGCTACGACTTGGCCGCTGCCAGCGCGGCGTCGTAGTTCGGCTCTTCGGCGACTTCCTTCACGTACTCGACGTGCTTCAGTTTTCCATTCGGATCGATGACGAAGATGGCTCGGGAGAGAACGCGGTCCAGCGCCCCGCCCTTGATCAGCACACCGTAGTTTTCGCCGAACCCGCCGCAGCGATGAGCGCTCAGGGTGGTGACATTGGCCACACCTTCGGCTCCGCACCAGCGCTTCTGAGCGAACGGCAGGTCCATGCTCACGACCAGCACCTGCACGTTGGTCAGCCCGGCGATCTTGTCGTTAAACAGCTTCGTTTCCTTGTGGCACACCGGCGTGTCGAGCGACGGAATCGTGGCGATGATCCGCGTCTTTCCCGCCGAATTGGCCAGCGTGTGTTCGGACAAATCCTGTCCTTGCAGTTTGAAATCCGGCGCCGCGTCGCCTGCCTTGAGCGCGTTGCCCGCGAGGTTGATTGGGTTTCCCTTGAGTGTGCCCGCTCCACTGCGAATCGGTGTGTCAGCCATCGTACTATTCCCTTGTGTTATGGGTTTCGACAGAATACGCCTGCGACCCGCGGTCGCCTTCCTGCTGTTTGAAGCGGGAAGTATGACGGATCGAGTCCGAGTTTCAAGCGAATGAGGAGCTGGCCATGAGCACGGTGGGAACGCCTCCGAAAGTCACCCCCGAAGAGCTGCTGACGATGCCCGACGGCGTGAATTATGAACTCGTCAACGGTGAACTTGTGGAGCGCAACATGGGCTTTCAATGTAGTCGTATCGGTACCACGATAACTCGATTGGTTGGGAATTACGTTGAGGCGCATCACTTGGGCTGGGTTCTCGGCGCTGATGCCAGCTACCAATGCTTCCCGGACGATATCGACAAGGTCCGCAAGTCGAACGTGTCGTTCGTCTCCTTCGACTGTCTCGCCCCAGCAGACGAGCCGGTTGGGCATTGCCTCGTAGCACCAAAGCTGGTGGTCGAAGTGGCGGCTCCGACAGACACCGTGTTTGAACTGTCGAAGAACGTGGACGACTTTCTGGAAGCAGGCACGGAGGTTGTATGGCTCGTCAATCCGTGCAAACAAACTGTAGATGTCTTACGTCCTGACGGCTCTCTCCGCAGGTTGCGTGCGGATGATGAAATCTCCGGCGACGATGTGCTGCCCGGGTTTCGATGCCTCGTACGAGATTTCTTCGCCACGCAGGGCGCGGCCGAGTCGACGAAAGCACAACCATGAGTGAGTCCGTCCACGATTTCGATGAAGCGTCGGTCGATGCCGCGTCTGCAGAGTTTTTTTGCGAGGTAAACCCATGAGTACCGTGAGCGAAGTGTTGACTGAAGCCTTGGAGTTGTCCCAGCCGGAACGCGCGGAAGTAGCACACCGTCTGTTGCTGAGTTTGGAACCTGACGACGACGAACGAGAGGTCGACGAGGCGTGGGCGCAGGCCATCCGCCAACGGTTGCAGGATATCCGGCAGGGAAAGGTCGAGGTGGTCGATTGGGACGTGGCCCGAGACCGGATCAGAGCCGCACTTTCCATCCAGGACGCTCCATGATTCTGGTCATCGATCCTGAAGCCGAGATCGAGACGCTCAAGGCCAGCCAATGGTACGAACGCGAGCGGAGAGGTCTGGGTGTGGAATTCCTCGCCGCAGTCGATGCGGCGTTACAAAAACTCCAGCGATCTCCGGAATAAGGAACCAGACTGGAGACCTTGCTGGACGAGCCGATGGTTCGACGTTTCCTCATGCCACGGTTTCCGTATGCGATCATCTACCATATCTCTCCAGACTCGGTTCGTGTTTTGGCTGTCACGCATGTGCGGCGCAAGCCCAACTATTGGAAGCGACGATTACGACGGTGAAACCGCCGGGCGAAGATCCTGTCCAGGAAGCACGAAAATCAGATGATTTCAATTTACGACTTTGACATCGTGGTCGTCGGTGCCGGCCACGCGGGGTGTGAAGCCGCGCTGGCCGCCGCTCGCATGGGGGCGAAGACGGCTTTGCTGACGATGAGTTGCGACATGGTGGCGGCCATGAGTTGCAATCCGGCGATCGGCGGGATTGCCAAGGGGCAGATCGTTCGCGAGATCGACGCGCTCGGCGGTGAGATGGGTCGCGTGATCGACGAGACGGGCATTCAGTTCCGGATGCTCAACCGGACCAAAGGCCCTGCAATGCACAGTCCGCGAGCACAGGCGGACAAGAAGGCGTACCAGTTTTCGATGAAGCGCCGTGTTGAGTCGCAGCCGAATCTGACTCTGCGGCAGGAAGTGGTCGAAGGGCTGGAGGTCAAGGCAGAAGGCGGAAGGCAGAAGGATGAAGAATTCGCAACCGACGCTTCCGTTTCATCCTTCTGCCTTCCGCCTTCTGCCTTCATCACTGGTGTTCGAGTTCGCGGCCCAGCCGTGTACCGCGCCCGGGCCGTCGTCCTCACCACGGGCACGTTTCTCCAAGCAATCATGCACACGGGTGAAGCCAAGGCGGCCGGAGGTCGAGCGGGGGAGGGGACGACTTCGGGTGTGTCCGAGACTCTGCGGCAACTCGGTTTCGAATTGGCTCGATTCAAAACGGGGACGCCGTGTCGGTTGAATGGGCGGACGATTGACTTCGCCGCCTGCGAGGAACAGCCCGGAGACGCCGAGCCGCAACCGTTTTCGTTCCTCACCGACCGTGTCGACCAGCCGCAGATGTTGTGCTACCTGACCGGCACGAACGCGGGCGTCCACGATCTGATTCGGGCCAACCTGCATCGTGCTCCGATGTACAGCGGTCAGATCCAATCGACCGGACCGCGATACTGTCCGTCCATCGAAGACAAAGTCGTGCGGTTTGCGGACAAGTCGTCGCACCAGATCTTTCTCGAACCCGAGGGACGCCACACACACGAAGTCTACTGCAACGGCATTTCGACCAGCCTGCCGCGCGATGTCCAGGACGAAATGATCCGTTCGATCCGCGGGTTGGAGCGGGCCGAAGTCATGCGATACGGCTACGCCGTCGAATACGACTTCGCCCCGCCGACTCAATTGCACGCCACGCTGGAAACCAAGCGCGTCCCCGGTCTGTACTTTGCCGGCCAGATCAACGGCACGACGGGCTACGAAGAAGCGGCGGGACAGGGGCTGCTCGCGGGAATCAACGCGGCACTCAAGTTGCGCGGCGATCCGCCGTTCATTCTCGACCGCAGTCAGGCGTACCTCGGCGTGCTGGTGGACGACCTCGTGACGAAAGGGGTCGATGAACCGTACCGCATGTTCACGTCGCGAGCCGAATACCGCCTGCTGCTGCGGCACGACAACGCCGATCGCCGGCTGACTCCGCTCGGGCACCGGATCGGACTCGTCAGCACCGAGCGCTGGGCTCGGCTTCAGCAACACGAGGCGGATATCGAACGGGCGTCGCAGTTCATTGAATCGCGATACCACGCTGGTTCAACTCTCGAACAAATCCTGCGTCGCCCCGGTACCGAATGGGCGGACCTGTGCCAAATGTGCCCCGACGTGGCGGGCCTCGACATGGCCCGACTTGCGGCCGAGCAGGTCAGCGTCGAATCGAAATATGCTGGCTACATCCGCCGCCAGTCCGCGCTGATCGCCAAGCTGGATCAAGTCAACTCGGTGGCGATCCCCGAACATTTCGACTTCGCCGCCGTCCCGCAATTGCGAGCCGAAGCGAAACAAAAACTGACCCGCGTGCGGCCTCGCAATCTGGGTCAGGCCGGCCGGATCAGTGGTATCACTCCGGCCGACATCGCGGTGCTGGTCATGTATGTCCGGGAACCGCACCGGTTGGCGACGTAGTCCGGACCCCTTGGTCCGG
>JACRIH010000138.1 GCA_016235885.1 Planctomycetales bacterium | reverse complement strand
GGGGGGGGGGGCCCGGTGCTCCGTCTCTCAACTCGATTTGAGATGCGTAACGAGGGCCAACCGAACCGCCCCTCACCCCCGACCCCTCTCCCCCCAAAGGGGAGAGGGAGTAGAAAAAAAGTTACACCACCTCATACCCCTTGCGCTGTTCTCGCCCTTGCCACGCATTCGCTTCGTCATCGCCGACAATCTGCTCGGTCTCGGCGTTCCACTTCAGACTCCGACCCAGCCGCAGGGCGATGTTGGCGAGGTGACACGTCGTCAGATTGCGATGATGGGTGAACACGTCGCTGATCGGAAGTGACCGGTCGCGCACGCAGGCGATGAAGTTGCCCATGTGGCTGTCCTTTTTCTTGCCGCGGCGCAGTGTGCTGAAGATTTCCTCCGGAAGCGGCGCGGTGGCGAGTTCTTCCACCGCCGCCCCCGTCAACTTGCCACGGTTGACGAAGAACCGGCCGTCCTCCCCCTCGAACATGATGCCGTTGTCGAAGCCGAGATCATCGGCCTTGTCGCGGATGAACATTTCGACACCGTTGGCGAACGTCGCCTTGACGTTGAACTTTGTGGCCGCGTTGAAGCAGTCGTCGACAGTCGGAAAGCCCTTCTCGAACGTCACCGGATGAACGCACTCGACGACATCGAACGTCTGCGGGCCGGAGTTTTCCATGCCGATGGCCCACTGCGCGATGTCCACATGGTGTGCTCCCCAGTCGGTCATCTTGCCGCCGGAGTATTCGTACCACCAGCGAAAATCGTTGTGGCACCGCTGCTTGATGTAGTCCACCTTGGGCGCCTGCCCCAACCACATGTCCCAATCGAGGTGTTCCGGCGGTGACTCCTTCTTGAATGGACCTCCCTTCGGAGCGTCTCCGATGGCGACGGTGATCCGTTGAATCTTCCCGATGCGACCCTCGCGCACGAGGGCCACGGCATTGAGAAAGTTGTCGCTGCTCCGTTGCTGCGTGCCGACCTGCATCACGCGACCGGTTTCTTTGACGACGCGGCACAGCAGCTTGCCCTCATCAATCGTGAGCGTGAGCGGCTTTTGGCAGTGGACGTCCTTACCGGCTCGCAGTGCGTCGATCGCGATCTTCGTGTGCCAGTGGTCCGGCGTGCTGATCGTGACGATGTCGATGTCTTTTCGGTCGAGCAGCTTGCGGTAGTCGCCGAAGTATTTCGCCATGCCCTTGCACAACTTCTCGTTGAGCTTTCCCGAGCGTTCGCTATCGACATCGCACAACGCAACGATGTCGCCGAATTTGCTGATCGCCGATGCATCGCCGCCTCCCATGCCACCGTTGCCGATGCAGCCGATTTGCGGCCGATCGTTGGGCGAATTGGGATCGTCCGCCATCGTGAGCGGCGTCGAACACCAGTACGGCAGGAGCGTCCCCGCCGCGGCCAGAGTCGTCGTTTGCAGGAA
Source organism: Planctomycetales bacterium (assembly GCA_016235885.1). Classification (GTDB taxonomy): domain Bacteria; phylum Planctomycetota; class Planctomycetia; order Planctomycetales; family Planctomycetaceae; genus JACRIH01. Next base: position 1,198 of record JACRIH010000138.1, on the reverse strand, counting down.
ATCGCGTCGAGTCTGATGTCGCATGGTGGTGCCTTTCGTCAAATGGGTTGATGTCGAGGATTGTTATCAGCGGATCGCGGTGCCATCCGCGTCGAGAATTTGTGTGTTGGATACGTCGTTGCCAAACGTTGCGTGCCGGTCGAACTGCCACACGACCCTCTTTGTCTTCGGATCGAGTTCGATCAGCATCGGTTGATCCGGCCCGGCGTGGCAGTTGCCGATGATGTAGTTTCCATTCTTCAGCACTTCGAGCGTCGTGACCCAGGCCAGCGTGATGCCGGGCAGGTCTCGCTGTTCGATCTTCCAGACAATCTGCTTGCCGGGCGTGACTTCGAGAACACTGTGGCCGTTCCCCGTGGCGATCAACGTGTTGCCGGAAGCCAATCGCACGGCAGAAAAACATTTGTTGCCAAACGCCTCCGGCCCGTGACCACCCTTCGCCTCGCGTCCGAACATCGGCACTTCGTACTCCCAGACGACTTTGCCGCCGCCGTCGTACTCCCGCACCGTGCCATCTCCCTCGTGGCAGACGAGGTAATTTCCGGACGCGAGTTTCCGAGCCAGCCGCGTGTCCGTGTGCGGATGCGGGTGGTCCACCTTGAGCTTGATCTCCTTGAGCAGCTTCCCGTCGCGATCGACTTCGATGATCCGCCCCGCGCCCGATTCCGCGATCATTACGCGGCCGTCACCGAGCGGTTGGAATGCGTGGACCTCGATCTTCTTTCCTGCGTTGCCGTTTTGCTTCGCCGAATCGTACAACCAGACGACCTGCTTGGTGGCCGGGTCAATCTCGGCCACCCTGGCGGCTCCCTGTTGCACCATGATGTGGCCGTTCTTCAAAACGTGAACGTCATGAATCCCGCCCCACGGCAGCTCCCATTCGACCTGTCCATCGGCTTTCACGATGGTGAGCTTTCCATTCCCCTGCACGATCAGCCGATGCGCGGCCACCGCAGGATGGGCAACTCCCAACGCAACCGCAACCATCGCCATCCAGAATGTGAAGCGCAGCATGAAAATCCTTCCACAATTCGATTCTGACGAGATCAATAATCCACGGATGATACTTTGCCGTCGTCGATTTGGCATCGGTGACGTTCGCGAATGTCGGTTGATTGCCCCGCCGTCCGGCCTGTGTTAGCGTCTTCGTTCGGACGTCATGCCCGTCAACTCGTGTGAATTCCGTAGGGTGGGGGGG
>JACRIH010000145.1 GCA_016235885.1 Planctomycetales bacterium | reverse complement strand
TGGGACCAGCGCAGCGCAGGCCCACCAAAGAAAACAGAAATGGTGGGCCTGCGATGCGCTGGTCCCACCCTCCCCAAACAACTCGCTCTCCGCGAGATCCACCAGGGGACGACGACCGCATGTCATCAACGACAATCACACCACTGGAGCGAAACCTTCCCGGGGGGCGGCCGTCGCTCGCACGGAAATTCTCGTGGCTGGCTGCCAAAGAAACGGCCATTCAGAGCGTGCTGGCAGCGTGTGCGCTGCTGTCCATTCTCACGACCGTCGGCATCGTTGCCGTGCTGGCCACGGAAACGATTGAGTTCTTCAAGGTGGCTTCCATCTGGGAATTCTTCACTGAGACGCGCTGGACGCCGCAATTCGAGGACAAGCACTTTGGCATCCTGCCGTTATTCAGCGGGACCATGCTGGTTGCGGGAATCGCCTCGCTGATCGGTCTGCCGCTCGGGTTGGCGAGTGCTCTGTTCATGAGCGAGTACGCGTCGCCGCGAACACGCGGCATCGTCAAACCGACGCTCGAGATTCTGGCGGGTGTGCCCACCGTGGTGTACGGCTTCTTCGCCCTCGTGTTTCTGACCCCGTACATCATCCGGCCGATCTTCCGCGGCCTGCTGGGTCTCGACGTGGATATCTTCAACGCGGCCAGTGCTGGCGTGGCGGTCGGCATCATGATCATCCCCACGGTCGCCTCGCTGAGCGAAGACGTGCTGCGATCGGTCCCGCGCAGCCTGCGCGAAGGAGCCTACGCGCTCGGTTCGACGAAGTTCGATGTCTGCGTGCGAGTCGTCTTGCCCGCCGCACTGTCGGGCATCCTCGCGTCGTTTCTGCTGGCGATTTCGCGTGCGGTCGGCGAAACGATGATCGTCGTCATTGCCTGCGGTCAAAATCCACGACTCACGTTCAATCCGTTCACGAGCACCGAAACGATGACCGCGTACATCGTCAACGTCAGCCTCGGCGACACACCCGCCGGAACGATCGAATACTTCAGCCTCTACGCCGTCGCGGCCACGTTGTTTGTGATGACATTGGCGATGAACATCCTCGCCCAGTTCATTCTGCGACGGTATCGCGAGGTGTACCAATGAGCGTGTCATTTCCCACTCCGATCCGTGATGCGTCGTCCGCGTGGCGTGACGAAGTTCCCCTGCGCGTAAAGATTCGCAACGCGATGGGACAAACCTTCGGCTGGGTGTGTGGCGGCTCGACTTGGTTTGGGCTGGTCGTTCTGATCGTACTGCTGATAGGCGTCAGCTACAAAGCGTGGGGCTGGCTCGATTGGCAATTCCTCACGAGCTTTGACTCGTACCGACCGAGACGCGCCGGTTTGCTGGCCGGACTGTGGGGCAGCCTGTGGTTGATCGTATTGACCACGATGATTTCGGTCCCGGTCGGCGTGGGTGCGGCGGTGTATCTCGAAGAATACGCGCGCGGCACCTGGCTCACGCGGCTGATCCGGCTCAACATCGCGAACCTCGCCGGCATTCCATCGATCGTGTATGGCATTCTCGGCCTGACCGTGTTCGTGCGGATGTTCGGCTTGTTCGATAGCGGCCCGCACAACCTGACCGAATCGCTGCTCGGCTCGTTCGACGACGGTCAACACAACCTAATTGAACGGGTGGCGGTCGAAATCATCCGTCCCGTGGCCAACCTGCTGCACATTCCGCTACCGCTGGGGAACACGGTTCTCGCCGGAGCCTTGACGCTCAGCCTGCTCGTGCTGCCAGTGATCATCATCTCCACGCAAGAAGCGTTGCGGGCGATTCCATCTTCCCTCCGGCACGGATCGTACGCGCTGGGCGCGACGAAATGGCAAACGATCCGCCACCAAGTTCTGCCCGCCGCCGTGCCAGGAATCCTGACGGGCGTGATCCTCGCGTTGTCGCGAGCCATCGGCGAAACGGCTCCGCTGGTGATCATCGGGGTGCCGACATACCTCGCCGCCACACCCGGCAATATCGCGAGCTTGCAGGATCTGGTGGAGAATCCGACGGGGCTAGTCGAGGCACCATTCACGTCGTTCACGGCCCTGCCGATGATCGTCTTCAACTGGGTGCGTCAGGCGAAACCGGAGTTTCAGAACCTCGCCTCGGCGGGGATTGTCGTGTTGATGGGCTTGTTGCTGCTGATGAATTCCATCGCGATCATTATTCGACAGCGATTTCAAAAGCGGATACGTTGGTAGCCGCCGTGAGCGGTCAATCAGGACGGAGACTACACATGGCTGGCGGGATTCAGGCACCAGATCGACCAGTTCCTCAACTCGTTCGCGGGAGCGCCCCGATGTCCCTGCTGAAGTCGTACTCCGAAATCGTCCACCAGCAGAAGCAGCGGCCCATGACCGACTCGACCGAAATCCGGCTGCCTGTCGTCCCGAAAATCGAGACGCAGAACCTGTCGTTTTTTTATGGACCATCGCAGGCACTGTTCAACGTCACAATGCAGATTCCCGAACGTCAGGTGACGGCGCTGATCGGGCCATCCGGGTGTGGCAAGAGCACGTTTCTCCGCACGCTCAACCGAATGAACGACCTGATCGAAGACCGGCGGATCACGGGGCAGGTGCTGGTCGATGGCGTGGATATCTACGCCTCACACATCGACGTGGTGGCGCTGCGGAAGCGAGTCGGCATGGTGTTCCAGAAGTCCAACCCGTTCCCCAAGTCCGTTTACGAAAACATCGCGTACGGCCCGCGAATCGCCGGGCTTCGCAATCGGGCGGAACTCGACGACATCGTCGAGAAATCATTGCGCAATGCCGCGTTGTGGGAAGAAGTGAAGGATCGGCTCAAGGATTCAGCACTGAACCTGTCCGGCGGTCAGCAACAGCGGCTGTGCATCGCCCGCGCGCTCGCCATCCAGCCAGATATCCTGCTGATGGACGAGCCGGCGTCGGCGCTCGATCCGATCGCGACGCAGCGGATCGAAGAGCTCATCTATCAGCTCAAGAAGCAGTACACGATCGTGATCGTCACGCATAACATGCAGC
>JACRIH010000144.1 GCA_016235885.1 Planctomycetales bacterium | reverse complement strand
CCGAGTACTCGGTACTCAGTACTCAGTACTCAGTACTCAGTACCCTGCATTCGGTTCGGAGCACACAACCTCGATCACTCGGCACTCGGCACTCAGCACAACGAAACAACGCTCGGTACTCAATTCCAAGATCTCCCATCCCCGCCGGAGGCCCTCGCATGGCCGGTGTCCACAACTTCATCGACCTGCTCTCCTGGCAGAAGGCCCGCACCTGGTCCAAGAACATCTTTGAACACACGCAAAACGAACCCTTTGCCTCCGATCGCCGACTGGTCGTTCAAATCAACGACTCATCCGAATCCGTCATGTCCAACATCGCCGAAGGCTTCGGCCGCGGAACGCAGGGGGAATTCATCGCCTTCCTCGGTTACGCCGTCGGCAGTGCCAACGAAACGCAATCGCATTTGTGTGCGGCTTACGATTGGAAATACATCCCCCGCGCCGACTACTCCGACTTGTTTCGCGCGGGGACGGAGATTCGCAAATTGATTGTGGGATTCATGGTCTCGATGGTGAAGCCGGGTTCGGGCGTGAAACACATGCGTCCGACGAAGAGTTGGACGGATGACGTGTGGGAGGTGTACGAGCGATTGACGGGTAAACAGCGTCCCGCGTTGTTCGTAGCGGGGAGCGGAGCGAAAGCGGCGGATTATCGGTCGCCGGACTTGTCGCCGCCGCTGGAAAGGATGCCGTCGTCCGACGCAGCATCATCCAGCACGCAGTCGTGAGCAACGCGACAACCGTGAGAAACGTGATGCGGTTGCTGGACGAATGCCGCTGTACTCAGTACTGAGTACTCAGTACTGGGTACGAACACACAGTACTCCGCATCCAGTACGTGCTTTGCCCTGCTCGCCGTCCACGCCGCTCCATGCCCGCCATTCGTTGCCTCAACCTGAAGAAGACCTACGAGGGTCGCCCGCCCGTCGACGCGGTGCGCGGCATCGACCTTGAGGTCCGCGAAGGCGAATGCTTCGGCCTGCTCGGTCCGAACGGAGCCGGCAAGACCACGACCATCGAAATCATCGAGGGGCTGCTGCCGTCGACGAGCGGCGATGTCGAAGTCTTGGGGCGCGTGTGGGGACGTGACGACGAAGAGATTCGCCAGCGGATCGGCATCTCGCTGCAAGAAACGCGGTTGTCGGACAAGCTCACGGCGCTGGAAACCGTCACGCTGTTCCGCAGCTTTTACAAACGCGGCATCGCTCCGGATGACGCTCTGCACCGGCTCGGTCTCGACGAGAAATCGGGAGCGTGGGTCAACAAGTTGTCCGGCGGGCAGCGGCAGCGGCTGGCTGTCGCCTGTGCGCTCGTCGGCGATCCGGAATTGCTCTTCCTCGACGAACCGACTACCGGCCTCGACCCGCAGTCGCGCCGCCAGTTGTGGGACATCATCCGCGGCTTTCGCGAACAGGGTCGCACGGTGCTGTTGACCACGCACTATATGGAAGAAGCCGAGCGGTTGTGTGATCGAGTTGGCATCGTGGATCAGGGAAAGATGATCGCGCTCGGCACGCCGCGAGAACTCATCGCGTCGCTCGGTGGCGAACACGTCGTCGAATTCTCGATGGAACCATCGACAGGGTGGCACGCCCAGAGCGCAGCGATGGGCGTGGCTGGGGCGACAAATCTGGAACGCGACCACGCCCTTCCCGATGGTCAGGGCGTGCCACCCGTCGCGGCCGCCGAGTTCACCAACCTCCCCGCCGTGAGCAGTGCGTGGACAGAAGACGGCCGGATCAGCCTCTCTGTCACCGAACCGCACGTCGCGCTCCCCGCACTCCTCTCGCGCCTGACCGAACTCCGCTGCGAACTCACTGGTCTGACGACGCGCCACGCGAGCCTCGAAGACGTGTTCGTGAAACTCGCCGGCCGACACTTGGACGGAACGGAGGGGGCGGCATGAGCGATTCACATGCAGCGCCCCCCTCTCCCTCCGGGAGAGGGGCTGGGGGTGAGGGAGCGTCAGACACCCGCACGCCTTCATCCCCCGCGAAAAAAAACCTCCCGAAGGGAGAGGGGAGTTCGGCAGGCCACTACGCTCCGCTACGCCAACTCATCCTCGCCCGCGTCCGCGAATTCTACCGCGAACCCGAAGCGATCTTCTGGGTCTACGGTTTCCCGATCCTGATGGTCGTGACGCTCGGCATCGCGTTTCGCGACCAGCCGGTGGAACAGATTCACATTGATATCGTCTCCAGCCCGCAGGCCGAATTGATCGCGACCTCGCTCCGCGCCGACCCGCGTTTCGTCGTCGCGACGAACGACACCGACATCTGCCGTCGCCGCTTGCGAACAGGGAAGACCGCAATCGTCGTGAATGCAAAGACACTCCCCTCTCCCTCCGGGAGCGGTGACGGGGGTGAGGGAGCGTCACCAACCGACGGCTACACGTACCTCTTCGACCCCACACGACCCGACAGTCTGCTGGCTCGTAACGCGGTGGATGATGTGCTGCAACGCGCCGCGGGTCGGCGCGATAGCGTCGCCGTCACCGACGAAAAGTTTATTGAACCCGGCGGCCGGTACGTGGACTTCCTCGTCCCCGGCCTGCTCGGCATGAGCCTGATGGGAGGCGGCCTGTGGGGCGTCGGCTTCGTCACCGTGGACATGCGAATCCGAAAGTTGCTCAAACGGTTTCTCGCCACGCCGATGAAGAAGTCGCACTTTCTCGGCGGCATCATGATCAGCCGGCTGTTGTTCTTGATCCCGGAAGTCCTCATCCTGCTGCTCTTTTCGCGACTGGCCTTCGGCGTGGTGATTCAGGGGAGCGTGATCGCGGTCCTGGCCCTGATCCTGCTCGGCGCGGGTGCGTTTGCGGGGATCGGATTGTTGATTGCCAGCCGAGCCAAAACGATCGAAGCCGTGTCTGGTCTGATGAACCTGGTGATGCTGCCAATGTGGGTGCTGTCGGGAATTTTCTTTTCGTCCGACCGCTTCCCTGAACAAGTCCAACCGCTGGTCAAGCTGCTTCCGCTGACAATGCTGATCGACGCCCTGCGCGGCGTGATCCAGGACGGCACATCACTGGCCGCGTTGTCATCGCAGGTGCTGGGGCTGGTGGTGTGGGGACTCGTGTCGTTTGTGCTGGCGCTGCGCTGGTTCCGGTGGG
>JACRIH010000134.1 GCA_016235885.1 Planctomycetales bacterium | reverse complement strand
CGGACCTGCGTGAGTCGCTGACAAGTCCGGGGGCTAACGCCGCCCGGCTCGCCTGCATTCCATCTCTGTCCGACACATCCTCGCTACTTCGCTTGCACTAGCGCTGCGGTGAAGCCGACGATGTCACCCTTTTCGCGGCAGACGCGTTGCCAGTCGGCAAGACGGCCCGCTTTCTGGCACAGGTCGGAGAGCGAGAAGCCGAATTCGTCGGGGGCGTTCGTGAGGTACTTGCAGGCCACGTCCACCGCTTCGCCCATTCGATCCACGCGGCCGAGCAGATCGATCAGCGTGAGGGCGGCCAGTTGGTTGTCGTAGTCGGACGTGTCCGGTCCAAGCTTCTCACGGAAGTAGCCGAGCGCCTCGTCGCGATTGTCATCGGCGAGGGCTTTGAAAAACTGGACGTGAGCCGGGTAGAAATCCTGGAACGGCGAATGGCCCGCGTACTGGTACTGCGACGACAACTGCGATCCGTATTCGGCGAGCTGCAACGCCAGTTTGAGTTCGGGCTGCGACGCATCGAGCGACCGGGCGAACCGCACGACCGCGTTCAGATGCGACACGTCCGTGTGATAGTTCCCCTCGGCAAACAACCAGTCGCGACCGGCGATCACTTCGCGAAGCGACAGGCCGGGAGGCAACACCGCGTGCCGGCGTTGCACATCGTGCTGCACATTTTCGACCAGCGTGTTGTACAGTTCGCGAACCAGCACGGCGGAACATTTCTGTCGCACGTCGGCAGGCAACTGCGGCGAAAGCTGATCGAACGCCGTGATCGTGCCGCACGTCCCGTGTGACGCCAGCATCAATTCGATCCCCTTGACCGGATGCGCTCCCTGATACAACGCGATGTCGAGAATTTCCTCCTCCTGCGCTTTCGACTTGGGTAACGCCTCAATCGCGGCGGCCACTTTCTGCGGCTCGCGGATCGTCTTCAGATAGACCCACGCCTGCGAGATGGCTCCGTCGGCGAGAAACAGTTCGCCGACTTCCCGAGCCTGGTTGATGTAGTAGCGCTCGAATTCGTCGCGGTTGGACTCGGGCACATCGTCGAACGACGTCGGCTTGACGAGCGGTGCGCCCCAGGCGTGCTTCTGACGCATGAGCAAAGCATCGAACAGTTGGTGATATTTCTTGTCGGCCCGCAACGTCTCGATCAGCCTGTCGAGAGCGCTGGCGGAGCCTTGTGATTTGTGAACCTGTTCCAGTTCGGAAAACGTCGTGTCGCTCATGTTAAATGCAACCTGTTCTGCCTACGTTTCGAGAGTTGTTGTAGTTGTAGGGTGGGTCGAGGCACGAGACCCACCAACCATGACGCGGCCAATGTGAGACGCGCGGACGTGTCCCACTCCGCGTCTCCCCATCTCCGTGTCTCCGCGTCTGCACACTTCGGTGGGGCTCATGCCTCGACCCACCCTACATTTCAAGTTCCGCACCCTCCGCCGTCTCCACAACCGCAGCCTCCCCCTTCGCTGGCGATTTGCACCAACCCATTCGCATCCACTGGCTGGACTTCGACGGACAATCCGAGTGTGGCTGCCTGCAACGCCAGCTTCGTGGTGTCGGACCCGCGACCTCCGAGGACGTACAGCACCAGCCGTTGCCGGTCGTGCGTCCATTCCGCGTCGATCAGTTCCAGTTCGAGATTCCAGTCGCGCAGGCGCTCCTGCCACACGCCGAACTCCACCTGCGCTTCGGCTCGCAGATCGGCCGCCCACGCTCGATCATCGCTCGTCGCGAGTCGCACCAACTCGCCGCTCGGAGTCGATTCGGCTTCGCCATCGGAGGCAGCGCGGGGGCTGGTGGGTTTCAACAATTCGAGCAGCGTCCCCATTTCGAGGCCGCGGCGGGTGTTGACGATCACCGGTGCTCCGCGCTCCGGCGGCGTGGCGAGTGTCTGCACGAAGCGCGACACTTCGGGAATCACACCGTAACGGACCAGGACAGTTTCGGGCATGGCACAACAATTCGGTTCTTGGAAAACTTTCGAATCGGATGATAGACGATTCGGAAAGTCGACCGAAAGGGTGTGGCCTGAGAAGTCGATCTCGGCGCTCCAACCCGAACGGGGAAGGGCTCTCGCTACGGCGCTTGCAACAGCACGCCGACCAGCACATCGTAGGCCGCGTGGCAGCCGGCGGTGATGCCGAAGCCGCGGAGCACGAACAGCGCGGCGAAGAACAATCCGGCGAATGCTCGAAACGTGAAGCTGAACGCCGAGAACTGGTCTGCCGACGGGCCGACGTAGTGGGCGATCGAGAAGATCACACTCGTCACCACGATCGACACCACGGCCGACTGCTTGTGCGGCACGCAGAGCAACCGGAATACTCCGTAGCACGCCGGCAGGAGGCACAATCGAAACAGCACCTCTTCGTAGACGCCGGCTCCAATGAAGCTGATGGCTCGCGGCAGTGATTGCATCGCGACGAGATGCCCGGCTTGCGATTCGGTCACGATCGGCGGCGAACCAAGCTGCGCCATGCCGTGCCGGAAGATCACGTCCTGCAATTGACCGAGCACGACCAAACAGAACGCAAACAGCAGGCTTTCCGCGAGCATGCCGAACAACGTGTCGGGAGCAACTCGCCACGGGAACTTGCCCCACACCTGCCACGCCAGCAGACCCAGCACGACAATCGCCGGCAGCAGCAACGTTTGCGCAAGCCCGACGTGAGACAGCCACGACCGCATCCAGTGATCGGCCCCGTTGCGAATCAATTCCGGTTGCGCACCACCCAGCCAGAACACACCGACTTCGTACAAAATCAGCAGCGGGCAGAGGAACACGAGACACGCGAGCGGACGGCGCGCGTGCGACCAGTAGTCCGCGCCGTCTGCGGGGTCGATCATCAATTCGTCGGTGAGGTCAGTCTGGCGTGCCACGAT
>JACRIH010000133.1 GCA_016235885.1 Planctomycetales bacterium | reverse complement strand
CGGGGATGACGGTGGGGATTGTCATCGGCTGTCTGGGTGTGGCGGGTTTTCTCGTGATCCCGATCCTGATCGCACTGCTGTTGCCCGCAGTGCAGCAGGCGCGTGAAGCGGCGCGGCGCACGCAGTGTAAGAACAACCTCAAGCAGATCGGGTTGGCGTTGCACAATTATCACGACACGTACCAGGCGTTTCCTCCGGCGTTCACTGTCGATGCGCAAGGCAAACCGCTGCACAGTTGGCGAGTTTTGATCCTGCCGTTTCTCGGTGAGGCGGGGTTGTACAATTCGATCGACCAGTCGCAAGCATGGGACAGCCCGCAGAATGCTGCGTTCCAGTTACAGATGCCGGCGGTGTACACCTGCCCGTCGCACGGCAGCCCTGGAACGAGTAACGGGCTGACTCATTATGCAGCCATCGTGGGGGCGCAGTGCGTGTTTCAGGGAGAGAAGACGACGGCGATGCGCGACATCACTGACGGCACCAGCAACACAATCCTCATCGGCGAAGTTTCACAGGCGACGATTTCCTGGATGTCCCCCACCGATGTGTCGTTTGATACGTTCACGGGAATCGGTGGTAGCGGCGGTTTTTCCAGCCATCACACGGGTGGAGTCCACATGCTGATGTGCGACGGTGCCGTCCGATTCATCAGCCAAAACATTGACGGGCAAACTCTGCGAGCACTGTTCACGCGAGCGGGGAATGAAAACGTCGGACAATTCTGATGCGGTCGCCCCGTACTTCTGGATTCTGACCTGACCTATGACGCGTCCAAACCCAGCAAGCGGCGCATGCCCAGCCACGGTTGGATGTAGGTCAGGAAGGGAATGCCGTCGACGGTTGGTTCGCAGCGGCGGGTGACGCCGTCCACGGCGGGACCGTGGGCGACGACGTGTTCCAGAACTCGGACCTCGTGTTGTTCGTCCCACGGAGCCACGACTTCGGTTCGGCCTCGCAGCAGGAGCACAGATGCGGCCAGAGCTTGAGCGCCCCAGTTGCTCGTGCCGGCCACGATATTCCAGTCGGCGGCGATGCGGCACGGAATCCATCCCGCCTGTTCGCCGGAGAGCCGGCGAGCCAGCTCGGCCCACGGGATGGCTCCCATTCCAATTTCGTTGCCGCCATCGCCGATGCCGATCGTGCGGACATTCGGGAGAGACCGCGCCGATTCATCGAACAGCAGATGCAGGTCTGCCGCGAACTCGTCAATGATTTCGCCGCGCATGTTGTGGCAGTGGTTGCGGTGTTCGGGCGGACAGAGGCGGTCGAAATTAGCAAGTTCCCTCTCCCCATTGGGGAGAGGGTTAGGGTGAGGGGCGGTTGTGTCACTCGCGGCGCCCCTCACCCCTAACCCCTCTCCCCAAAGGGGAGAGGAGGATTCTGTCACGGATTCTCGCGTGTGACTCGGGCCGACGCGTTCGATCGCAATCAGGTGGGACAGGCCCGCGCGGTGATGTTCTCGCAGAAAGTCGGACGCCGTGGCTGCGTCGAGGCGGTCGAATGATTGCACACGATCGACCGGCCAGCCGAATGCGTTCGCGGTGGCTCGCACGGCCGAATCGCACCGCGAATCGGTCACGATCCACACGTCGATCCCGATCGCCGTCAGCGCGGCGGCGAGCAGAACTGCGCCCGGCGGTCCATCGGTTTCAGCGGCGGGTGGTTCTCCGCGCGGAATGAAAAACCCAGTCACGATCAAGACGCGCCGCGCATGTTGATCCAAATCCGAAGCCGCACGCGCCAAGTGGCCATTGCACAGCGGACCAAACTCCGTCGCCGAACTGATCAAACCGCGCCGCGCTGGGTCGCGAGAGATCAGTGTTTCGATTTCGAGAATCAGCGGGGTGGACACGGATGAAGGCAGAAGGATGAAGGCAGAAGGATGAAGGCAGAAGGATGAACTTTTAGTCGAGTCCCATTGCGTGGATTTTGAGTGCTTGTTTGTGAAAGTTTGACTGCTTGTTTGTGAAAGTTGGAGCCGTTTGGAGTGCTGTAATTCTGCCTTGATCCTTCAGACTTCTGACTTCTTGCAGTCGGTTGCCATTCTGCCGGGCGGTTGCAAAAATAGCCACCCCGTTGGATTCCCGGCGGCAAGAACTTGGCTTTCGTAATGTTTCCGGTTTGTGGGAAATCTATTCGAGGCAGGTCTGCTGTGGTTGTCAGCCACGGGTCAGGATGACAGAATCCCGCAGTCTTCCGGCTGGCCTCGGAGGGTTCCTGCGCGGATTGACTGCGGAGACGGTGAGTTACCCAGTCGCAGTCTGCTTTGTGATTGGTGGAATGCGGCAAAAGAGACGGATTATGCAGTCGGCCTCGATGGGCCACTGTCCCAGATGAGTGGTGGAATCTCATGTCAGACACTTCCAGTGGTGGCAAGAAATTGACGACGGCTGAGATTCTCGCAGCGGCACGCGCTCAAGCCGGCCAGGCCGCGGGATCAAAGCCTGTTCCTGGTGCGGAAACAAAGGCCGATGCCCCGCCCGCTGTTTCCGCGCCGGCACCTGTTGCGACTCCCGCGACGAAGCCGACCTCGACCGCCGACATTCTAGCGGCCGCTCGTGCCCAATCGGCGAAGGCGAGCGGCGGCGGTGCGGCGCCAGCGACGGTCTCTGCGGCTCCCGTGGAAAAACCAGCGGCTTCAGCCGGCACACCCAAAAGCACCTCGGAGATTCTCGCTGCCGCACGCGCGGCGGCTGCGGCGAAAGCAGGCGGAACTGCACCCGCGGCAGCGCCAGCGGCTGTCGAAAAGCCCAAATCCACAGCGGACATTCTTGCCGCGGCTCGCGCGTCGAAGTCCGCCGGCACTGCGGCCGGGGCACCAGCGAAATCCAAACCAGCTCCCACGGTCACGCCCGCAGCGGCGAGTGCTGACAGCGGCGAAAAGATTCCGGTTTCGGAAATGCTCGCGAAGCTTCGGGCTGCTGAAACCGTTTCTGCGACGACAGCGGCTGTGGCCACGAAGCCGGCCGAAGTCGTCCCCGCCGCTCCGCTGCCCATGCCCGTGAAACCGCAGCCCGTGGCCAAGCTCAAGAAGCCTGTCGACGAACAACGGCGGTCGATGCTTGTGGCTCTCATTGCCACACCATTCGCGGCAGCTTGGACGGTGTTCACGGCCACAATGGGTGTTTGGACACTGGCCACGGCACGGTTCATGTTCCCGAACATCATCACCGAGCCGCCTCGCAAATTCAAAATCGGACCGCCGAGTGATTTCGATCTCGGCACGGTCGCGACCAAGTTCGTGGCTTCGTCCGCCATCTGGATCGTGCATACCGATCAATACAAGGGCAAGAGCATGATCTACGCCCTTTCGTCAGTTTGCACGCATCTCGGTTGCACGCCGAGCTGGCTCGAAGGCGAACAAAAATTCAAGTGCCCATGCCACGGTTCGGGCTTCTACATCACGGGCGTCAATTTCGAGGGTCCTGCCCCGCGACCGCTGGAGCGGCACGGCATCCGGCTGGCTGCGGACGGGATGCTCGAAGTCGACAAGAGCGTGAAGTTTCAGGAGGAGATGGGTCAGTGGGATGACCCGGCGTCGTACCTTGAGGTGATCTAACGGAATTGGCGATTGCCGATTGCCGATTGCCGATGGACGGCGATCTGGCAGGTTGTCTGGCAATCAGGGTTTTTCAATCGAAAATCGGCAATCGAAAATCGGCAATCCCATGTCAGTCGGCGACTACATCCGCGATTCACAGATTTGGAAAAGCATCTTCCGCCATCCGGCGCCGGTCGATCGGCGGAACCGGGTCGTGGTGATGCTCACCAATTTCTTTCTGCATCTCCACCCGGTCTCGGTCAAGCAACAGGGGATTGCCCTCTCATACACGTGGTGCATGGGGGGGATCACGTTCTTTCTGTTCCTGGTCGAAACGGTCACCGGCGTGCTGCTGATGTTTTATTACCGCCCAACATTGGAGTGGGCGTACAACGACATCCTCGCACTGCGCGACGTGACGACGCTCGGCATCATGCGCGAAATCCATCGCTGGGCGGCTCACGCGATGGTGATTACCGTCTGGCTGCACATGTATCGCGTGTTCTTGACCGGCAGCTACAAGCCGCCTCGCGAATTCAACTGGGTCGTCGGCGTGCTGCTGCTTGTCCTGACGCTGTTGCTGTCGTTCACCGGTTACTTGTTGCCGTGGGATCAGTTGGCGATTTGGGCGATCACCGTCGGTTCGAACATGGCCCGCGCGACACCGTTCCTTGGTCACGAAGGGCCGGGGGCGCAAATCCTGAACATCGGCGGATTCGACTTGATCACGAATGCCACGGACGCCCGGTTCCTGTTGCTCGGCGGGCGGTTCGTGGGTGAAACAACTTTGAATCGGTTTTACATCCTGCACTGTGTCGCCATTCCGCTGGTGGTGGCCGGGCTGATCGCCATCCATTTCTGGCGCGTCCGGAAAGACGGCGGGATCAGCCAGCCTTTGTAATTTGCGATATTCGATTTGCGATTGCCAATTGATAGCGGGGCAATCGCAAGTCGCAAAATTCAATCGGCAATCGAAAATCGGCAATCTAAAAACTCCATGTCCCATCATCCTGACCTGACGACCAGCGTCATCAAAGCCCTCGGTTGGCTGTATCTGATCCTGTTCGCGATGAATGCCGCCTGGACCTTTCGTTCGTACAGTCGGAAGGCCGACGTGCGGATCACTGGCGTGTGGGGAATCATCACGGCATTGCTGGGGATGTTCGCCATTGCCCACATCACCGGGGGGTCGGACCCGGAACGGTTCCTGATTCGCATGCCGGAATTCGTGAAGTCGTTTATTGATCTCGGAGCCGACCCGGTCACGTACTTCTGCGGATCGACGCTGGTGTTCATCGCCATGATCGTGTTGCGAAAATGGTGGACGCAGCCGACGGTCGCGTGGATCATGCTCAACCTGTCGATCTTGTTTCTGGCGTTGTCGATGACCGACTATGATTTTCGCCAGATCGTCGGCAAGCCGGACAATGTGCCGATCGTGTCGATGCTCTTCATCGTCGGGTTTTTCACGTGGCTGTTCTTCCGCCGGGCCGTGGACAATGACGAACGGATCGCGGCGGGCAAACCGCTGTACGAAGTGGACAACGGCGGCCAGGAAAAAGTGCTGGTCTGGCCGGACCTCGTCTACACCGAACTCATTTGCATGGTCGTCCTGTCGGCCGTGTTGATCGCGTGGGGAGTCGCCTTGCAGGCCCCCCTCGAAGAACCCGCCGCGGCGTCTCGCACCCCAAACCCGTCCAAGGCACCGTGGTACTTCCTCGGTCTGCAAGAAATGCTCGTGTACTACGACCCGTGGATGGCGGGTGTGGTGCTGCCGACCGTTATCCTCGGTGGTTTGATGGCGCTGCCGTACATCGATTTCAACAAGAAGGGGAACGGATACTTCACGTTCAACGAGCGGAAGTTTGCGATCTGCACGTTCATGTTTGGTTTCCTGCCGCTGTGGATCAGCCTCATCATTCTGGGGACGTTCTTGCGAGGCCCGAACTGGAACTTCTTCGGAATTTACGAACCGTGGGACGCCCACAAGCTGCAAGTGCTGAACAACGTGAACCTGTCGGAGTATTTCTGGCTGGACTGGATGACGACGTTGCGGATCTTCGAACCGGGACTTCCCATCGCACCGGCGGGTGCTGACTTCGGAACGCAAGTGTGGGCGATTGTGACGCGGGAAGGTTTTGGAATTCTCCTTGTTGTCGGTTACCTGTTCGCACTGCCTCCCGTGATGGCCACGACGATTTTCCGCGGCATGTTCATGCGGATGGGTTTCCTGCGCTACATGGTGTTTTCCAACCTCGTCCTGTTCATGGCCTGCCTGCCGATCAAGATGGTTTTGCGGTGGGCATTCAACTTGAAATACATCGTGGCAATTCCAGAGTGGTTCTTCAACATTTGAGTTCGTCGGTCAGGCTTTTCCTGCTGACCTCGGAGCGGTTGTCGTTGTAGGGTGGGTCGAGGAACGAGACCCACCAATGCGTGTGCGTTTCCGGTGGGTCTCGTTCCTCTACCCACCCTACGGAAAATCGAGACATGCCGGCGACAGAACAAGTCTGGCGGAATCCCAAGACGATGCACATCGTGTTCGCGCTCAGCAGCATTCTGCTGCTGGCGGCGACACTGTGGATGATGGTCGCGGATTTTGATGACGAGTGGGTCGTGTTCCAGGGCCAGGCGGCCCAGCTCGAAGCAGACCGGATCAAAACCGCCGAAACGCAGATCGAGACGTCCGCGTACAACAAGGAACAGGCAGAACTCGAAGCGAAAGCCAATGCTGCGAAAGCTGTCGTGGACGGAAAGCAGGCAGAGAAAGACGCGGCTCAAGCCAAGGTCACCACGCGCGACGGCGAATTCGCGCTGTTGATGCGGAAGGTGCGCTTCAACCGCGCCGAGCGGGATAAGCGTCGGGCGGACCTCGATCTCAGCGTGCGCGACAACGCGCCGACGGCGAAGCAAGCCGCGTTGAAATCCAGTTTCGACGAACAGCAGACATTCGTCGACAAATTGGAAGGCGACCTTCAAAGGCTCGAAGCGACGTTCAACGAGGAAAAGAAGGCGGTTGCGGAGATCACCAAGTCATACGACGAAGCCATTGCGGAACTGAAAAAACATCAGTCAGAAATCTCGTTGCTCGAAAAGGCCCGGCAGAAGATCGAGCCGGACGACTGGACGAAGTGGAAGTTGAAGATGGTCAAGCTTCCGATCATCGAAGCTTTCGGCAGTCCGTTTCGCATTAACCAAATCTGGCTGCCGGATCTCAAGATCAACATCGGCGGCATGGCGGACGTGGCTCGATTCGACCGTTGCACCACGTGCCATGTGAATATCGATCGGGTCGAATCCGGCAACATCCCGACGTACCCGCACGATGCACACGGTTT
>JACRIH010000140.1 GCA_016235885.1 Planctomycetales bacterium | reverse complement strand
GGCTGACGTTTCCGCAGTCGCTGAAGTTACTCCGCGATCCGGTGGCGATCGAAGTCGCCGATCTGAACCAGGATGGCAAGCCCGAGATCGTCTTCCTCGGCCGCGAGCGGACATCGAGTGCGTCGAAGTTCACGCTACTAGCGCTGACTCGCGACGCCGCGGGGAACTGGAACCCGGTGTCGTTCGGTGACAAAACCGAACTCGCATTGTCGCTGAAGGGCGACCCCGAACGGATCATGCAGTTCGACGTAAACGCCGACGGCCGACCCGAGTTCCTTGTATTTCAGGGCGAACGACCGCCGCTCGTTCTTACCTCGGACGGCAAGGGAAACCTCTCCGAATTGAAAGCCGATGGCGGTCTCTCGCTGGGCAAGGTCACACCCGGCGGCCTGTTCTTCGGACAGCTCGATCAACCCGTCATTCTGGCGTCGCAGAACAATTTTGCTCGCAGCTTGAAAGTCACGGAGCAGGGTCAGTGGCAGGTGGTGGACCAGTACAACGCGGCGGAAAGTGAATCGCGAATCGTTGGGGCCGCGACGATCGACCTCGATCTGCAACCGGGGCGTGAGATCGCACTCGTCGACACCGGGTCGAAGCGGTTGCGAATTCTGAAGAAGGAAGGAGCCGTCTACCGACCGTGGCGCGAAGTCGAAATTGGCACGTTCCCGTACAAGTCCACCCATGTCGCCGACCTGAACGGCGATGGCCGCGACGATCTGCTCCTGTTCGGATCAGGCAAGTTCGGCGTGCTGTATGCCGGTCAGTCCGATCCCAAATTGAAAATGCTCGCCGAGTACGAGACGAAGCTGGAGAAAGTCCATTTCAACGACTTGGCCGCGGGCGACCTGAACAACGACGGCCGCGTGGACATCGCGGTGATCGACACGCAGTCGCAGTACATCGAAATCCTGGACTTTTCAGCCGAGGCCGGACTGCGGCACGGACTGCACTTCAAAGTCTTCGAAGCGAAGAGCCTCAACGACAACGATGCCACGGGCGCCGATCCGCGTGAGGCAGTAATCGCGGACGTGACCGGCGACGGCCTGAACGACCTGATCCTGCTGACGCACGACCGAGTGCTGGTCTACCCGCAGGATGATGGCAAACCCGATCCGGTGGCGGCGGCCAAGTGAGTTGCAACGGCCAATCGACACACGAGTCCAGCCACGGATGAAACACGGATGAAACACGGATCAGAAAATTCTTGTCCGTGTTTCATCCGTGGCTCGTTTTTTTGCGCATCTATTTTTGAAACGCAATGGTGACATGGCGACAGACGACGGGCAGCGGCTGGTCGGTCTCGATCAGAACTTCGAGAAATAGCACACCCGCTTCGAATGGTGTGAGAGTGCGGTCGGGGGCGATGACGGCTTGGAAACGGTTTGAGTTGCCGTCGCGTTCCAGCTTGAGCGGGACCTCGCGGCTGCCGCCGAGCGAACTGGGGTTGGTCCGCCACCTCGCAATGACCGGCACTTGTTTCCCAGAGCCGAAGTCCATCTGAACCGCGCACGAGCGGTCGAGCGGGACACGGATGACGGCGCTCCCCCAGCGAGATTTGTTACGCGGATCGCGAATCCAACCGTCGGGGATGTCCGTCTTGACCCATGCCAAATCGAACCGTGAGTTACGCACGAGGTTGTCGGCCACACTGTCATCGCGAAGTTGTGCCGACAGTTCGATCACTACGCCTGATCGCAATTCCACTTCGTCCAGCCGGCTGGTTTCAAATCCCGTCGCAAGAACCCACGGTGTGAAGCGACCGGCGGGCAGGTTGCGGAACTCGAACCGACCTTCTGTGTCGGTCGTGGTCGAATAGTCGGTGCCAGCCAGCACAATCTTCGCCGGGACCGTGGCGTAACCAGCGGGTGGGCGGTAGTTCGTCCGGCCGCGAATCGTCGCGCCGGGCAGAGGTGTCTCCGTAAGACCGAGCGTGAACAGCGTGTGCAGCAAGTCGGCAGACACGCGAGCCACCTCCAACGCGCAATCGAGTTCGAGTGGCTGGTTGGTACGTTCCTTCAGCGGTTCCACCAACGGCTTGAGTCGCGTGGCACGTTCACGAGAGAACTCGAACAACCCGGTCATCCGCGCTTCGAATCCTCGCAAGGCGTCGTCGTCCGTCTTCCCCAGCAGACGCGGTTCGTAGCCGGCGATGTCGAGTTGTTTCTCATCGACCCAGCGCTCCATTTTTCCGTGCAAGTCGCCGCCGATGCCAATTGTGTGCGGCGGCGAACCGGCGTCCTGCACAAAATGGAGGAGGCTGCCGACCCACCGCGCGGCGTTGGTGGGGGATTCGGTGCGAAGTGCCTGCAACGCCCGGCTGAAGAACGGCGCGTATGTCCGTCGCACATCCGGGTGCATGTGCGACACGTGGTCGGGCATCGACGGGAAGAGCAGATAATCATCGGCGTAATGATCCGGCCGCACGGCTTCCTGCCAGTCGCCCATCCAGCAGTAATCGCGGGCGATCCGGTCCCAATCATGACCAAAGTATTTCTGCCATCGCTCGCGGTTCGGTAACACTCGCAGCGCTGCCAGTGTGATTTCCGTGTGCGGTCCCCACGCAGCGGCAGGCCGGACAAGCAGGCTCGCCAGAACGAGCGCGATCACCAGCGGCCGGCGGGTGAAAGTCATTTCGGTTTCCCGGCCGGGGCCGATCGGTGGATCAAGTTCTGATCAAAATAGTTGATCGACATCCCCGCATCGATCACCAACCCCTGCGCGTTGATCCCCGACGAGCGCGGGCTGAGCAGGAACGCGACCGCGTTCGCGACCTCTTCCGTCTGGACCGCCTGCTTGCGCAGCGTGGCTTGCTCGGCGTAGAGGTAGCTGTCGACGTAACCCGGAATGCCCGCCGCCGCGGAGCTTTTCAGAAGACCCGGACAGACGGCATTGAATCGCACTTTCGAGAATTGCGAAAACGATTTCGCCAGGAAGCAGACGGACGAATCGAGGGCCGCCTTGATCGGAGCCATGTAGCCGTAGTTCTCGGCGGCCATCCGCGTCGTCGAAATGGAAATCGTCACGGCGCTGCCGTGCTCGGCGTCCAGCATGTCGCGGAGCGCGTTGGCGAGCGCGATGAAAGAGTAGCACGAGACATCGAGCGCCTGCAGAAATGCCTTCCGCGGCGTCTTGTGAAACGGCAACCAGCCTTCCGAATAATCCGCGAACGCGATCGAATGCACGAACCCGTAAATCTTGGGATGCAGCGCGGAAATCCCCCAGCGGAGCTTGTCGATCTGGTCTTGATGTTCGACGTCACAGATGAACACCGGCGCGGGAGCCACGAGCTTCGAGACCAGTTCGCGGCGGGCCTCGGAGCGCACGACGTAGACCACGCTGGCTCCGGCCTCGGTCAGCACGCGGCCGACGTGGTACGCCACGCTCTTCTTGTTCGCCACGCCAAACACGAGGATCGATTTCCCGGCGAGTTGCAGGAAGTCAGTGCTGGCCGGAGCCGGATTGGACCGCGCCAGAGGAGCGGCCACGGGCGCTATCTTCTTGGGAGGAATCCGAAATTCCTTGCGATCGGAGTGGTCGGTGCGAGGTGTGGGCATGTGGTTTGGAGTCTCAATCGTAGCTCCGGCCCTTGTGGCCGGGATAAGAACTCAATCGTAGCTCCGGCCCTTGTGGCCGGGATAAGAACTCGAGGCTGGCACGAGGCCGGCGGTTACTTGCCTTCGTTGATGTACAGCTTCACATTGTGAGTCACCCGACCGCCGGCAACGATGTCGATCCAACCGTCGCCGTTGAAGTCTTCGCAGATCAGATCTTCGGTGGCGATCCCGCCGTTGTCGATCGCGTGCTTTTCCCACTTCGAACCGGCGTCATCGACGGCGTCGTAGATGAACACACCGGGGCCGGTGAGCGAGCCGGTTCCCTTGTCGCTGTGTCCGATGACCAATTCGTCCGAGCCATCGCGGTCGATGTCGGCCACCCACACCGCGTGGCCGCGCTTGAGCGTTTCATCGAGGACGTGGCGAGTCCACAGACTTCCCGACGATCCGGCGGCTGGTTCGGTGTAGACGACGATCGCGTTCCCATGCATCGGTTCGACGGTCGCGATGAACCTTTTGTTTCCCTTGAGCTTGCCGACCTTGACCTCGCCAGCGCCGGTCACCGTCGCCTTGGGTTCACCCGGTGTCCCCGTGCCAAGTTGCGATTTGATGATCTTCCCATCGCGACCGCGAGCCAGCAGGAAGACGCCATGCATGCCGGTCGTGATCACGTCGCTCGTGCCGTTGCCGTCGAAATCGCCGGTCCAGTGGGCATGCATCGAATCCTGAGCGTCATCGATCACCGTCGATTTCCACGCGTCGGATTTCGGGTTGGCGGGGATCTCGAACGCGAGCACGCGGACGCCGTTGCCGACAGTCTTGTTCAGCGGCGAAACGACAAGCTGCGGCTTGCCGGTGCCGAGGATGTCTCCCCAACGGACGCGGTGCGTCCAGCTCTCGCGACCAATGGCGTGGACGTGCCACTTGTCGTCCAGCGAATCGCCTCGCCGCAGCCACTGGAGTGTGCCCAAATTTTTTCCGTTCAGCCAGCCGGCTCCGAGTGCGAAGTCGATCTGGCCATCGCCATCGACGTCGTGCGGCGCGATGCAGACGTTGTCGAGATCGGTTTGGTCGGCGATGATCACTCGCAGTTTCCAGTCCGGGTTGTGATACCACACCACGCGGTTTTCAGTGACGGCGACGATGTCGGGCTTTTTGTCTCCGTCCACATCGGCCGTGGTGACGGCATAGACGACGTTGCCTGCATGCGGATCGATTTCCTGAGTGCGAAACTTGGGAAGCTCGGCTGCCGTCAGCGGCTCGACGGTCCACACGACCAGAAGGATCAGGCAAGTTGTCAGGGATCTGGGCATGTTCAATGTCTCCGGTGGTGTCGATTGTGTCAGCGCGGCCACTTTGCCAGAAACGTCATCAACCTGCAACTGGCCACGGCCGAATGCCGCCTTGATTTCCAAAGTCCGGCAGTGGAAACTGGTCTGCCAGAGCGAGGTGGCGAGGTAGGTGGGTCGAG
>JACRIH010000137.1 GCA_016235885.1 Planctomycetales bacterium | reverse complement strand
AGGAGCCAGACGCTGCAGCAACGGAAACAACCGTTGGAGAGACTTGACTCCCGTGATGGTCGCCGGGTCCAAGTCCCCCTCGGCCCCACTCGAATCCGAATCCGAACACAGTTGATCCGCCATGCCTGTCCACCTCCTTGATGGGACGAGTATCGCAGACCACTACCATTGCGCAAAAAGCGTGCCGAACGAGATGGGGCGTTAGCCCCCCGGTTCGCCAAAAGGTCTCATCGACGACGATGTGAGGTGCAAAGCTGTGACGAACCCCGACTACACCGAACGGCAAGGCCAGTTCCTGGCCTTCATCCATCAATACCGCATTCTCAACGGCTGTGCCCCAGCGGAAGCCGACATGCAACGGTTCTTTCAGATCACACCGCCGAGCGTGCATTCGATGGTCCTCACGCTGGGACAGCGCGGCTTCATTCGTCGAACGCCCGGCCAGGCGCGCAGCATCGAATTAATCGTCCCGCCCGAATCGTTGCCGCCGTTGAAGCGTGTCTAACCCAGCAGATTCAACCCCTTGATCGCCACTGGCAACACAGCAACAAATCGTGTCGGAGATCGAAAGCGACCAGTGTCTCGATTCCGGATGCGACGCGGTTTCCTTACGCCCGAAGTCGCGCTGCGACTTCCTCAAACATTTTGTCGGCCGGAATGCGGCGCTGTTCGAGCGTGTCGCGGTCGCGGATCGTGACCGTCTGGTCTTTAATCGACTGGCCGTCGACGGTGACGCAGAACGGTGTGCCGATCTCGTCCTGTCGGCGATACCGCTTGCCGATGGCCCCGCTTGCGGATCGTGGCACGTCACGATGGCGATGGATTTCAGATTGCGGAACGGAACCCATTGTTCGCCATGCCATTTCAGGTTCTCCTGTGAGTGAGAACCTCCTTCATCTCTGGTGCGGGAAACACCGCAACCGTTGATCCAACGCGGTGCGTCGTTTCCCGAGGGCGTAACCAAACCACGCGAGTACCCGACCTCAAATCGTTCCGCCTGCCGTCAACGGTCGCTTGTGGCTCAGAGTCAGCCGTCATCAGTGGCCACCCGCTTCGCCCTCACCAATCTGATCTTGCAGGTAGAGCTGCAGACCGACGTCTTTGATGAGTGACAACTGTGTTTCGAGCCAGTCCACGTGCTCTTCTGACTCAACCAGAATTGTCTCCAGCATTTCGCGGCTGCCGGCATCCTTGAGCTGGACGCAGAGGTCAATCGCTGCGTTGTAGGCCTGCACGCCACCCTGCTCAAGGACCAGGTCGTTTTCGAACTGCTCCTTAACATTGGTTCCAACGCGGATCACATTGTATCGCGCGATCTCAGGGACGCCTTCCAGAAACAGAATTCTGTCGATCAGTTGCTCGGCGTGTTTCATTTCACCCATGGATTCGGCGTAGTGCTTTTTCGCGAGTTTGTTGTAGCCCCAGTTCTTGCACATCTTCGCCTGGCAGAAATACTGGTTGATTGCCGTCAGTTCGATTGTCAATCCGCCGTTGAGCGCGTCGATGATTTTTTGATCACCTTGCATTGTGTGGTCTCCTGTCGATTGTGAGAGTCGCTCGATTCGTTTGAATCACGAGGTTGGGTTTTCGCCGAATTTTATGGTGCGACGTGTGCGATTGAAAGCCGCTGATGAACAGAATGGCGAGAACCCGTGGGTCTCGTTGATCGGTTGCTAGCGCCCTGACCGTTGGCTAGGATGCGTCGCCGGTTGGACGGACGAAATTCACGGAAAAACGTGGCGCACGTGGCCGAGTTCCGGACGTCAAAGACATGTTCCCAGAGCATGAGACTCGATCTCATCCGTGCGTCGCCAACCAAACCCATCGTCATGCCGACTCCACTTCCCGAACATCAACGGATTGTGATCACCGGGATCGGGCTGACATCTCCGAACGGAAATAATCTGTCCGAATTTCGGAGCAACCTCCTCGCTGGCAAGTCAGGGGTCGTCCCTTTCGAGACGCGGTATATCGGCCAGGTGCTGGCTGGCGTGTGCCGGTTCGACGAGTTGAGGCACCAGAAGAAGAAGGAATTGAGACGCGGAACCAGGGCGGGTTCGATTTCGGTTTATTGTGCTCGCGAGGCGGTTGTCGACTCCGGCTGGGATTGGTCATCGACGGCGAAGGACCGCGTCGGCGTTTACATCGGCATCACCGAGCACGGTAACGTCGAGACCGAGAACGAAATCTTCGAGATCTCGAAGTTCGATTACGATACGAGCACGTGGTCGCATCACCACAATCCGCGAACGGTGGCGAACAATCCGGCGGGCGAAGTGACCCTGAACATGGGGATCACGGGGCCGCACTACACGATTGGAGCCGCTTGTGCCGCGGGGAACGCCGGCTTCATCCAGGGCGTCCAGATGCTGCGATTGGACGAAGTGGACCGGGTGATCGCGGGGGGCGTGTCCGAGAGCATCCATACCTTTGGCATCTTTGCCAGCTTCAAGAGTCAGGGGGCACTTGCCTGGCACGACGATCCGACCAAGGCCAGCCGTCCTTTTGATGTGCATCGCAACGGAATTGTCGTGGCCGAGGGTGGGTGTCTGGTAACTCTCGAACGGTTGCCCGACGCGGTGCGACGCGGTGCCAAAATCTACGGCGAAATTGTTGGATACGCAATTAACTCGGACGCCACCGACTTCGTCCTGCCGTTTGCCGGTCGCCAGGCGGACTGCATGCGGCTGGCCCTTTCCAAGGCGGGGATCACACCGGACCAGATCGACATCCTCAGCAGTCATGCCACGGCGACAGGCCAGGGAGACATCGAAGAATGCCGGGCGATTCGCGAGGTGTTCGGCGACCGTCCGACGCTCGCGGTGAACAACACCAAAAGTTTCATCGGCCACGCGATGGGAGCGGCCGGGGCGCTCGAATTGGCAGGCAATCTCCCTGCCTTTCAGGACGGAATTGCCCACGCTACAATCAACCTCGACCAGCTTGACCCCGAGTGCGGACTGCCCCAAATCGTGGCGAACGAGCCACGGCAGATGGGCAACGTCCAGTACATTCTGAACAATTCGTTCGGGATGCTCGGCATCAATTCAGTGGTCATTGTGAAGAGGTTTTCGGCGTAGGCGGCACAGCCGCATCGTGCGAGCTACCGCTCGGCTGGTGTTTCCTCGCGAAATCAAGAATTCAGTCGTTAACGGCGCAAGAACACACGGAAGTTGGGGTGATTCCGAGACGGCGGCCAAACCCTGGCCGTGCCGGGTTTCGTGGAGTTCCCCAACGGTTGGAGATGTGAATGGCACCCGGAGAGATCAGGCACGCGATCCTCGACATCCTGTCCCGAATCGTCCCTGACGAAGACCTGTCGAACCTGAACGACAGCGTACCATTTCGTGACCAGATGGAATTGGACAGCATGGACTTCCTCGACATCGTCATGGAATTACGGAAGCGGTATCGCATCCAGATTCCCGAGGAAGACTACCCGAACCTGATCAGCATGCAGGGAACGGTGAGCTATCTCACGCCGTTGATGAAAGACATCCCCGCGCGGGCATGAGTCGTTGAGCCGTGAGCTACGATGCAATCATCATCGGTGCCGGGCTGTCGGGCTTGGCTGCGGGAATTCGACTGGCCTACTTCGACAAATCGGTGTGCATTCTGGAACGGCACACGACGATCGGCGGCCTGAATTCGTTCTATCGTCTACGCGGCCGCAACCACGATGTCGGCCTGCACGCGATGACCAATTACGCGGCTCCCGGTACGCGCACCGGGCCGTTGAGCAAACTTCTGCGACAACTGCGATTGCGGTGGGAGGACTTTTCACTCTCACCGCAGATCGAATCGCGAGTCGTCTTTCCGGGGAAGACGCTGCGATTCAACAACGAGTTCGCGTTTTTCGAACAGCAGGTCGCCGATCAGTTTCCGGCGCAGATCGACAACTTCCGCCGGCTCACCCAGCGGATCGATGCATTCGACGAACTCAACCTCGATCAAAACGAGAAGGCGCTCACCGCCCGGCAGGTGCTCGGCGAACACCTCGGTGACCCGCTGTTGATCGACATGCTGCTGTGTCCGCTGATGTTCTACGGAAGCGCGACCGCGCGCGACATGGATTTCAACCAGTTCGTCATCATGTTCAAGAGCATCTTCCGGGAAGGCTTTGCGCGGCCTTTTCAGGGAGTGCGGTTGATCCTGAAAAATGTCGTCCGCAAATACAAATCGCTCGGTGGTGAATTGCGATTGCGAGCCGGCGTGAAACGCATTGTCACGGACGGCCAGCACGCGACCGGTGTCGTGTTGGAGGATGGCACTGAACTGCAAGCGAAGCAAATTCTGACCTCGGCCGGCTACGTCGAAACGATGCAACTGCTCGACAACCCGCCCACGGACGACACTGTCCCACGCGATGCACTGCAACCGGGAGACGTGACGTTTGTCGAAACGATCTCGGTCCTCGATCGAATGCCTGCCGACCTTGGGCACTCGGACACGATCGTGTTTTACAACGACTGTCCCGACTTCCACTACGAGAACCCGGCCGACCCGTGCGACATCCGCAGCGGAATCATCTGCTCGCCGAATAACTTTCAGTACCCGCAGCCGCTCACCGACGGGGCGATCCGGATCACGGCGCTGGCGAACAATCGGCACTGGATGCAGCTTACCGAGGACGCGTACGTCGCGGAGAAACGCCGGTGGTACGACCGCATGGTCGAATCGGCTGTCCGGTTCATGCCCGACTTCCGGCCGCACGTCATCGAAACCGACGTGTTCACACCGCGCACGATTCGCAAATTCACCGGCCACGTGAACGGCTGCGTGTACGGCGCTCCGAAAAAACATCTCAGCGGAAGAACACACCTCGACAACCTGTTCATCTGCGGCACGGATCAAGGGTTCCTGGGCATCGTCGGTTCGATGCTGTCCGGAATCAGCATGGCCAACCTGCACGTGCTGAAGCAGTCGTGACTCCGGAACAGACCGAAAGAATTGTGCACAGTCCAGAAAATCGCTGACAGTGTGTCATGGAAGCCTGACGCGCCATCGAAGGATATACCGCATACGGTCCAACGTGCGACGTTCTTGTCGCAACCAAGCTCGCCTGAGCGTGGGGAAATACAAGCCCGAAAACCCACGCTCTGGCGAGCGTGGCTACGTTTCACTTCTGGACGCGCGAGGTATAACTCACGACCAGCCTCTTCGCTTGCGCTTCAGGTTTCGATTGTCCATTCGCCATGCGGGCTATTCACCGTCCCACGGGGCGGGAAGTCCCTGAACCAGCTGTGTGCCAATCTCCGACCAAAAATCGTCGTTTTGCGCCGTGGCGAGCAGGTCGGTGTCGGATGGCAATCAAGAAACGCTGTCTGACGCGGTCGTCGACTATGTGGATGAGCAAATGCAGACCGACTTCACCAACATCGCGGCCCGCCGGAACATCACGCAGGAAACGGGGCATGGTCGGGAAGAGACACGGCACGACATCCAGATGCCGGCGCCCAAGAACTTGGCCGGGCGCGGTCGCAGGAAGGGCCTGCTGACGATCGGGGTGACCATGTTGTCCTGCGTTCGCGACGGGAAGGAAACGGCCGATATTCGGTACTTCATCAGCAGTCTGCCGATGGGAGTCCAGCGCTGCGCACACGCTGTCCGAGCCCACTGGGGAATTGAAAAAACGTGTCATTGGAGCCTCAACGTGACCTACCGCGAGGACGAGTCGCGCATTCGAGAACAACATTTGCGAGAGAACTTCGCCTGGCTCAATCGATTCACTTTGTCGCTGCTCAAGCAGCATCCCGGCAAAGACAGCTTGGTCATGAAGCGCCGCTGCGGCGGCTGGAACGATGACTTCTTGCTGGAAACTCTCATCGGAACAACGAGTTAGTGGCCGCTAGCCCTGCCGATCTCCCAAGGCGGCCGCGAACTGCTCCGTCCATCGGATCACCTCGTCAAGCTGCCGAATCAGGATCAACCCCGCATCACTGGTCAGCGGTGCCTCCGACACCTCGACCTGAACGCTCTCCAACCCGCTCCACTCGAATGACAATTGCTCCGCCCCCTGTAAACTCATGCTGGGCCTCCGTGTGTGTGTGAAAGTTGCTTTCATTCCAAAACTTCAACGCACCGCGAGGCACTTTCATTGGATCGATTGTGAATAATCCGGGTTAGCGGCTGTCGATCCACTCGGGATCGACAAAGCGACGCAAAAGCCGGCGCAGCCAGTTGCGCATCGCTTCGACTGTATTCGCGTCAATTTGCGAATAATTCAGCGGCTGACCGGACTCCGTGACGAAGCCGAAGGGGCTGAGACGGGCCGGCCAGCCGGAGTGGTGGGCGGTTTCGTTGAACCTCTCCTGCACTCGCTTCGCCCAGACGATTCCGAAAGTGTCGCGGAAATCAAACCAGGTTCGTTCGAGCGACGACGACGAATCGTGACGTGGCCGCGCGATGATCGCGGCCCACCACGTCGCCGCGATCAAGCCGCAGCACGCCAGCATTCGGCTGCGGTCTGGCGATGGCAGCCAGCCGGATCGGTCAGCAAGGAAGCTCGACACGCTTAGCAGTCCCGCCACGGCGATCAGCATGGTTGGAAGAGTGAAGCGGGTACCAAAGTAGTTGCCCAGCCCCATCACGAGGACGAAGGCGTAGCCGATCAGGACCGGCGCATCCAGCACCAGCGATTCCGTCGGCACGCCGGAGCGCCAGGCGTCGGCCGCCGGCCAGCCCATCACACACAGCAGCGGCGCGACGATGAATCCGCTCCACCAGCGCGATCCCGGTCGTCGCGCGCCGAGGATTGAAATCGTCGGACAAAGCAACAGGACTGCCGCGGCGTACCACAACTGATCGCGGACTCCGTTGGAGATTCGGTTTCCTGTCGCGTTCGCGACCGCCGCGGCGATCCATGCGAACCAGGCTCCAGCGCCCCAGCGCCAGGCCGACATCAGCGTCGTGAGGCGCACGGCAACTCGCGTCCGCAGTCCGACCGGAAGGCACGTCGTCCCACCTGCTGCGACCATCAACCACGTCATCGTTTCCAGCACGTCATCGCCTCCAGTATTCGTCCGTGCAACCAGAATCAAAACGTCGTGGCCAACGCTGGCAGCGTCGGCCACGTTGAGTTTGGTGCGCGAGGCGTCTGCCTGCAACCGACTTCGATCCGGATGTAACGAATGCTCGTCCGTTCCCGATCGTGCGAACAGTTCAAGCACCCGACAATCGGAAAGGTCGACACGACCCACGACCGATGACGGACAGACACGCTCCAGCAAAACTTGCCGTAAATGTGTTCATGTGCAGCGGTCGAAAAATGAAGCCATGGTATCTACAGAAGTCGGAGCGACAGGGTTCGACAACGCGTGCAACCACGCCGGTATCGAGGACCTGCGTTCTTCATTGGTTTCCCCAACACCATTTTCAGGAGATGGCCGTAATGAAGTTGACCACGTTGACCGCCGCCATGTTGGTAATGTTCGCCAGCGTCACTGCCCAAGCGGGCTTGTTCAGCAAAAAGTGTTGTGAGCCGTCCTGCTGTGCGCCGTCGTGTGCCGCTCCGGCTGCTCAAGCGTGCTGTGCTCCGGCCGCTCCGGCTTGCTGTGCTCCCAAAAAGTGCTGCAGCTTCAAGCTTCCCAAGCTGAGCTGCTGCAAGAAGGACAATTGCTGCGCTCCGTCGTGCTGTGCTCCGGCTGCGTGTGCGCCGAAGTGCTGTGCTCCAGCCGCTCCGAAGTGCTGTGCTCCGGCTGCCGCGACGTGCTGCGCTCCGGCCGCTCCGAAGTGCTGTGCTCCGGCCGCTGCCGCTTGTGCTCCCGCTTGTGCGGCTCCCGCCGCTGCAAGCTGCTGCGCTCCGGCTGCGAAGTGCTGCAAGTAAGCTGACACGTTGAGAGATGCATCCCCGTGGGTTATGGCCTCTGGCCTAACATCGAACGTGGCTCGTCTCCTCCTCGTTACGAAATGACCAGGTTCCAACTCCCCTCCTTGCCGGCGGCTTCGGCCGCCGGCAACGAACTCTCGGAACCTCAGGTCCAGCGGTCATAACCCACATTGTTTGACCCCATCCACCGCCAGCGGCTGAGGCTTGTTCGACAAGCTCGGTTGCTGGCGGTGGATGCTTTTTCGGCAGGCTCTGCCGACCGTTCGACATCGGTCGCGCACAGACGCAGGATCGTCTCGACTGCCTCCCAAGGCGGTCCTATACTCCCGCTCCTGCATTCTCTCGCACTTCATTTCCCAACAATCCGAACACGTCAACCAAGGACTGGGTTGATTCATGTGCATCCACGCACCACGGACGGTGGCGGTCGCGATTCTCGCGCTGACCGGTTGCGGCTCCTTCGACCTTCGCCACGGCGGCACCATCGCGCACAAGCCGTTGGGGACATCGAACGACGTGACACAGAATTCCGCATTGGGAACCGGTGCCAAGTCGAACGGTTCGGCACAGGCGAAATCGCCCGTGAAGCTGGACGGAGCCAGCGCCGAATGGAAACAGGCGTACGTCACCGAACAGCTTCAGCAAGGCGGCCTGCACGAGCAGAAAGGCCGCACGCGAGAAGCACGCGCCTGCTATGAGCGAGCCTTACAGAAAGATCCCGGCAACGTCACGGCCCATCATCGACTGGCGATCGCCTGCGACCTCGAAAGTCAGTACATCGAAGCCGAACAGCACTACCTCGCAGCCCTCGAAGCGGGCCTCGCGAACAGCGATGTGCTCAGCGACCTCGGCTACTCGTATCTCCTCCAGCGACGCTACTTCGAAAGCGAGCAGGCGCTGCAGGAGGCATTGCAATACAACGCGAATCATCAGTTCGCGCTCGGGCACCTCGGCACGCTGTACGGTTTGCAGGGAGACTTCCAGCGCTCTCGCGAGTACCTGACCCGTGCGGGTGGTGAAGTCAAAGCTCAGCAGGAACTGGCCCGACTCTTCCCACAAGGCCCGACGGCAAATCCGGCAATCGCCGCGCAGGGAACGGCCAACCCGCCCACGAGCGGGCAGAACTTGGCTGCGAACGGGGTTCGCACGCCGCCGACAACGGACACGGCACCTCTGCCCGCGGCGCAGTACCCGAATGAGGCGACGAGAAAGCTCGCCGAGCAGATTGCGATCGAGCGGCAGAAGCTCGCACAACTCAATACCGGCAAGTCCGATCGATCTGCGACCGGAAGTCCCTCGGTTGGGACGACCAATCTCCCACCAGATCGTCGAAACGCGGAGGCGTCTGGCGCGAATGCCGGTGCGCTGGCTGAACAGCGACGGCAGCGGGCGCTCGACTACCTGCGCAATGGACCATCCCCCTCGAACGACCTCAACCGAAAATTCGCCGAACTGGATTCGGAACGGCCGCCTCGATCGATCGGAAGTTTGAATTCTGGTCCGGGTGGACCCTCGGCAGGTGTGACGCAGTTCGACGTCAATCAGTCCGTGGGCCGTACCGCTCCCATCGCACAAGCGTCGGGTAGTCAGCCGTCCGGCCAGGTTGGTCTGCCGATGGAGCGCGGTGTGACGCAAATTCCGACACAGCCATCGAGTGGCAACGTGTCGCCAATTCCCACGCAGATCGCGGACACGCTCGGCAATCCGTTTGCCCGGCAGAATGACTCGCAATCAATCGAGCAAGCGCGGGCGATCGCCGCGCAGATGGGTTTGGGGGCCGGGACCGGATCGCTTCCGCCGGTGACCGCGCCCGATCCAAGCTCGCGCAGTCGACCGGCTATCGGTCCCGCGCCAAGTGCGAATCCCGTCGCCACCGCACCGCAAGCGAACGGAATTCTGCTGCAACCTCCCGCCAATTCACCGACCGTCCAGCAGGCTCTGGCCAAGCCCCCGATTCAGCAACCTCCGCAATGGTCGCCTCAACCACCGCGACAACTTCCCCCCGGTGGCAACTTCGCCCCGCTGCCGCAATCTCAGGCAAACACTGCACCACCAACGGGCGCTCAAACTGCCGTCCCGCAACTCCTCCCGAATGCCAGCGGGCCGTCAAACACGAAGTTGCTGCCGAACGCCGATCTCCCCACGCACGCGAACTTCATCCCGAACACAAACGTCGCGCCTGGCAACACACCGCACGCAACCGATCCGACGCAGGCTTCTCCCGACTTGATCAACCAGTTCCAGCAGCAACAGCAGACAATTCTGAAGTACCAGCAGGAACTGGATCGCCTCCGCCAGCAGGGTTCGACGTACCAGATGTACCAGTACTCGACCGGTCAGCCCTCGACACAGAATGTGCCGCGATGACGAGAGACCGACGGTGCTACTTGAGGTCGACGTGTTCGGAGCTTACGACCGCGCCCCGCTGATCGGTGATCGTCAGGAAACCGACGAGCGGCCGTTGGGTCGGCAACTCGGCAGATGCCACGCCGTCCGCGAATTGAGCGTCGACCGACTGCCACGTCCGTTTTTGCCACGGCCCGCCATCAACTGTCGTGTGCCACTGAGCCTTCGTCACGGGCACGATCGACGTCACCGTCACGCGAATGCGCCCGTTCTCGATCTGCGGTGGACCGACCTTCGCCAGCACGTCACCTTTGCGCAGCACGCTGTCCACATACAGACCGATTTCCGCCGGTGCCCAGCCTTGTGGGTGTCCGTGCGGCATGGCCACCTTGATGCACAGATCACGGCGGCCTTTCACCAACCGATACGACTTCTGGTAGCTGTCGAGCGGGTATGCAAAATCATTCGTGCCGTTGACGAACAGGATCGGACACGACACGCCCGCCAGGTATTTCGACGGCTCGAAAAATCGCACCCAACGTTGACGCTGTTCGGCGGACATCTTGTCAAACCGAGGAATCCAGACACTGTTTTCGTCGAGGAACCCACAGCCGTACACGGGCACGGCCACCTTCAGCCGGTCGTCGATCCCGGCCACGATGCATGTGAGGTATCCACCCCAACTGATCCCCGTGACGCCAATGCGACTCGCGTCCACTTCGGGAAGCGACGCCAGCACGGAATGTCCGCGCAGCACTGCGGCCACCGCGTGGTAGGTCCACATGCGGTCCACTTCCGTGTTGGTGAAGTCTCCGAATTTGGTGTCGTCTCCCTGCCCCGGCCCGCCGTCCGCCAGACGTTTTCCATCCAGTCCGTTCCCCGCGAGGTCCATTGCCAGCGCGACGTACCCGCGTTCGGCCCACAACGTGGCCCACTCGGCAAACGCCTTCCCACCCCCTCCATGAACCAGCAGCATGGCGGGAAACGGCCCCGCCCCCTCCTTCGGGCGACCGACATACGCAAACACTCGCGTAGGTTTTCCGTTCAGCGGCTCCCCCTCATAATGCACCTGCTGCAAGAGGCCGCTATTCTCGCCCCATGTCGCCGGTGGATTCTGCTTGAGCTGCGTGACATTCCACGGCCCGGTGAATCTCAACGCACCTTCCTGAGCCTGTGCCGACCATGACCCGACACTGACGCACCACAAAACCAGTGTGACCAAGAACCGCTGCCGACTGACCATGAATCATCTCCTGATGGATGTCCCAAGTTGATGAAATCGTTGATTGATGCACTCAGTTCTGCAATTGATCTGGCCGTTCGAACTCAGATGGCTTCGCCGCTCGGCCAGAATAGTGGTCGACGCGGCGGACAACAACCGGGGAGCGGTCACCAACATTTTGATCGCAATTCCTTCTCTTTGTCCGGGACAGGATGGCACGTTTTCCCGGCACAGTGCCGTCCGAAACAAAACGAGTTTCGTCCACCTGAGTTTTCGGACCGCCTTCCTCGACACCCTGCGAGATTCCCGTAGAATCGCGGCGGAGTTTCGATTCCCGAATTGACACGTAGCCGCACTCGTCAGAGCTTGTTGAATTAATGTGGCGGTGGCACTCCGTGACACCGCATGTTGTGGCTGCTCTGTGGGGCGGTCACAACATGACCCGCCACGGATTGTCGGGACCACATGAATTCAACAAGCCCGCCAGAGTGAGGGGCGTCCCGCGTTCTGGCTAAACGCGGCTACCTGTCATCTCAGATTTGATCGAGCACTCGCCTCGTCCGGACCAAAGGGTCCGGACCACGGCACGGTTTTCCAATCCCCGTCAGACAGAAAGCATCCGCATGGCCAAGACTTCGTGTCCCATCACTCGTGACGAATTCCGAAAAGTCGCGCAAGCCGTCGAGGTCACGATCAACGGCGTGCCGCAGCTTGCCGAGGTCAAGGAGTTTTCGACGGGATCGATGGGCTGGTATCTCAACGGCAAGACGACCATCAAGGTCGGCGACAAGCCAGTGTCGGTCCAGATAGGGATGAACCTGACCATCGTCGGATCGAAGGAATTGCCGCAGTGAACGTCGCGTTTGTCAGCTACGAAACGCCCTACGCGCCGTGTGGAGGGATTGCCGCGGTGATGGGCCGCCTGCCGGTGCAGGTGCAGGCGGCGTCCGGTTGGCCGACGATCGTCATCACGCCGTTTCACCATCGGATCGAGAAGACCGCGTCGCTCAAGCGCACCCACGAAGCGACCGTCGGCGTACCCTTCGAGGGGCGTACCGTTTCGGTCAACGTCTTTCGCTACGACGACAAGGTGACGTGGTATTTTTTGCTGCCGGAAGACGAGCAGTTCTTTGCGGGGACGCGGCATCCGTACGACGTGCCTGCCGGGACGCTGCTTCGCGACGCTTTGTTCTTCGGCGCGGCGGTGCCCAAAGTGTTGCACGTGATCGGGCCGGGCAAGCGTTGGAACTTGATGTTGCAGGACTGGGAAGCGGCCACGGTTGCGTTGGCTCTCGCCGACCAACCGGGCACGCACCACAGTTTTCTCACGCTGCACAACAGCTACGACACGGGGGTCCGCATTGACGACCTGTCGCGAGTCGGAATCAACCCGTACGCGTGCCCCGGTCAAAGTCTGCTTCAGCGAGCCATCCCGCTGTGCGAATCGCCGGTGCTGACGGTTGCGGATCAGTTCGCTCTCGACCTGACCAACGACACGCTGCAAACGCAAGTGCTGGCAGCGCACTTGCAGTCGCTGCTGCGAGGCCGCGTGGCGGGAATCGACAACGGGCCGTTTGTCGATCTGGCGGTCAACATGGACGTGCTGGGCGAGGAAGGCCGACGGCGGATCGAGCCGTTGCAAGCGTGGAAGGCCGAGCATCGGACGGCGTTCTTGAATGCCCTCGACCTGTTCCGGCCATCCGACGAGAAGCCCATTTGGGGCGACGCGACAAAGTTCGGCCGCGACGATGCGCCGTGGTTCGTGATGGCTGGTCGAGACGATCCGCGTCAGAAAGGGTATGACGTGGCGGCGGCGGCGGCGGCGCAGTTCCTCGATCGGGGCGGGCAGGGGCGGTTCCTGTTCTTCCCGATCCCCGGCGACGAAGGTCGCGACGGATTGCAGTTTTTGCGCCGCCTGGCCGAACGATTTCCAGAGCATGTGCTGGCCTTCCCGTTCATCTTCCGCGAGGGCTTTTTGTCGGCGCTCCGCGGAGCCACGTTCGGCGTGATGCCGTCGCTGTACGAACCGTTCGGGATGGCGAACGAATTCTATTTGAACGGCACGGTCGGAATCGGCCGCGCGACGGGCGGCATCATCCAGCAAATTGTCCCGCTGCGTGCCGCCGGATGCTTCGGCGGTTCGACACAATCTCGAGCGATCTATTGGCACGCCCCCTCGGTTCAACCCACGGGACTCCTGTTCCGCGAAGCCGACGACCTGCCGTCGGAAACTTCCGACTGGAGCGCCATCAACGCCGGAAAATACGCGACCGGCGACCAGCATCCCGACCGCGTGGAAGAACGCAGCCGGTACGCCCTGTTCCAGTCGCTGGTCCGCGAACTGCGAGTGGCCCTGGAAGACGCCGCCCTGATTGCCCAGCAGCAACCGCACCTCTACTTCCGCCTGCTGACCGCCGGCATCTCACACATCCAGCAAAGTTTTAGCTGGGACCGAGCCGCTCACGAGTACGTGCGGCAGATGATGTGACACGTGCGTGGTGCATTGGCCACGGATTGAACGACGTCTCTGGCCACAGGCGTACGTAGCCGTCACGCTCCGCGTGACGAGCCGAATTGGGATGCGACGGCGATTTGCCATTCGGCTCATCACGCGGAGCGTGATGGCTACATTCACGCGTGCGGGCGACTTCGTCCCGGTTTTCGAGCTAGAGTTGACCAGACTCCGGCAGCCGTTCGCTGAGCGTCGTTCTTCGCGCGACGTCAGTCATTCTCAACGGCGCACGATCCGCACAATCAGCACAATTGGCAGCGAGGTGGTTTCATGTTCCTCCTTCCACTCGGCGACGACATCGAAAAACGTTCGTCGTTCCCCGTTCTGGGGACGATTCTGGTGGCCGTCAATCTGCTCGCGTATCTGTACGAGTGGCGAGTCTGGACCGACGGGCAGCCGCGCCACATGGTTCAGGCGCAGACGCTCGACCAGATGCACGGGTTGGCAGAGGCGCCTCCAACCGGGGACATCGTTCCGAAGGAGTACGTCCGGCTGATCAACCGCTGGGGGCTGGTCCCTTCAGATCTGATGAAGGGAAAGGTAATCGGTCTGTTCACGCACATGTTTCTGCATGCGGACCTCGAGCACTTGATTGGCAATCTGCTGATGCTGTGGTTGTTCGTGACAACGCTCGAAGACGCCTTGGGGGCCGCGAGGTTTCTTGGTTTTTACCTGTTGTGGGGCCTGGCCGGCGGCGCGGCCCACGCCTTGATGAATTCGGGATCGACCACACCGATGATCGGTGCCAGCGGAGCGATTTCGGGAATGGCGGGGGCCTACATCGTTGCGTTCGGAGCATTGACGAACATTCGGACGTTGTTCGTGTACTGGTTCATGGGCCTCCATCATTTCACGATGCACATCCCGGCCGGGCTGTACATTTTCCTGTGGATCGTGGTGCCCAATATCATGGGAATGATTCTTGCCGACGCGGGGTACGCCGCACCCGTGGCGTGGTTCGCTCACATTGGTGGCTTCGCGGCGGGTGCGGGGACGATGCTCCTGTTCTCGGATGAGGTCAAGGAACGACTGGAATTCAATCGCGAAGGCATGCTGCAATTCAAAGCCATCCCGGCCGGAGCCGGTGCGGCCGCCGACCTCTCCGCCGACAACCCGCCGCGCAGTTGTCCGCACTGTCACGCCCAATTGCCGGACGAATGCCGGATCACCGACACGATGTATCGCTGTGCCAACGGCGACTGCAAGCGGCTGATCTATCTGGTGGATTGACCCGAATTATTCCTGGACTCGTAGCCGCAGCCGGCGTTCCTGAACTCACGGGAGCGACGTCGCGACCTTCACCGGCACAAGTGACCGCCCGGCAGGCGGCGGATGAAGCGTTTCATTTCGAGTACCGTCAGCGTGGCCAGCACGCGAGAGGGTTCGAGGTCGGTCGCACGCAGGACTTCGTCCTGATGGAGCGGTTCGGCCGTGATTAGATTCAGAATGCGGCGTTCCTGATCGGACAGCGTGAGTTCGCGAGCATTGTGAACTGTGTCGGAATCTGAGCGGTGGACCGGCTGGATCAGGGGGCCGAGCGCTGCGAGAACATCGTCCGCATTGCGAATCAGCGTCACTCCGTCTCGAATCAGATCGTGGCATCCTTCGCTGGCCAGACTGTCGATTCGCCCGGGGACGGCGAAAACTTCCCGGCCCTGCTCCATCGCGTGCCGCGCCGTGTGCAGCGATCCGCTCGTGCGTGTCGCTTCGACCACAATCACGCCGATCGACAGACCGCTGATCAACCGGTTTCGCTGCGGGAACAGACCCGGGAGCGGAGCTTGATCGAGCGGGTTTTCGGTGACGAGCGCTCCGCTGCCGGCGACTCGCTGCGACAACTCCTGGTGTTCGGGCGGGTAGATGTTGGCCAGACCGGTTCCGAGCACGGCGATCGTCCGCCCACCCGCGGAGATGGCTCCCTGATGCGCGGCCGCGTCGATTCCGCGGGCGAGTCCGCTGACGATCGTCAGTCCCGCACCGGCCAGAGTGTGCGCAAGCCGCTCGGCTTGTTGGCGTCCGTACATCGTGCAGCGGCGCGACCCCACAATTCCCACGGCAATGCTGTCTCGCGGCTCGATCCCGCCTTGAACGTACAGCAAACCGGGCGGGTCGTGGATGGCCTTGAGTGGCTCCGGATACGCCGCGCTGTCACGTGGCAATAATTGAATGCCGAGTTCGCGGCAGCGCCGATATTCCTGCTCGGCATCCGGGCTGTGCCGGGCCGCAGCGATCGCCATCGACAATTTCGGTCCGACCCCATCCACTTCCCGCAACTCCGACAGCGACGCCTGCAACACTTCGCCGGGTGAATCGAATCGTTCGAGCAGCAATTGCATCGTCCGCGACCCCACGCCGGGCACCAGCGTCAGCCGCAGCATGTCGAGCAAGTGTGGATCGGGATCGCGGGGTGCGGAATCGTCGGCGTCGTCAGCCATGCGGACAGGATACGGCTCGATGTCTCTGTTCTCAACACTGCCAACCCACTGGCTGGACAGCAACCGCTGGCGGGCGGATACTCAGCGAGTCCCGAGTCGCCAGGTTGCCTCCGCATGATTGAAGTTCGCGAGCTATCCAAATCGTTTCCGCTGTCGGGCGGGCGTGAACTTCTGGCGGTGAATCGCGTGTCGTTTCACGTGCAGCCGGGCGAAGTCTACGGCCTGCTCGGACCGAACGGGGCGGGCAAGAAGACAACACTGCGAATGGTGCTCGGACTGCTCCGGCCCACCAGTGGCGAAGCGATGATCTCTGGATTTCGATCGACGGAACAGCCGGATGAAGTGAAGCGGCGGGTCGGGTTGGTGGCGGCCAACTCCGGGTTGTACCAGTACCTCACACCGCGAGAATTGTTGCTGTTCTTCGCCGATTTGTACGGCGTTTCACCCGCCGCGGCCCGCGCAGAACTCGACCGCTTGAGCCGGCTGTTGGGTCTGACGGAGTTTTTGGATCGAGGCTGTGCCAACTTGAGCACCGGACAAAAACAACGCGTCAATCTGGCGCGCGCCCTGATCCATCGCCCGCCGGTGATGTTGCTCGACGAACCGACGCTCGGGCTGGATATTCTCGGTTCACAGGTGATCAACGAATTCATCGTTCACCTGCGCGGCGAAGGCAAGGCGGTGATCGTCTGCACGCATTATCTCGACGAAGCGGAACGCATCTGCACGCGGTTTGGCCTGATGCACCAGGGTCAGATTGTCGCCGAAGGGACGCTGGCGGAATTACGGGAACAGACGGGGTGCGGTTCGCTGGTGGACATGTTCCTCAAGTTGTCGGTTCACGGTCCGCTGCTGGGCGCGACGGAACCGTGTGCGTTGACGACATCACGAGACAGTGAGCAGTCCGCATGAACGATCTTCAATCCACTCCTGATCTGCTGCCAGCCCCGCTCGGCATGCGAGACCGTCGTGGCCGATTGGCGCGTCTGGCGATCAAGGAATTGCGGGAAATCCTGCGCGATCGCCGGACCATCGTCACGCTGGTGTTCATGCCATTGTTGCTCTACCCGTTGCTGAGCATCGCATTCCAGCGGTTCTTTCTGTCGAACCTCCGCAGTGTCGCGGCAACGGTGTATGTGATTGGATTCGTGTCGGATGCTGAGAGGCAATATCTGGCACCCACTTTCCATCTGGGCGAGGTGGACAAGTCACCGGTCAAGACCCGGGGGTTCGACGTCCTGGCAGAATCGCAGACGGCGGCCGTCGAAATCGCAGGGTCCGTCAACCCGGACCTTGAAGCGGCGGTGCGGAGTCTGGAAGTCGACGCGGGATTGCGCTTGGTGGACAGTGAACAATCGTATCTCGATCCGCGCGCCGACGTGGCTCTGAATTGCGAAGTGCTCTTCTTGTCAGATTCGGCCACCGGTCGCCGCGCGGCCGAACACATCGAGCAGCGGATCGCCGAAATCAACAACCGGTTCCTCACCGAACGACTGAAAGTGTTGGGTGTGACGCAGCGGGCTGTCCCCGTGCGCGTTTTTCGACGCGGCCTGACGAATAGTGGGACGGTGGCACCGATCTCAATTGCCGCGGTGATTCCCTTCATCCTGATCTTGATGACCGTCACCGGCGCGGTCTACCCGGCCATCGACCTGACGGCTGGTGAGCGAGAACGCGGCACGCTCGAAATTCTCGTGGCTGCCCCCATCCCGCGGCTGGGATTGCTGCTGGCGAAATACTTTGCGGTGCTGGTCTGCGCATTGCTCACCGCCGGAGCAAATCTGATCACGGTGACGTTGACGATGTCGGTCAGCGGACTCGGGCGGATGCTGTTTGGCGAGAATGGAATTTCGTGGCCGGTGATATTCGCGGTGGGTGGGCTGCTGGTGCTGTTCGCCGCGTTCTTTTCGGCGGTGCTGCTGATGATCACCAGCTTTGCTCGCAGCTTCAAAGAAGCCCAAGCGTACCTGATCCCACTCATGCTGATCTCACTCGCGCCGGGGATGCTCAGTCTGATGCCGGGTGTGGAACAAAAGGGGCTGCTCGTCGTGGCTCCGCTCGTGAACATCGTGCTGCTCGGCCGCGACCTGTTTGAATTCAAGGCATCGGCAGCCAATGCCCTCACGGTGGTGCTGTCCACGTCGATCTACGCGCTGGCTGCGATTGCCCTGGCCGCTCGAATTTTTGGTTCCGAATCGGTGTTGTACAGCAATCAGTTGGGTTGGGCGGATCTGTTTCGACGGACGAAAACACTCCAACCCCATCCCACCTTGACGACCGCGCTCTTTTGTCTGGCGGGCCTCTTTCCCGCGTACTTTATCCTGAACGGTCTTGTCTCGCAGTCGGGGGGCGTTTCGCTGACGACCCGTCTGCTGATGGCCTCGGGAGTAACCGTCGTGCTGTTTGCCGGCTTGCCAGTGCTGGCCGGTTGGCATGGTCGAGTCAATCCTCGATCCGGTTTCGCGCTGCGTGTTCCCCAGGCCGGCAGTCTGCTGGCTGCGATCTTGCTGGGTGGTTCGCTGTGGACTCTGGCTCACGAACTGGTTGTGCTGACCCAGAATCTGGGTCTGGTGACGCTCGAACTCGAACAATTCGACAAAGCTCGAGCGCTGCTGGATCAGCTTCGCATGATCCCTTTGCCGGTCGTGATTCTCACGCTGGCAATTGTCCCGGCTGTCTGCGAAGAGTTGTTTTTCCGCGGGTACCTGTTCGCGGCGTTTTCGCGGGCGGCCGAACCGCGGACCGCCATTGTTGGCTCGGCAATCGTGTTCGGCCTCTTCCACGTCGTGGTCACGGATGCACTGGCCATCGAACGTCTGCTACCCAGCACATTCTTGGGCTTGGTCCTGGCTTGGATGCGATATCGGTCCGGCAGCGTCTTCCCTGGAATGCTGCTGCACGCCAGTCACAACGGTCTGCTGATTTCCGTGTCGTATTTTCAATCCCAGCTTGCTTCGGCTGGTTGGGGACTGGCCGAGGAAGAACATCTGCCAGTGACATGGCTCGGAGCGGCGGTGGTGGTCATGTTGGTGGGAATTGGATTGCAATGGGGCGTCTCCGCGGCGGACGACGGGGAGGCCAAGTCTCTGCCCGTTGATCCCGGTATGCTGGAAACTCCGGTCTCCTGACGCTAGGCTGGTCCTCCTCACGGCGCGGTCGAACATCGGCCGCATTTCCACTTCATGCACACTGAGAGGGGGCTTTTATGCACACGCGATTTTCCAGTTGGGTTTGTTTGTTGACGTTGTTGGCAATTGTCGGATGTAATTCTGCGGCTCCGCCGCCAGCGGCGCCCAAAACCGCCGCCGATCAACAAGCAGAAATGCAGTCCATGCAGAAGAAGATGATGGACGAGATGAAGAAGAGCATGCCTGCTGGAGTTCAAGGTCCGCCGGGTGGGGCTGGAGGACCGCCGGCTGGTGTCGAAGCCAAGCCCGCTGAAAAGCCGGCGGAAGAAAAGCCCGCCGAAGAGAAGAAGGAATAGTTGCAAAGCCGAATTCACAACAACCCCGTCGGAAGGCCGAACGCCCTCCGGCGGGGTTTTGTGTTGCGCTCAGACCCATATTGCACGGAGATCAGCCGCGCCGGGCGGCGGGAAATTCCAGTAGCACCTTCTGGGCACCGTCCTTCCGGTCTCGAAAAGTTTCGAAGGCCGTTTGAACCTGGTTCAGCGGGTACGTGTGTGTGACGAGTGGCAACAAGTCAATTCGCTTCTCGGCCATCCACCTCATGGCCAACGGAAAGTCGCGGCGGAAATCCGGGTTCACGCTTGTGTGGACTGTGATGTTCTTGACGAACAGCTCGCGCCATCGGATCGCGTCGATTGTTTCCGGCGGCACGCCGAAGTAAAGCATTCGTCCGGCATGCTTGCACAGACGCTGACACAGGTTCAGCACTTGATCGCTGTGCCCAACCGCTTCCACCACAATGTCCACGAGCGCTCCGCCGGTGATCCGTTTCACTTCGTCCACGGCATCTGTCGTCTGTGTGTTGATCGTCGCCGTGGCTCCCATTCGCGAACTGACCTTCAGCCGTGATTCGAGCCGGTCGATGGAAATGATTTCCCGCGCACCCAGGTTCCGCAGCGTGGCGATGAACAGTTGCCCGATCGGTCCCGCACCGACGACGGCCACGTCCAGATCGAGAACCTGCGGCAGCTTTTTGATCGCGTAGATTACGGTCCCCAGCGGTTGAGCCAGCACCGCGTGTCCCCACGGCACGCGCGGGTCCACCGGGATCGCGCGCTCTTCGCTGACCACATACCGCTCGAAGAAGCCGCACTGGTTGACCGGCACGGCCAGAACTTTGTCGCCGGGCCGGTAACGGCTCCCATTAGTCGCCACCACAGTGCCGACCATTTCGTGCAGCGTGTGGCCGAGTTTCCGGTGCGTGAACTCGGGATGCTCGCCGTTGAAATATGGCAAGTCGGAACCGCACAGACAGGCGATCTCGGGCTGAAAGATAATCTGCCCCGGCTCGCCTTCCGGCGGACGCGGTTCCAACATCGGTTCGGGAACGTCAATCAGTTCCACTTTCCCCGGAGCGGGGATTTGTCCTGCGAGCACGTTTCACCTCATAATTACCACGAAGTTGTGAGTTTTTTGCCGCCAGTCTGGCCGGGCCGGATCGTAGCACTAAACTGAGATCGTGTCACACGACCGAAATTCACTCCACTCCCCGTTGTGGGGATGGTGACGCGCAAGGAAACTTCTCCCCTCTCCCCCCAAGGGGAGAGGGAGTAACGCGAGAGTCACTTGATCTCACCATCACAGACCAAGCATCGACTGAATCATGGCCCATTGCGAACAAGGATACCTCTGCGAAGTCTGCGGCATCGATGTCGAAGAGATCACCGACAGCGATCTTTATCTCCGCTTCATCCTCGGACTGGTCGAAGCGCGCGAATTGCTCCACGTCCGCGAACGCCACATCCGCTGCAATCCGACACAGGCGCAGTTCATCGTCGACGAACGGTTCGCTCCCGTTGTCGTCGAAGGCCCGTTCGACAAACGCCGGCAGGATCATTCCGCCACGCATGAGGAAGAAGAACGGGTGACTCGCGGATGGCGGCGCTTGCAGGAAGTCGTCGGTTCCGGAATCCCGATCACCGAGTATCCGCTCCCGGAAGTCATCGAACGAATGCAGCCGCGTCGTGCAAAAGGTACGTAGCCGTCACGCTCCGCGTGACGAGCCGAGCTGAGATTCGGCATCTGTTGATGATTCGGCTCATCACACGGAGCGTGATGGCTACGTAACGCGGAAAACACAGGACCGAGACACTCCTCATGCAAGCCGCCATCAGTCAGGTCTGCACGCTCTCCGCAGCATTCGAGGACGACCTCGCCGGGTACGCCGATGCCGCGGGGTCGGCGATCGAACTGTGGTTGACCAAACTCGAAGACCATCTGCGATCGCATTCGGTGGCCGACGTGCGGGCGCAAGCCGACGACCGGGGATTGCGATTCGCCGCCGCGTCGTATCAAGGGGGCATCCTGCTTTCTCAGGGAGACGCCCGGCGCGCCGCGTGGGATCAATTTCAAAAACGGCTCGACCTGTGTGCCGACTTGAGCGTGCCGACGCTGGTGGTGACGGCGGACTTTCTCGGCCCGTTCGCGCAGACGGACATCGAGCGAGCGCAGGTGTCGCTGAAGCAGGCGGGGCAGGCCGCGGACCAGCGCGGCATCCGGCTGGCGCTGGAGTTTCAGGCCCGGAACACATTTCTCAACAATCTCGAAACGGCCGCCGCGTTTGTGCGGTCGGTCGAACAACCGAACGTCGGGATCTGTTTCGACGTGTTTCACTACGCGGTCGGGCCGAGCAAATTCGACGACCTCGCGCACCTGACCGCCGACAATTTGTTCCACGTCCACGCTTCCGACGTGGCCGACCGCCCGCGCGAACTGGCCACCGACGCCGACCGCATTCTTCCCGGCGACGGCGATTTCCCGCTGCCGCAACTCTTCGCCCGATTCCGCGAGATCGGATACCGCGGATACGTTTCACTCGAACTGTTCAACCCGCTGTTCTGGACAACGTCACCGCAGCAGGTGGGCGAAATCGGCCTGACGGCGCTGCGTGTCGCGCTGGGATTGAACAGGATGTAGTCGTTTCAAATCATGGTCCAATCCTCGACTCGGAGTTGCGGGACTTGTTCAAAGTCCGCCAAGTTCCGTGTCAGTACGGGCATGTCGTTGGCCAATGCGATGGAAGCGATTCGAAGATCCATCGTGCCGATGCGGACTCGCTGCCCGCGAAGTTCATCGAAGATTACGGCCGCGCGTTCGTCAAAGGGGAGCACGCGAAACCGGTCGAAATCCAACAATGATTGATCCAGCAACTCGTAACCGCGCAGGACACCTTGGCGATTCTTGGCCTGAGCGATGTAAGCATTCGCCCCGAGTGCCTGTTCGTGGAAGCTGACAATTGAGAGGCAGAAGTCGATCCGGTCGTGACAGCTCATGCGCTGGCGCAGCCGCCCACAATCCGGTTCCGATCGCCGTTGCAGAATCACCAGGTGGTCCGTGTCCAG
Organism: Planctomycetales bacterium; assembly: GCA_016235885.1. Lineage (GTDB taxonomy): Bacteria > Planctomycetota > Planctomycetia > Planctomycetales > Planctomycetaceae > JACRIH01. Next base: position 3,493 of record JACRIH010000137.1, on the reverse strand, counting down.
CAGGAACATGGCTGCCTATGCGCCGGGATCTTTTTGGGCGCGACGAAACTCCTGACCGAGGCGCACGACTTCATCAAACTCCGGAAACCGCTTCATGGAACCGCAGACTTCGTCAAGCCATTTTTCCGTGGTTTGCGCCGGCTCCAGTCGGCGTTTGATGTCGGCGACTTCCTTCTCCAACGCCCGCAGGCGTTCCGCGAGGGATTCGTTTTCTGACATGGCTCACTCCGTGCGAACTGGAAAAGTTTGCGTTCCCACTTCGATGGGCCGGATTGTTCCCAAAACACGCCACCTTGGAAAGACCGACAGGAAATCAGTGTCCCGCGTGGTCGTGGCCACCCTTGAACACCGCGTGGTTCTTGTCGCCACGGGCGGACAGGTAGGCGATCAGGTCGAGGATTTCGTCCTTCGTCAGCTTGTCCAGCAAGCCCTTGGGCATGATGGATGTCTTGGATTTCACGCGCTCGATCACGTCGCCACGCTTGATGATGATCGGATCGGCCTTCACAAGCGGGTTTTCGACGAGCTTGATCACGTCCCCGCTTTCTTCGATCACGAGGCCGGTGACGACTTTGCCGGAAGACAGCTCGATGGTGTTGGCCTGATACTTTTCGTTGATGTTCGCTGACGGGTCCATGATTTCCTTGAGGATGTCGAGCGGTTTGTATTTCGGGTCGAGCTTGGAAAGGTCGGCACCGAACTCGCGGCCGACGCCTTCGAGTTTGTGGCAGCCGATGCAACTCGCCACGGTGAACATCTGTTTGCCGTGGCTGTAGCTTCGCCCGGCTTCGTGTTCCATGTGCAGCACCGCGTCGGCCAGGTCTTCGATCTTCCACTCGGTGCGCGGGCGGCGATCTTTCAGAAGCGGGTCTTTGGCTTCTAGCTTGCTCGCGGCCAGATACGCTTCGGGGTTGGCCTGGTATTCGTCGAGGTCGTCCACGACGTACAGTGCGGAGTACATGCGCCGCCAGTGGCCAGGGTACGTGCAGACGATCGGGTACACGCCCGGTTTGGTCGGGGCCGTGAAGCTCAAGCGCTGATTGTCGCGGGGCTGGAGCAGCCGGCTCTTCAAAATGATTTTCGGAGAGTCGGGGATGTACTGCTTTTCGGCAAAGCCCGGCTGCTGGGCGCTGGCTTCGGAGGCGAGGCCGATCTCTTCCAGCGAGCCTGGTTGGGCAATCACGAGGTTGTGCGGCATGAGGTCGCTGTTGTCGAACAGGAACTCGATGGGTTTGCCCTTTTCGACGGCGATCACATCCTTGTCGAACGACATCTTCTCGAAGATGGTGCCGATCTTGATGACCTTCACTCCCAGTTCGCCCAGCTCGGCGCGGATTTTCTTCGCGCGATCGGCCGGGATGAGTGTGGTCAGAGCGTCGGCGAACTCGAACGCGTCGAGCGCGGCCGGCTGCGTGCGATCCTTGGCGGGGGTCTTCTTGATGTGGTCGAGGAGCACGGTCAGCAGCGGATCGGCCTCGTCCTTGGGCCAGGCGTTGCGCGGGAGACGTTGGATCGCTCGAATGGCCGCCACGCGGTCCACGTTGTCTTTTACGAACTTGGCGAGCGTCGTGAACGTCTTCGATTCCTGACCGCGGACGTGCGTGAGGGCGTTCATTGCCGCCTGCCTCACGAGCGTGCCTTTGCCTCCGCCGGAGAGTTCGATCGTCACGTTGCGTTTGGGAGCCGGGTTCTTTTCCTGCTTCCAGACTTCGGCTCGACCGGTGTCGAGGATCTTGAGGGTGAAATTGTTCAGCCGTTCACCGAGATCGCCGTCCGTGCGGTTCCAGATGACGATCGAATCCAGCGGGACTTCTTCGCCGAGGTCCACTTCCCACCACGGGTTGCCGGTGTTTTCCTCGGTGTGCGTGAGGTTGCCGCTGCCGTAGATGCCGCCGGTTCCACCGTCAATGGCTTTGGCCGCATCGCCGCCGTGAGCCGTGTTCTTCTGCGACGCACGCCCCTTGCGGGCAATGTTGTTGCCGCCGCTGAACACTTCGACTTCGGACAGTGTGAGCGTGGCCTTGCCGGGGATTTCGACGCGGACGAATCGGCCGACGGTGCCGCGATCCTTTGGTGACGACAATTCCGGCGGGAGTTCGTGCAGCAGCGGTTCGACCTTTTCGTACAGCGTCGCGCGGATGTTCGGATCGGAGATCAGCGGCATCGCGTTGACGAAGTCGATCAGACGATTGGCGTTGGTCGTCGCCAGTTTCCACGCGGGGGCGACGTTGTCATCGACGTTGATCAGCGAGACGTAGCCAATTTGTCGGAAGATCGGTTGCTTCGCCGACGTCGCCAGCTTTTCGAGTTCCGCGCGGGCGGACGTGAGTTCGGCGGCTCGGCGGCTGGTGAGTTGCCGGACGAGATCGAACACGACGGTCGTGTCCACATTCGCCGCCTTGCCGTCCAGCGCGAGAATCGTATCCATGATGACGCGCAGTTCGGGCTTGTTGTCGAGCTTGGCGAGTTCGCGCACCGCCTCACGACGATGCTCGTCGCGCAAGCCGGGTCGGTAGAGCATTTCGGTCAGCACCAGCCGATCGCGCTTCTGTTTCAAAAGATCGTCGTTGCTGATTCCCTTGAGCAGGAACCGCGCTCCGGCTTCGGACTTGAACGCGAGTTGTTTTCCGTCCGCCTTGGCCTTGTCCATCAGCGGCTGAAGCGTGCGCATCACTTCCTTGCTGAGGAATTCGAGGTGCAGGTCGGTTGGCTGCTCGTTGGCGATGAGCACGACTTCGGCGGCCTCGGGGCTGGGGATGAAGCTGGCGGCCCAGAGGGCCATCAAGCGGACTCGCGGCGACTCATCGGCGGCGGCTCGGCGGAGCAGGTCCAGTGCGTTCGGCAAGCGGTCATGCCACGCCGCGATCACGCGAACGGCCGCGGCGCGGGCGCGGAAGTCGGGAGCGTTCAAGACGCGCTCCAGCAGCGGGACGTTGATTTTGTTGTGATGCTGATGGACCCAGAGCAATTCCAATTCGGCTCGACTGACTTCTTCAATCAAGCGGGCGCGATGTTCGCCGGCGACGGTACCGTTGGCGATGTCCTTGAGAATTGAAGTAACATTGTTGCTCGCAATGAAAAGAAATTGGTCAATGTCAGCGAAGACTTCCTTTGAATCGCGACCGCTGAGTTCGAGTCGCGCGCGATACCGAACACGATCATCCGGGTCGGCGAGCAATTTGAGGACGTCGCTAGTCGATTGTCCGGCGATCGGCTTCGGCTTGACCAACTCTCGTCCGACATACGTCACGCGATAGACCCGGCCGTGGTCGTGGTCTCGGCTGGGGTCGCGGAGGTTGTGTTGCATGTGGCCGATGATCGGGTTTTGCCAGTCGGTGAAGTAGATGGCTCCGTCGGGGCCGACCTCGATGTCGCCGGGGCGGAAGTTCGCGTCGGAGGAGAAGACGATCGGTTCGACTTCGGTGGCTCCGAGGGAGGAGCCTTCGTCGTTCGCGTTTGGCGAGCCGGCGGGCGTTAGCCCCCGGACGGATTT
>JACRIH010000136.1 GCA_016235885.1 Planctomycetales bacterium | reverse complement strand
GGCCACCGGCCGCGTTGTCGATGACTCGTATCCAACACTGACCGACGATGAGCTGAAACGACTGGAGGATCAGTTTGTCGTCGCGGCGAAAATTGCGGCGAAGATTGGCTGCGACTTCATCGACATCAAACAGTGCCATCGGTATCTGCTGTCGGAATTGCTGGCGTCCACGACTCGTCCCGGCAGCTACGGTGGCTCGCTGGAGAATCGTACGAGGCTGGTGAGGAACATCGTCGGCAGAATTCGCTCCGAAGTCCCCGGCCTGCTGATCGCGACGCGAATGAATGCGTACGACGGAATCCCGTACAGAATCTCCCCTCTCCCTCCGGGAGAGGGGTCAAGGGTGAGGGAACGTCGCACGGGAGAAGACTCCGATCGCGAACAGATCGGTCACCCGGTCCCGCACGCGCTCCCCATCCGCACCGCGTTCGGCACCAGCGAACACGACCACTTGCTCGAAGACCTGACTGAACCGCGGCAAGTCGCCCGCTGGCTGCGCGAGTGGGGCGTGGGTCTGATCAACATTTCGATGGGCAACCCGTACGCGAACCCGCACGTCGTCCGTCCCGCCGAATTCCCGCCCGTCGATGGCTACCACGCACCGGAGCACCCGCTGATCGGTGTCGCCCGGCACTTCCGCATCGCGCACGCCATTCAAGTCACCGTCCCCGACGTGCCGGTGATTGGTGGCGGCTACAGTTGGTTGCAAGATTTCGCCGCTCACGCCGCCACTGCGAACGTGGCGGCGGGCAAGATCGCGATCACCGGCTTCGGCCGCGCCACGCTCTCGCACCCCGACTTCGCGAGAGCACTCCAAACCGCAGGCCAATTCACCCGCAAGAAAGTTTGCCACACGTTTTCGTATTGCACCGGCCTGATGCGCGCCAAGCAGCATCCCACCGGCCAGTTCCCCACCGGCTGCCCACCGTTCGACAAGGATGTTTACGGGCCGATCTGGAAGGAAGTCGAAGAGAGTCGCAAGTCAACGTGAGGAATTGCAGCGACCGTCACTTCAACAACTGTTCGAAGAAGTTCGACTTGGCAAGCCGGTACTCTTCCATGCGTTTGCCTTCGAAGCTGTTCTTCAATTCGTTCAGTTGTGCCAGCAGCTCCGGTTGAGCGATCAGCAGATCGCGAATTCGGACAAAGTGATCGACCGCCAAACCCGCTGCGACAACCTGCACTCCCACGGGAAGATCCGCGCGGCTCTCATCCTTGAACGAGGCGAATTCCTCTGACCAATTCTCGGGTTGGTGGATGGCATACAATTTTGTGAGCCGGTCCACTGTTTCGGCGAAGTCTTGTTTCTCTGTCCTGACCAGCAGGTCTAGATCTCCCTTGGTCACCGCGCCCGGGACCGACGTGGCTCCGATGTGTTCGACTTGGACAGGTGGCGAACCTTCGAGAATCTGCCGCCTGACATCTTCGAACACCGCTGCCGTTCGCTCCCGAAACTCCGGCGAGGGTTGAAAGAAATGAACGCGTTCAGTTGGCTCTGCACCAGCGGATTCATCGCGGACCAAGTCGCGATTCGACGGCACGGTGCCAGCGGCGGCGAGGACATCTTCCAACTCCCGCACGCAGGACCGCATCGACACCACGGCCAGTTTGAAATTGGTGTGATCCGACGCCAGCGGCGCGTCGTGGGCGAATTGTTCGGCGGCTTTGCGGAGTTTCGAAATCTTTTTCCGCAGCATGTGCAGGTAGCCGGGCGGGTCGTCGATTTTCGTTTCGAGAGCACGCGACGCGTCGAAGACGGTGCGGACGATCTCCATCAACTCGGGAAAATCCTCGATCTCGGCCGAGTGCTTGACGAACGTGCGGACCATCCACGCGTGAGCCATGATTCGCTCACAACGTTCCACGGCGTCGGCGGGGGATAGTGGCTGGAGCATGGCGACTCGTATTCCCTCAACCTTGCGGGGAGAGGGCTAAAGTGACGGGACCGGAAGGGAATTGCGAATTGGCCATTGCAAATTGCAAAATGAAAACCGGGTTCGAAGCTGCGATCTTTGATTCCAATTGCAATTCGCGATCTGAGACGTTCGCCCCTCACCTCCCGCCAAGAACCCTCTCCCCCTCCGGGGGCGAGGGGAGTTCTATTCGTCTGACAACTGGTGTGGTGACATGCCCACGTCCACGATGCTGCACGCGCAGATCGGATTCAATTCCAGTTCTGCCGCACGCCGCAGCAATTCGACGCTCTCGCTGCCGGGGTTGAACCAGATTTCGCGGGCACCTCGGTGTTTGATCTCGTCGAGCAATCCCATGCCGACCTCCGGCGGCACGTAGATGCTGATCCGGTCGAGGTCTCCAACCGGGATTGATGCGAGGTTCGGATACGCGTTCAAACCTTCGATTGTGTTGGCGTTCGGATTGACCGGGTACACCTCGAACCCGGCCCGCACGTGAGCCCGCACGGACTTGTTACCGAACTTCTGGCGGTCTCGACTGGCTCCGAGAATGGCGACGGTCAGCTTTCGCATCGAACACTCCGAACTGAACCTCCCCTCGCCCCCGGAGGGGGAGAGGGGTCGGGGGTGAGGGGCAAGCGTCTCGGACGCTGGAGTCCCGGCTTTAGCCGGCACCGCCTGAAGGCGGGACTCCAACATTCGGTACCGGCACATCCAAATCCTTCGCGAGGTTGACGAGCGCGTTCCAGTTGCCGTCGTCGAGTGGGATGCCATCGGCGGATCGCTTCGCGAGCGTGGCGCGTTCGGGATCGCCCGGCAACGTCACGCTGGTGATTCCCTCGCGAAGCGGCACAGAGCGGACATATTTTTCAAGCTGCGCGGCTTCGCGGGCGAGATGGTCCGCACCCGCGAACAGCTTGGGGTCGAGGACCAGGAACATCGCGCAGTTGCCCATCGGAGGGGGCGGGTTGACATGCACGCACGGGCCGCCGGAGAAACCGCCGCACAGCATTTCGATCATGTACGCCAGACCGAAGCCTTTGTACGCTTGGTCGCCTCCCATCGGAAGGATACTTCCCGGTGGTTCGGCGTAGATGGCGTTCGAGTCGGTCGTGGGATTGCCATCGGCGTCAAGAACCCAGCCGAGCGGAACCGGCTGACCCGCGATTTTTTTCACGCGGACTTTCCCTTCGGCGGTGGCGCTCGTGCCAAAGTCGAGTACGAACGGGCCTCCCTTGCCGCCGGGCATGCCGATGCACAGCGGGTTGGTGCCGAGTCGACCGCGCTTGCCACCCACGGGTGCCACGCGCTGACCGGCTCCGTGTGTGTTGGCGATGATCATGGCCGTCAAGCCTTGAGCCGCGGCCGCTTCGGCATATTCACCCAGCCGGCCGATGTGCGCGGCGCGCCGCAACGTCCCGCTGGCGATCCCGATGGTCTGAGCCTTCACGATCAACCGTTCGAGCAGTTCGTGAGATACAACTTGCCCGAATCCCCAGCCGCCATCGCCGATCACGACCGCCGGAGTTTCACGCTCGACGGTGAGATGCGAATCCGGATGCACGGCCCCTTCCTTGATCTTGCCGATGTAAAACGGAACCCGCATGACGCCGTGCGAATCATGCCCGCGCAAGTTGGCTCCGATCAGGCTGCGGGAGACGACGTCCGCCTCGGCCGCCCCCGAGCCGCCGGCGACGAACAGGGCGTGCGTGAATTGAGTCAATGCGGATGCTGTGATGGTGGGCACGATGAGATTCCTCGCAGGTGTTCGGCTGGCGGCGGGTTGGCGGGCGACTACGTTATCGGATTGGTTGGAG
>JACRIH010000135.1 GCA_016235885.1 Planctomycetales bacterium | reverse complement strand
CGGCTGCTGAACGAATGGGCGGCCATGCACTCGGCCGCCGAAAACTTTGCGCGCGGGGACGAAGTCCTGCGATTGCTGATCCAACTGACTCCGGATAGCGACCTCGTGGACAATGCGAAGTACTCGCTCGCGGAGAGCGAACTTGTTGCCGGCAAGCTCGACGCGGCGAAAACGCAGTTCATCGAACTCGCCGCCAATCCGAAATCCGATCCCCAGGTGCAGCAGGACGCGCTGTTCCAACTCGTCAGCATCGAATCGAATCAAAAGCGGTGGGACGAAGTCCGCAAGTTCTGCCGCGAACTGCTGGAAAAATTCCCCGCCAGTCCACATCGCTGGGAGACGCAGTTCCGCGCCGCCGAAGCGGATTTCCAAACCACCCGGTTCCAGCCAGCGGCCGATGCGCTCGCGAAGCTGAAGGAAGCTCGCAACCAACCCGAACTCAAGACGGCCGCGTGGTTCTCTGGCGTGTTTGTCATGCTGGCCGAATCGAACTTTCGACTGAAGCAGTACGATGCCGTCGCGGCCACCGCGACCGAATTCCGGCAATGGTCCCCCGAGTCACCGTTCCTGCACGAAGTGGATGATTCGCTTGGCCGCAGCTTGATCGCGCAGGCGAAGTTTGCGGAGGCTCGCGAGGCGTTTTCCCGCGTGACCAAAGACCCCGCCGGGCGTCGGACACCCACCGCCGCCAAGTGCCAGTTTTACATCGCCGAATCGTATTTCATTCAGGCTGAAGCCGAACGCGACGAGGCGATGAAAAGCAGCCTGTTCGGCAAGGCGTTGCAGGAGTATTTCAAAGTCGAAGCGTTGTACAAGTTCCCGGAATGGCAGGCTCCCGCGGTGTTCCAAGCCGCCGCCTGCTACGAAAAGCTGAACCAGTGGAAAGAGGCGGTCAAGACGTACGACGGCTTGATCAAGGACTACCCGCAAAACGAGTACTCCGCCAAAGCCAAACCCCGCATGGAGGCCGCGCGTTTGAAAGTCAGCGGTTAGCACATTTGTTCGTAGTCCCGCCTTTTAGGCGGCATCAACGAACCGGCTAAAGCCGGAACTACGAACGAAGATGCACACTTGTGTTAGCAACAAGTCTCGGACGCATTGCCGCCGAACGGAACAAATCTCCCGATCACGGATTGAACCATGTCTCCCATACGATCACTTCTCGTCTGTCTGTGTCTGCTGGCGTCGATGCCCGTGCTGGCTCAGCAGTCTGTGCCACGACGATCCGACGAGCCAGCCGAATCACTGACGGAATTCGAGGCACCGAATCCGGCGGCAGCACCCACGGTTCCCGTCACCGCACGACCGGGCGCGACCGTCGGTCCACAACAGAAGATCCCCGTCGATTTGTGGGAAACGATCCGGGCGGGGGGCGTGCTCATGTATCCGATCGGAGCCTGCTCAATTCTGGCGCTGGCGTTTAGCCTGGAGCGGTTGGTCGTGCTGCGTCGTCGGCGGGTGATCCCCAAGGATTTCGTCACCCGCTTTCTCGACCATCTGGAACAGGGCCAGCTCGACCGTCGGACGGCGCTCAAGCTCTGCGAAGAAAACGGCAGCCCAATCGCCGCCATCTTCGCTCACGCGGTTCGCAAGTGGGGCAAACCGAGCGTCGAAGTGGAACAAGCCATCATCGACGGCGGCGAGCGACAGGTCAGCCAATTACGAAGGCATCTCCGCGTGCTCAACGCGGTGGCCACGATCTCGCCCTTGCTTGGTTTGCTCGGCACAGTGATGGGCATGATCATGTGCTTCAACCAGATCGCCGGCAGCTCCGCGATGGGCAAGTCGGAGCAGTTGGCGGGGGGGATCGGAATCGCACTCATCACGACGGCCGGCGGATTGTTTGTCGCCATCCCGGCCATGATTCTGTACATGTTCTTCCTGGGGCGGGTCGACAACCTGGTGATGGAGATGGACCAGTTGTCCCAGCGAGTCGCCAACCTGATCTCCGCCGAATCGCTCACCGCTTTGCCCATGCCACAGCGCCCCGCCGTGGCTCAAAAACCGAAGATGCCCCTCGCCGGATCGCCGGAGGCGAAGAAAGTGCCGGCGGACTCAACAGGGTGATGAAGTCGAATGGACGCCTCGTCCGTTCGACAAATGTCAAATGTCAAAAGAGGTCAGAGGTCGGCGACCAGTTTGGTCATCAAATCCGGAATCCAAAACTCCCCATGCCCCTCAAGTCTGCCACACTCGAAGAGCCGCAGATGAACCTGACGCCGATGCTCGACGTCGTGTTCAATTTGATCATCTTTTTCATGGTCGGCACCCGGTTTGCCGACATGGAACGGCAGTTCGATGTCAATCTGCCGAAGGTCAGCGATGCCCAACCGCTCACCAGTCTGCCGGATGAAATCATCGTGAACGTGTACGGAGATGGTCGGATTCGCGTCGGAAAACAAACGCTCACCCTGGAGGAGTTGGCGGCCGATTTGCGAGCCGCTCGCGATCGATATGCCGACCAGGCCGTGCTGGTTCGCGGCGAGGGGGAGGGGCCGTACCAGATCGTGATGGATGTGCTGTCGGTTTGCCAACAGGCGGGAATCACCAACACCGCCCTGGCCACGCAGATCAAATCGGAGGGAACCCGATGAACTGGTTCGAACGGATGATGAGTGACTGGCGATGGCCCACGCTCGATCAGGTGCTGACCAGCCTGCGCGAGCAGTGGGTGGTGTGGATTGTCTGGTTCGGATTGTTCCTGGCAACGATCCTCATTCTGCGGATGCTCGTCACACGCTGGGGACAGAAAAACGAAATCCAGAAGGCGCTCGGGTTGTCGATCCTGCTGCACACCGTCGTGCTGTTGTACTCAACCACATTGCCGTTGATGCAGGGAACGCTGGGCGCCACCCACCCCGAACGGGTCTCCATCCGTCATGTCGTGCTGACCGAACGGGACAATAATCCTTCCGAGCGTTCGACCACTGGACGCTCGGCCGTGTGGGATCGGTTGCCAGACACGTCAGACGATTCGTTCGATCGACTCGACAAGTCTCCGGCCGATCCACTGGCGATATCCAATCCGGATCGCAAGGCTTCGGACTTGCCGGACACTCAGGCGAAAGTGCCCGACTTGCCCGACACGCCCACGCCGCCGCCGGTCGATCCGACGACGGTGACGAGCGCTCAGAAAACGCAGGTCACCGCCGAAGCGAATCCGACGAAGATTCCCGAAGAAACGGCCGAGGCACGTCCAGGTCAGGCATTGCCATCGTCGAACGCGTCCCGTCAACCTCGAGCCGCGCCCGGTGTGGCGGCTTCGCAGGTGGAACGGGTGACGCGGGAAGGGAACACCGAATCGGTGGGGGTGAAGCTGAACCCGCTCGAATCGTTGGCGACATCGGCCGTCCCCGTCGAACCGGACGCGAAGATTCCGCGCGGGCAACCGGTCGGCCTGACTCAGCCGCGACTCGGTCCGCTCCCCTCGAAGCTGCTCGACGATGACGACGCCGGGGCGGCGTCAGGCAAGTCGACCGGGAACGTCGGCAGCGGTTCCCCCACCGCGAAGCCGTTCGCCCGGCTGGGCGGACAACGCTCGCCCGACAATTCGAAACGGGTCAACCCAGACTCGCCGTCGCGTCTCGCGTCGAGTGTCGGCACCGCGGCGATCTCACCCGACGCCGCGACCGCGAACCCGTTGCGAGTCGGACCAAAATCCGACGGCGCTCCGCTCGACGAAGCGACTCCCCGCCCGACTCGCGCCGATCTCGGACTCAGTTTTGACAAGAAAGCCGCGCAACAAGCCCGGCCCTACGAACTCCGCACTCCCTCGAAACGCAAGGAAGCTGCCGCAGCGATGGGGGCCACCGACGCTTCCGAACGGGCGGTCGAAATGGGTTTGCAATGGCTGGCTCTCCACCAGTCCGCCGACGGTTCGTGGGATGCCGACGGATTCGCGGCGATGTGTCCGGCTGGCGACGTCTGCCGCGGACATTCACGGATCGTCGAATACGACGCCACGGCGCCGTTCGATCTTGAACCTGCGGAACGAGCCCGACTCTCTCCCGATCAACTCCGCGTTCGCCTCGCTCAATTGAGCGCCCAGCGCCAGCAGCGGCAGGTCTCGGGCCTCGATGCCGACGCCGGCCTGACCGGTCTGGCGGTGCTTGCGTTCCTCGGTGCCGGCTACACGCACGAGGAAGGCATCTACGCCGACACCGTGGATCGTGCTCTGCGCTGGCTTGTTCGGCAGCAGTCGGCGGACGGATTTCTCGGTGGCAAGGCGGCGTACTACGCGCGGATGTACTGCCACGGCATGGCCTCGATCGCGCTGGGCGAAGCGTACGGGATGACGAGCGACGAAAGACTCCGCGAACCGCTCGCTGCCGCCATTCGATTCATCGTGTCCACGCAAAATCCGGACGGCAGTTGGCGCTACACGAAGGGGACTCAAGGAGACATGAGCATCTTTGGTTGGCAGTTGATGGCTCTCAAAAGCGCCGCCACTGCCGGACTGGATGTGCCACAAGAATCGCTCGACCGGACGATCATGTTCCTGAAGAATGCCGGGCAGGGACGAAACGGCGGACTGGCTGGCTATCGCGCGGCCGAACAGCCCAAGCCCTCGATGACCGCCGAAGCTCTCTTCTGCCGGCAGATGGTGGGGATGAAACGCACAAACCCGGCCAGCATCGAAGCGGCCGAGTTCCTCTTGCAACACCCGCCGCGTCGTGCCGAACCGGACCTGTACTATTGGTACTACGGCACGCTGGCGATGTATCAGTACGGCGGCCAGGCGTGGCGCACGTGGAACGAAGCGCTCCGCGACAGTCTCGTCGTCGAACAACGCTCCACCGGCCATTCCACCGGAAGCTGGGATCCGCGATCGCCGTGGGGCGACTACGGCGGGCGCGTCTACTCCACCGCAATGAGCACGCTCAGTCTCGAGGTGTACTACCGCTTCCTGCCGCTCTACCAAATGGGCGGGAAGTACGAGGACGCGGGACGATGACTTCGCCGGCTGACAGATCAGCCGTGCCTCAGTCACCTTGTGGGCGCACGTCAGCTCAACTCGTAACCGTCAGTCTGTTCGTGTTGCTGGCAGCCCTCAGTTGTATTCAGGCTCCCTACCCCGGCGATTTGCTGCTGCAACACTCGCCGACCGTCGGGGTTGTCCTGTTGTGGCTGCTGTCCAAGGATCGTTTTCGGTTGAGCAACACATCGTTCGCCCTGGTCGTGCTGTTCATGAGCTTGCACGTGTTGGGTGGCCGGTATATCTATTCCTACGTTCCGTACGACGATTGGTCTCGCTGGCTGATCGGTCGCAGCGTGTCGGGACTCTTCGGCTGGGAGCGGAATCATTACGACCGGCTGGTCCATTTTTGTTTTGGGTTCCTGCTGGCGTATCCGGCTCGCGAGATTCTGGTACGGGCGCGTGCGGTGTCGCCGGCGTGGTCCGCGTATTTCGCTGTGGAATTCATTGCGGCGGCAAGTGTGTTGTATGAACTCGGCGAGTGGTTGGTCGCCGTGATCTTTGCTCCCGACTGGGCTGACCGATACCTCGGCCAGCAAGGCGATCCGTGGGATGCGCAGAAGGACGTGGGATTGGCGATTTGTGGAGCGACGCTCGCGATGTTGATCGCTGCCGTTCGGCCGCAACCAAATGTAGCCACGCTCGCCAGAGCGTGGGCAGAGTCACCTGAAAGCCCACGCTCT
>JACRIH010000130.1 GCA_016235885.1 Planctomycetales bacterium | reverse complement strand
GGATTGCCAGATCGGCTCCGGCGGCGATCAGTTTCTTCCCCTCGATGTTGAACGCCACGCGAGTCACTTCGGCGGGCGTGGTGATTTTGTGCTGGACGACGGCGTCGTTCAGATTCCAAACGTGCAGGATTTTGTCGCTGCCGCCGCCGGCAACTTGCAGGTTGTTTGGGTTGATCGCGACCGACAGCACCGGACCTTGATGACCCAGGAACTCACGAACCGGGGCGCTGCTGTTGGCGTCCCACCCCTTGACCTTGCCGTCGGTTCCCGCCGTCACGTAGATGGCTCCGTTCTGCGACAGAGCCAGATCGTTGACCGATTTCTCATCGGCGACGTGCAGGCGCTGAGCAGCGATCACATTCGCGTGGATCGCGTTGTCCGCGCCGCCCGACACGACCGTTTTCAGATCGGCGGCGATCGACACCGCGGTCGCGGCTGCTTTGTGATCGACGAAATGTTGCAGATGCTTGCCGAGTTTCAGATCCCAGACGCGCACGGTCGCGTCAGCACTCGACGACACGAGCTTCGTCATGTCGTTGCTGAACTGCACGCCGGTCACGAGCAAAGCGTGGCCGGTCAGCGTCTGCGCGAGAACACCATCGGCGAGCGTGAAGATTCGGACCAGCTTGTCTTCTCCGCCAGCGGCGGCGCGCAGGTTGTCGGCGGTCACGGCCAGACAGGTCACTGGGGTGCCCGTGTCGATGCCCTTGATCGCGGCTCCGTCGGCGGCGTTCCACACGCGGAGTGTTTTATCCGCACCGGCCGTCAACACCTGCGCGGAATTCGGTGTGAAGGCGACACCGCTGATTTTCCCCGCGTGACCGGCGAGCGCTCGCACTTCGGCGGCGTCTGGGACGTTGAACACTTTGACCACGCCGGTCGCGTCACCGACGACGATCTGCACGTTGTCGGCTCGTTCGGCCACCGCGGTGATCGGGCCGGGGAGTGCGGCGAATGCTTTGATGAGCGCGCCCGTGTTGGCATCGAACACGCGTGCGATTTTGTCTTCGCAGCCGGTGATGACTTGGGCGCTGTTCGGGCTGAACGCGATCGCCGTCACCGCGCCGCCGTGGCCGTCGAGCGTGCGGACCTGTTTGCCGTCGGCCAGCGTCCAAATTCGAGCCGTCTTGTCGGCCGAGGCGGATGCGACCAGCGCGCCGTTCGGGCTGACATGCAGCGCGGTGATCGCTCCGGCGTGTCCGGCGAGCGGGCGCGACGGCGGGATGACTACCGGCCACGCCTTCACCAGTCCGTCGGCTCCGGCCGTGAGGAACAGCGTGTTGTTCGGATGGAAGGCGATGCCGGTGACGGCTCCGGTGTGAGCGCCGATCACGCCCTGCGCGACTCCGTCCGCCGGGTTCCACAATCGCACGATCCCCGCGTCGTCTCCCGATGCGAGTTGCTTGCTGTCCTTCCGCCAATCGACGCGGGTGAGGCCGCCGGTGTGTCCTGGCACTTCGCGGGCGAGCGTGTGCTCGGGAAGTTTCCACAGCTTCAGCGATTTGTCAGCGCCGCCGGTGGCGAAAAACGTCGCATCGGGGGCGAGGGCCACCGAGGCGGCGGCTCCCTTGTGGCTTTCGATCGTGCGACCGGGGACGCCGACCGGCACATCCCACAGCTTGACCGTGTTGTCGAGCGACCCGGAAGCGAACCGCGAGCCGTCTTTCGTAATGGCGATGCTCAGCACGAGATTCGTGTGACCGTTGTACGTGCGGACGAGTTTGCGAGTCGCCGCTTCCCACAGCTTGATCGACTTGTCGAAGCTGCCGGTGACGATGAAGTTCCCGTCGGGAGTGTATTCGGCGGAGTAGACGGGATCGGCGTGCCCGACAAGTTCCGCCGGAGCCGGCTTGTCTTGAGCAGCCACTTCGAGCCAGCTCGTGCCCGCCAGCCAAACCAGTACCAACCCGAATGCGATTCCACCCGCGAGCAGTTTCCCAATGCGACCGTGCATGACGCCTCCTCGTTCTCGTGTGCGAAGAATTTTCTGTCAGCAATTCGTTGTGGCGGCTAGTGTGTCGGCGTCGCGGCGCCCGGTCAACTGACAATCGAGCTTGCGATGTGCGGACCATTCAATTCGTTGGCGGGGCGGGAGGATGGCTCTCCATCGCGATGGGGTTTCTGACAGCGCTCGTGTATCCTGACCGTCTCGCTCGGGAGACCCGAGGAAGCATGGGAGTCGATCACGATGCGCAGAATCTCTGAGGCGACAGTGCCGTTCCTGAATCCGGTGCGGATGTTCTTGACCGTGCTGGCGATCATTTTCGTCGGCGAAACCAGCATCATGATTTTGATCCCGGTGATCCTGCCGTCGGCACCAGAGCCGCTGGTGGCCGTGGCCGATTCGTTTTTCCTGACGTTGATGGCATCACCGCTGTTGTGGTGGGTCATCATTCGGCCGTTGCGTTCGCTGGCGCTCGCGGAGCATGCACGCGCCGCGTCGATCGTGGACACGGCGGCCGACGGGATCATTTCGATTGACGAACAGGGGCTGATCCTGTCGTTCAATCCCGCGGCGGAAGAAATCTTCGACTACCGGGCGGATGAAGTTGTGGGGCAGCCGGCCAGCATGTTGGTTCGAGCACAGCCGGGCGCTTCATCGGATGCGGATGTGCGGCGGGCGCCGGATCTTGTTGAGCTGCCCGCGGACGGACGAAACGTCGAAGTGCGTGGTTTCCGGAAGGGCGGACAGGAATTGCCACTGGCGTTGTCGGTCAGTGAGTTCCGGCTGGCCAAGCGACGTGCAGGCACGTGGATCGTGCGCGATCTGACCGAGCGAAAGCGCTACGAGCGCCAGCAACACGAGCGCGAGGTGGTGCGCTCCGAGCACATGGCGGCGATTGCTCAGATGGCGACGGGGGTTGCGCACGAACTGCGAAACCCGCTCACATCCGTCAAAATGCTGGTCCAGGGAAGCCGCAAGCAAGCGGCGGGATTGTCGTCGGCGGACCTGGAAATCATGGAGCAGGAGATTCACCGCATGGAACGCTGTGTTCAAAGCTACCTGGATTATGCTCGACCTCCCAAGCCCGAGCGGCGACAGGTGGACTTGGTGACCCTGATCGAGCGGACCTTCGCCCTGGTCAACCGCCGGGCCACGCAACAGCAGGTTGCCCTGCGATTCACCCGTCCGCCGACACCGGTTGAAGTGAACGCGGATTGGGATCAGATGCAGCAGTTGCTTCTGAACTTGGCCCTGAACGCACTCGACATGCTGCCGCAGGGGGGGGCCGTGGAGTTTTCCCTGGTGGTTGGAACTGACGGACAGGTGGAACTGCGGGTGTTCGATACAGGTCCGGGAATCGCCCCGGATCTGCTGCCGCGGCTGTTTGAACCGTTCGTCACCAGCAAGGCGACTGGCGTCGGGCTGGGTCTGGTTGTCTCGCGGCGGATTGCTGAAGACCACGGCGGCACGCTGACGGCTGGCAATCGTCCCGAGGGCGGGGCATGCTTTGTGCTGCGAATTCCGACTCCCAACTTTGCATCAAAGTCACCTGTTTGAAGAGACGGTCCATGTCCACTCCGATCCGAAATGATTTCGAGGCATTTCGCCCGACGCTCCTCGTGATCAACGACGAGCCGTCGATCCTGTACGCCTTCCGAAAATTCTTTGGTGAGCCGGATGCCACGTTGCTGACGGCCTCGACGGCTGCGGAGGGGATCGAACTGGTGAAGCGGCACCGGCCGGATGTGATCATTCTGGATGTCCATCTGCCGGACGACAATGGTTTGAACACGTTTCATCACATCCACAAGTTCGACGCACGGATTCCCGTGGTGTTCATCACTGGTCACGGGACGACCGACATGGCCATTGAGGCGATCAAACACGGCGCGTTCGACTATCTGTTCAAGCCGCTCGAGTTCGACGCGCTGTGCGAGGTCGTGGACCGGGCCATGAAGATCAGTCGCTTGACGCGCGTGCCGACCGTCGTGGCGGACGAGCAGGTGGCGGAAGGTCCGTCGGACGCCTTGATCGGCCGCTGCCCGGCGATGCGCGAGGTGTATTCAGCGATCGGCCGCGTCGCGCCGCAGGATGTGACGGTGCTCATTGCGGGCGAGAGCGGCACGGGAAAGGAATTGGTTGCGCGGGCGATCTATCACCACAGCCGGCGTGCCAGCGGCCCGTTCCTGGCGATCAACTGCGCGGCCATCCCCGAATCGCTGCTGGAGAGCGAGTTGTTCGGTCACGAAAAAGGGGCGTTTACGGGGGCCGATCGGCTGCGGGTTGGCAAATTTGAACAGTGCCACGGTGGCACGCTGTTCCTCGACGAAATCGGCGACATGACGCCGCTCACGCAGACGAAGATTCTCCGCGTTCTTCAAGATCAACAATTTGAGCGCGTGGGTGGCAACGAGACGATCCACACGGATGTCCGGGTGATCGCGGCCACAAACCGCGATCTTCAGGCGGCCGTTGCCGATGGCAGCTTTCGTCGCGACCTGTACTATCGGCTGAGCGTGTTCAGCATCAATCTGCCGCCACTCCGCGAACGACGCGAAGATTTGCCGTTGCTCGTGGAGCATTACCTGGGGCGCTACAGCCGCGAGCTGGGCAAGTCGGTCCACGAGATCGCACCGGAGACGCTCGACATCCTGCGCCGTCATCCCTGGTCGGGAAACGTGCGAGAGCTGCAGAGTGTGCTCAAACAGGCGTTGCTCCGCGCCACCGGTTCGGTGTTGATCCCCGACTTTCTGCCGGCGTCGTTGCACGTTGACGACGGCTCGGCCCCACGCACGGATACCGAAATCAACTTCGGCGATTGGGACCGGTTCATCCGTGAGCAGATCGAAGCCGGATCGCAGGATGTGTACGCTGCCGCGACCGCGCTGACCGAGAGGCGCGTGCTGACGCGTGTGCTGGAGCACACCAAGGGCAATCAAGTTCAGGCCGCCCGAATTCTCGGGATCAGCCGGCCCACGCTGCGGGCAAAGCTGCGATCGCTGGGACTCGATCCGGATCGCTTTGCATGGCAAGAAACTTTCCAGCCCTCTGGATAGCCTCTTTCCACCCGCACGCCTGCCCACCGGCGACTTGGTCAAATCCGTCGGACCGGTCCAAAATATCGCCCCGAACTCCCAATCGAAGTTCCGAGACGCTCAGGCTGCAGGCACCGCGGAAATCGCACGATTTCTCGCCGCTTCGCAGAGCCAGTTTGGGGAACTCGCGGCGTGACTTTCGAAGGTTTTTGAAAAAACGAGAACAGCGGCACGGTCCTTGCCTGAAGCGGTCTCCAACACTCTCGCGTACCGTGCGCAGCCAATGAATCAATGATCGATTCAGCAATCGGAAGGGTTGGTTGTCACGATTGGCCGCGCTGAACTTTGATTCCGTCCCGAGGCCCTTCAGGAGATTCGCCCCATGTTATTTCAAACCTTGTCCACGCTGGTTCGGACTCGCTGGAACAAACCAATTCGCCGTCATCGCGGTCGCCGCAGTCGTTTTGGATCGAACGTGGAACGACTGGAAACGCGAGCCTTGCTGGCGTCAAACATCACGGCGACGCTGCTGGCCGACGGAACTCTGCAAGTCGAGGGGACCGAAACGCGGGACGTGATCTCGGTCCATCAGGACAACAATCAAATCACCGTTGAAGGGACGCAGATTCTTGTTGACGGTGTGGCCCAGGACCACATCAGCGCCGGAGACGTCACGGGGATTGATGTCGATGCACTCGGTGGCGACGATGTGGTCCGCCTCGATCAGGGGACTCAGCCGATCATCAACTCCGCCACGCTGTCCGGCGGAGATGGGGACGACTCGATCATTGGCGGGGCCGGCAGCGACGACATCGTGACTGGGAACGGAAGTGACACGGCATTTGGTGGCGCGGGAAACGACACGCTCGACGACCGCGATGACACTGATGCGGGGCACGACTATCTGAGCGGCGACGATGGCGGCGACACCATACTTGGCGGCTCGGGTCGCGACACGCTGGCTGGTGGCATTGGCAATGACCTGGTTGACGAATCACAGGGGTCTGGTGACAACCAGTTGCTCGGCGGAGCAGGCAACGACACGCTGCATGGCGGACTGTCCTACGATGACATCCAGGGAGGCGAAGGGAACGATCTCTTGCAGGATGATGGTGGCACCAACTGGATCTTCGGACAGGATGGCGACGACACGGTTGTTGGTGGTAGTGGCGAGGATCATATCTTCGGCGGCACGGGGAAAGACAACCTGTCCGGCTTGGGGGGCGATGATTTGATCGACGGTGAAGAAGGGGACGACTCCTTCGACGCTGGAGACGGAGATGACTCTGTGTGGGGTGGGACGGGCGACGACAGCATGCTCGGTGATTCCGGAGACGATCACCTCGATGGCGAGGAGGGCCATGACACGTTGATGGGGGGCGTCGGAGACGATTATGAGATTGGTCATGATGGCAATGATGAACTCCACGGTGACACTGGTGACGACGACCTGTGGGGTACGTCAGGCAACGACTACGTCGTCAACGATGACGGCCTGGATTCGCTCGACGGCGACGAGGGGTTGGAATCTGAGGACGAACGCCGCCTGTATTCGCTCCGCGGTGATCAATTGTTCCTGTGGACTCCGACTGGAGGTGAGACATTGTTTGCCAGCAACGTCCTGTCGTTCGGGGTCGGCGAAGAGGGGATCGCCCTGTATCTACTCGACTTGTCGGGTGTGTTGTCCGCCCATTCCACGGGGGATTTGGCGCTGTCGGTGCAACTCGCCACCAATGTTCAATCCTTCACGGTTGAGGAAGATGGCGAGACGTTAAGGATCATCTACCGCGATGGAACCACAGCGGTTCTGCATCTCGATGATCACGGGGGCGATCAGGGTTCCGGCGATGATTCCGAGGACGACCTGACGTCGAACGATGAGAATGATGATGATTCAGAACCAAGAACCGCCAGCAGCCGTTCCGCCGGTCAGTCCAGCGCCTTGCTGGAGTATGCAGGCACCGACGAATTCCTCGCCATCTGGAATCAAGTCTGATTCCTCAGGTTCAATCGCGTTGCGATGGCAGTCTGTGGGGAATCTGCGGTATAAATCGCGAGACCACTTGATCGGGCATTCACCAGTGTGTGGTGGGTGCCCGTTTTCATGGGTGTTGCCATTTCAGTCGCTCCGGCGACCTGTTGAAGCGGCATCAATGGTTCGAGACAACCAACGACAAACGAGTTGAGAGAAAGAAGTTCAATGCACCACCAGGCAAGTAACTGGTTCCGTTTGGCTCGATTGTTCCTGCGCGGTGCCAACGCGCGAGTGCGTCATCGTGGAAAAATGAGGTCCGCGTGGAACGTCGAGCGACTGGAGTCGCGGCAGTTGCTGGCGACGTTTACCCTGCCGAGTGGCAGCACCGCCGCGACCGGTGCCGATTATTTCGCGATCGAGCAGAACAACCCGCTCGATTACACCGAGACGCAGAACGACAACCAAGCGGGGGCGGACGATCGCGTCAACGCGGGGTTGGATGATCCCGGTCTCACCAGCACCAGCGTGAGTGGAGGCAAGTACAACTTCACGACGAGCGGTGGCGGGCTTGTTTACCTGTTGCACCCGGGCTTCTTCGATAACAGTGCCGGGGGAGGCGCGCCGCGCACCGCCGGGCTGGTGCCGGAAGAGAAGTCGGGGGAATCGATCCCGATCGACGCCAGCACCTATTTCCAGCTCAACATGATGCTGACCGCGCCTGTGGATCTGCTCGATCCCGGGTTGGTCGGCGGAGCGGCCGTGCAGGCGAACATCCAATGGTACGACGGTCGTGACGTGGGGACGAACACGGCCACTCATGCGTTCTTTGTGTTCCCCGGAACGAACATTTACAGCTTCAATCTCCCCTCGATGAGCACGGTGACGAGTGCCTCTGGTCTGTGGACGGGAAACATCGCCGGATTGCGGATTTACCCGTCGAACTCCGGCTCACCGGTCTCGATGTCGATTGACTGGGTGACATTGACCGGAGCCAGCCAGGCGTCGCTGCCGGTGAGCATCACCGGCGCGTCGGGCAACGTGCAGGTGGGACTGAGCACCGACGGGAATTCGGCCAATCTGATCAAACTGGTCAAACCGCCGATTGACGACATCAACCTGTTTACGGTCCGCTCCAACTTGATCGTTCCGACGGCGCAGGCGTCGGTGACGAGCATCGACACGACCATCCTCGGTTCCGGCACGTACTTCCTGCACTCGCTGGATGCCAGCGGAAACGTGCTATCCGGCACGTCAGCCCTGCCAATCACAGTGAACGGTACGCCGCGATTGACGATCCTCCAGCCGGACAACCGAGGGGATGAAGCCACGGATTACGCGACGTTGTATCGCTCGTTGAGCAGTGCTCCCGACCCGTGGGATTTCACGCAGACGTCAGACTACCTCGTGCCAACCGTCGGTGTGGACGCGACGTATTACGGCGTTCCGACGATCGCCACCAACCCGGTGACGACGATCGGCGGTACACTGTCCGGCAACTGGATGCAGTACGACAACTCGACCGCGACTGGCGGCGCGTCGGCGATGGGGGACTCGCAGTTTCTCCTGCCAATCACCGGACCGATCGACGTCTCGCAGTACACGAACCTGACAATCAAAACACTGGTCGATCGAACGCGAAACGTGGGGTTGGGCCCCTTCTTGCGAGTCGGCTGGTCCCCGACCGATCCGCCGGCGGTTGACTTGTCAAACCTCACGCAAAGCGACGCCATCGTCCTCGAACAGGGAGTCCAGGAACTGCATCTCGACCTGACCACGCTCAAAGTCGATCTGCAAAGCCCTGGCCAGACGTCGTGGAGTTCGACGCCGGCGGAGTTGGTGCGGTATCTGCGGATCGACCCGCACGAGTACAGTTCCGCAACGACCGCGTACATCGATCAAATCCTGCTCACACGCAACGACCGGACGAGCAGCGGAGTGTTCAACATCACTTGGAGCACGGCCGACGCCGATGTTGGTCAGACGATCACGGTGTCGAAAATCTATCTGGATACCGACCGGAATCGCGGCAACGGCAAGGGGACGGAGATCGCCACGAACGAAGCCAATGACGGCTCATTCACATTCAATATCGCAACGGTTCCGGCACTCGCGGATGGTTCGTACTACGTGTTGACGGAATTCACGGACGGAGTGAATACCTCATCCCGCTATTCGACGGGCAAGCTGGATGTGAAACGGATCGACACCGATGCGACGTTTACGTTTCCGAGCGGTGGCACCGCCGGCACGGGATCGGATTACTTCGCCATCGAGCAGAACAATGCGCTCGATTACACCGAAGTCCAGAACAACAGCCAGTCGGGCGCGGACGACCGCGTCAACGCGGGGTTCGACGATGTGGGGCTGAGCACACCAACGGTCAGCGGCGGAGCCTACAACTTCACATCCAGTGGCGGTGGACTCGTATACTTTCTGCATCCGGGTTATTCCGACGGCGAATTGATACCTCCCGTGCGCACTGCGGGCGTGGTGCCGGAGGAGAAGTCGGGCGAATCAATCCCGATCGACGCCAGCAAGTATTTCATGCTGAACATGATGATCACGGCGGACGGAGTTCCCGATCCGAGTGTGGTCGGACCGGCCGGCGTGCAGGCGAACATCCAGTGGTACAACGCCCGTGATGCCGGAGGCACATCCGCGACCCGGCCGTTCTTCGTGTTCCCCGGAACCAACGTCTATAGTTTCAACCTCAGCACAATCACCACGGTCGACAATACGTCTGGTCCATGGACGGGGAATATCTCGGGGCTGCGGATATTTCCGTCGAACTACGGCACTCCCGTCACGATGCATATCGACTCGGTGACGCTGACCGGTTCCAGCCAGGCGTCGCTGCCGGTAAGCATCACGGGCGCAACCGGCAGCGTGCAGCTCGGCCTCAGCACAGACGGCGACCCGGCCAATTTGATCAAATTCATGCGGCCGCCGGGAAACTCAGACAATGATTTCCTGTTCACCCGGACGAATCTGGTGGCCGCGACGAGTCAGGCGTCGTTGACGAGCATCGACACGACAATCCTCGGCTCGGGTACATACTTTGTGCATGCGTTGGATGCCGGGGGGAGTGTGCTGTCTGGCACGAGCGCCCGCCAGCTTATCGTCAACAGCATCCCGCGACTGACCGTGCTCACGCCCAGCAATCTCGGCGATGTGGCCTCTGACTTTGCCACACTGTTTCGCTCGTTGAGCGGTGTCCCCGACCCGTGGGATTTTTCGCAGACGTCCGACTACTCGGTCCCGTTCGCTCAAGGTGAACAATCGTCTCACTACGGCGTGCCCACCATCGTCAGCAATCCCACCACCACCGTCAGTGGTTCGTTGTCGGGAAGCTGGATGCGGTACGACAATCTGACCGCGACCGGTCCCGTGAACGCGGTCAACGATCCACACTTCCTGCTGTCGCAACCGGTTCCCATCGACACCACTACGTATCGAAATCTGACGATCAGGATGCTGCTGGACCGTCCCCGTGACATCCCGAATGGTGCCGTTCTGCGCGTGATGTGGTCGCCGAACAATCCGATCGTCGCCGATGCGGATATCACACAGAGCGACGACGTAATCGTTCAGCAAGGGGTGCAGGAACTGCATCTCGACCTGAGTACGCTCAAAATCGAACCGTTGAGCACCGGCCAGACTCCGTGGCTCACTGCTCCCTCGCTCATCGAGTATCTGCGGATTGACCCCCATGAGTTTCCCACCGGTACGGTCGCCTACTTCGATCAGGTGCTGTTGACGCCGAACGACCACACGAGCGGCGGTGGCTTCAGCATTACCTGGAATGCGACTGATGGCAACGCGGGCGATCCGCTCACCGTTTCGGCGATTTATCTCGACACCGACAAGAATCCCGCCAATGGCAAGGGCACGCTGCTTGCCACCGGCTTGGCGAACACCGGTTCGTTCGCGTTCAATACGGCGAGCTATCCCGGATTGGTCGTGGGTTCGTATTTCGTGCTGATGGAATTCACTGACGGGCGAAACAGCTCGTCTCGGTACTCCACTGGAAAACTGGATGTGAGTCCGTTGTCGGCGGGGAACACCGCCCCGGTGCTGGACAATTCCGGCGCACCGTACCTAATCGCGCCCGCGGGAAGCCGTGTGGCCGCCGAAATGCAAACCGGGATTCGGATCACGGAACTGCTGTTGCGGGCAGCCAGCGGGAATCCAATCTCCGATTCCGATATCGGTGCGCAAACGGGGATCGCTGTGACGGCGATCGACAAGACGCTGGGGAAATGGCAGTACACGTTCGTTGCCAGTCCCGCGGAGACCGACTGGATCGATGCGGATATTGCCGGCGCGATCTCCAATTCCAGCGCACTGTTGCTCCCGGCGGATGCCAACACGCGCCTGCGATTCGTGACCACGCTCATGCCACGTCATAACAATACGGCAACCGACGGCAGCCCCCGAGGCGTGGCAGAAGGCTTTCTGCCGCTGGAAACGAAGCTCGACACCGGCATCACATTCCGGGCGTGGGATCGCACGACGGGGACGGCCGGCAGCCGAGGCAACGCAACCACCAACGGCGGTTCGTCCGCGTTCAGCAGCGCGGTGGAAACGGTTGGCACCTACTTCGAGACGCGGTTGTTCCGGTCGTTCAATGCGGCCGCGCAGCTCAACACGTACACCCTGGAACAGGAATTTAACGCGTTGGTGGGCAGCTTCGGCTACCAGGACCGCTCCACGGCGGACTATTCCGGCTTCACGATCTTCATGAGTCCCATCCCCGGCGTGACGCTGAATCCGCTGTATCGGATGTACTTTGGCATCGCCTTTGATTCTCCGTCCGCCGGAATTCAGACGGACATGGGCTACCGCTACCTGACGACGAGCTTGACGGAAGTCACCATTCTGGAAAGCATCGGCCCGGAAGCACATCGGGCTGAGCGGGACGGGTTTTATTACCGCGAATTGGGCGTGAATGGCGGAACGGGGATCACGGGGTACATCTACACCACGGCGCAACCCGGCACGACGGAGATGTTCCAGATTTATCGGACCGACCTGTTCAGCAAGGACACCCGCACTGGCCCCCCCGGCTCGCCGGCGACGGGAACCGTCCAGCAAGAACAAGGGGACCATGCGTACACGACGAAACCGAATTTCGAAATGACGAAGACGCCCGGCCAGCAGCACATTGAAGGAGTGCAGCGGGGTTGGCGTTTGGAATCGTCGCGCGGTTTCGCCCGCGAACTCTCCCCGAATGCGGGTGGAGCCGGGTCCGGCGCGCGGCGCGCGTCGGTGCATTCCGCAGTCGAAACGCCAGCCGCCCCCGTTCTCGTGAGCGCCGCACCCGAATCGTCATTGCTGTCAGGCAGCGCCGGTTCACGTCTGGCACTGCCGAGCCTGATGGCTCCGCCGGTTGCCGGCCAATTCACAAACCCACCGGACGCCGCCCGTCAGTCTGGACCAGTTCCCGCTTTGTCGCCATTCCGGCGGAGTCCGCTCGGAGTCTTCGCGGATCACCGCGGGGTGATTTCACATCCCGCCCGCGTCGCGACGACAGATGTCGCAGCCCTCGACGTCCTGTTTACCCAATGGGACGCGCTGTCCGATTTGCTTTCGACACCGTGAGTTGTCGATCCGAGCCGCGAGAGAACGTGGCCGGGTCACTCCGTGACCCGGGTTTCCGGTCACGGAGTGACCGGTCTACTTTCGCTGCGGCTCATCGTGAAACGGCACGGTTACTTCTGCGAGTCCACTTCGACGGCGGACCTAGTGCTCCGTCAATGCTTGATTATGGGTGGTAGCCACAGTCGCCAGGGCTTGTTGATTTAATGTGGTGGTGTCACTCCGTGACACCGCATGTTGTGGCCGCCCCACAGGGCGGCCACAACATGTCCCGCCACGGAGTGTCGGGACCACATTAAATCAACAAGCCCGCCAGACCGTGGGAATTCGCCTGTTTTTGTCGTCTACCCACGCTCTGGCGAGCGTGGCTACCACCTCCAATCTTATGTTTGACGCAGCACTAGAGCCGTTGCAAGCTGGCTGTAGCGGAACTCGTGAGAGTTCCGAACTGAACCGCACTATCTACGGCTCATTCAATGAGGCCCTGAAGTCGTTGAAATCCGGATCGCCATTGAGCACTTGCCACACCTCGTCGTCGCGCAGGCGCTCGAACTGCGTGAAGCCGAGTTGTCGGCTAGTTTGCAGAGCGGCCACGGCATGTTTGGCCAACTGGATGGGATCGACGGTGGCGTTCGCGGGTTTGGCTCCGTCCTTCTTTCGGGCCGCGATGACCAGGGCGTAACAGTGCGCGACACGATAATGGATTTCCGCACTCATCGGTGAGAGCTGCCCCAGCTCGTCGATGCCACTGAGAGCCTCTTTCACCCGTCCCTCTGCGGCCTGTTGCGAAATGGTCGTTTCGGTTTGCGACAATATGAGTCGCAGTTGTTGGCATTTCGGCAGATAGCTCTTGAGCCGTTCGAGCTTCGACTCGAAGGGAGACACGCCATTTTTCTCAGCCGCTTCGTGAAGTTGAGTCAACACTTTCAGGGCAGATTGGAATTCGGACTCGGCGGCGTCGGGGTTCGCCAGTTCCATCAGAAACAAACCTGTGGTCGCCAGGCTGGCGACCAGCGTGTTCTTGAATTCGGGATTGGAAGGGTTCAACTCGACGAGTCGTTCGGCCTGTTGACGGTGCTCGCGGCGGTAGCGCCATGACTCGCCAACATCTTCCATGGCTCCCGCAACGCGGCCGAGATCCTGGCAGGCGACCATCAGGTCGAGTACGGCATCCGTGCTTTGTGGGTTCGCGATCACCAAATCTGAAAACAAGTCGTGGGCTTGTTCCAGGTGTTTGCGAGCCACGTTCAAGTCGTCGGTAGAACCCTGCTGTTCGTGGAGCGTTCCGAGGATTTGCAGCGCGGTCGCGTGATCACGCACGAGGGGCTGACTCTCGGCACCGGGCAGCTTCTGGATTTCGAGAACGATCTTGAGCGCTTCCTGTGCGCAAGCCAGGGCGGGTTTCAATTCGTTCTGGGACCGATGCAGGTTGGCCAACGAGCGCAGGGTCACCGTCAGGGATCGTTTGTGCACCACATTGTTCGGGTCGTCCGCGACCAACTTGCGAGTCTCGTCCAGATCCTTCGTGAAGAAATCCAACGCCTCTGCGAACTGCTTTTGTTGTCTGCACCAATTTCCCAACCGGTGATACGTGTCCGCGAGATCACCGCGATACTCCAAATGCATGGGGTCTTTGGCCACCAATGCCGTGGAGATTTTCAACGCGACGTCGAGGTGCTGTCGGGCCACATCATATTTCAGCAACTGCTGGGCAAGATCGGCGAGAATGTGACGGCTGGTGACGACATCGCGCTGCGAGCGAGCGTCGTTCGGTGAGGCCAGACGTTCCGCGACTGCCAGGCTCCGCTCGTACGTCTTCATCGCGGACTCCAATTTGCCCCCTTTCCGATCGAGGTCCGCCAATCGCTCTAGGCACAGCATCCAGTGGCGGAGCACGTCGCGATCCTCGGGTTGCTCGCGTTGCAGTTGTTCCGCGAGTTCGCGGGCGGCTACGTACGGACCGAGTGCGACGGCAATTCCTTCCTGGACCAGCAGGATGTCGCCGAGTTTGGAATGAACAAGGCTCGCGGTCAGGCGGATTTTTCTGTCGAGCGGGTGGTCCGCTTTCAAAGTGTCGACCAGCTTCACGGCCAGTTCGGCCGAAGTGCGGGCCTCCTTGATGTTGCCAGACTGATGGTGGACTTCGGTCAGTTCTCGATGGCAGTCGATCAAATCAAGACGTGCGTCGAGGTCTAGCGGGTTGATCCTGAGGTTGGCTTCTGCGGCTTCGAGTACCCGATCGGCAGCCTCCAGCGCTGGTTCTGTCTGTCCTCCAGTTCGGCGATTCATCCGCCCCAGGTTGAGCTGCGCGCGAACCAAATAGTGATTGCGGGCGGTTGGAGAATTGCCCTGATCTGGCAATCGTTCCAAGCCCGAAATGACCATGTTTGTCAGTTCAATACCGAGATCACGTGTCCCCACACGATTGGCTAGGCGTGCCTGAATTTCTCCGCCGAGAACGCCGTAGGCTGCGATGGATTCTCCTAACAGACGCTCTGATCGTTCCGATTCGTCGGCGCGGCGATCGGCGATCCCTCGAAAATGGTTGACGCGGGCCAACGCCACGGAGACTGTGGAAACGATCACCAGCGCGGCCGTCGTCGTTGTCACGGAGACTCCCGGATGGCGACGCATCCAGTTGGAAACTCGTCCCGCGACCGAGTAACGATGGGCCGCGACTCGCTGGCCAATCAGCCAGCGCTCCAAGTCCTGTTTGAGTTCCGCGGCCGTGGCGTATCGGTCGCCGGGGTCGAACGCCATCGCTTTGGCGCAGATCGAATTGAGTTCCCGCGGGATGCCGGTCTTGATGGCTGCCGGTTCGGAGGCGGGGACGGAAGCGATCCGCTGCAACATCTCGCGCTGCGCATCATCTGGTTGTCCGGCGCGGTGCGTCGGCTGGCGTTGATGCGGCGGTTTCCCCGTCAGCACGTCAAACAGAATGGCTCCGATGCCGTACACGTCGGTCAGTTGATTGATCGCGACGGTTCGCCCCGCCGCCTGCTCGGGAGACATGTACGGTGGCGAACCGAGACGATGGCCGTCGTGAGTGAGATCAGATTCGCTGGCCTCGTCACCGGGCAGATCGTCGTCACTCAGCCGTTTGGCCAGACCCCAATCGAGAACCAGCGTGGCGCCGTCTTCGTCAACCATGACGTTGGCCGGTTTGAGATCACGGTGAATGACCTGCCGGTTGTGTGCGAATTGAATGGTGTCACAGACCGTCATCACACTGTGCAGCAGTTCGCGAAACGAGGCATTGTCCCGCGACAATTTCGGACGCCCCGCGTGCAGTTCGCGAATGTGCTCGGACAAGGCCCGGCCGCGCACGAGTCGCATCAGATAGAAATCGCGTCCATCCGAAATCCGCCCGATGCCAAACACGGGCACGACTCCCGGATGGTCCAGCCCGCTGGTGATTGAATACTCCCGCACGAATCGTTGTCGCCGGGCGGACGAGTGCTGATGGTCAGCCTTCAAGACTTTCAAAGCCACTTCGCGTTGCAGTTGCGCGTCGTGATACGCGTAGACCTCGCCCAGCCCGCCGGTTCCCACCAGCCTGCGGAAGTCGAATTCCGTGCTGACATTCGCCGTGGCGGAAACGACGGACGCGGACGTGCGCAGTTCTCGTTCGATCCGGTGTACCAGTCCGGCATCGAATTCCGCGTGCGCCGGTGCCGGCATTCTGGAGTGGTGTCCCATCGAGAAGTTGCCATCTCCCACGGCCAGTTGTTCCAGTGACATCTGGCACTTCGCGCACTCGGCCAAATGATCTTCGACCGCGCCGCGATCCGCGTCCGGGAGAGAGTCGGTCAACACCTGTTGCAGCGTCTCGTGCGTGGGGCAGAGAATCATGACTCGTTCCTTGAAAGTGGTGACCTGACGTTCGATGTAGCAAGCTGCTCGCGGCGTGTGAGCCGCGTTACGTAGCCATCACGCTCCGCGTGATGAGCCGAATGACAAATCGACGCCGAACTCCGAGTCGGCTCGTCACGCGGAGCGTGACGGCTACGTTTCGTTACGACCTCGTTGTGTCCCCAGTGGTGCCGCGATTGCGAAGTAGGATGGGCACTCTTGCCCGTCCGTCTTCTGTCTTTTGCCAGTCGATAATCGACGGACGGGCAAGAGTGCCCATCCTACACGTCTTCGAGTCACGGAGTGACTCGGCTACTTGGGAAACAACATCTGGAACTCCGGCAAGCTGCGGAGCGGGGTGAGGTCTTCGTCTTTGCGCAGATGATCGAAGTCGTCCCAGCCGGCGGCGAGGGATTCTTTCAGGCAGTCGATGGCGAGGTTGAGGAATTTCTGTCGCCCGGCCTGTTCGGCATCGGTCGGGTCGGGTTTGTCTTTGGTGACGAACTCGGCACAGCGCGCGTAGACACAGGCGGCGTTGTAGAGATTGTTCTTGTCCTTCGGCGTCAACTCGCGCAGCCTGTCTCCGGCTTGGACAGCGTGGACGAGTTCGCCTCGTTTGAGCATTTCGGTGGCTCGCAGAATCAACAACTGCGGCAACACCTTGGCGTCCGCCTTGAGCAGCGCGTCCCAATCGCCGGTGGCCAGCTTGGCGACCGTGCAGAATTGACGCCGCTGTTCAAGGAACTCTTTTCCCTGCTGTGACAGTTTCGTGGATTGTCCCTTGGCAATCATACCATCCAGCACCGCAACGCCTTGAACGTACCACTCGCGGGCTTGATCGAACTGCCCAGTCTGAACATAGACCTCGCCCAGCTTGTAATGGCTGTACATCAAATCGTGCTGCTTTTGTGCGTCATTGGGATCGGCCTCGGCAGTCGCGCGACGTCGCTTCAACAGTTCTTGAAACTGCGAAAGGGCATCGGCAGTGCGCCCGAGCGTCAGGAACACGTCGCCGAGTTTGTTGAACGAGAGAGACAGATCGCGCTGTATCTGTGCGTCGTTGGGATCGACATCGGCCAGATAGCGACAGAGCTTCTCATACTCTTGAAACTGCGTTAAGGCGTCTTCGGTGCGACCGAGCGTCAAGAACACATCGCCGAGCCGCTCGAGTGAGACCGACAACTCTCGCTGCTTTAGTGCATCGTTGGGATCGGAATTGACCAACACTCGACAGAGTTTTTCATACGCTTGAAATTGCGCAAGGGCATCTTTGGTGCGATCTAGCTTCAAGAACACGTCGCCAAGTCGCACAAACGAAAGAGATAGATCTCGCTGTTTCGTCACGTTGTTGGGATCGGCCTCGGCTAGCACATGGCAGTTCTTCACCAATGCTTCGTACTGTGCAAGAGCGTCGTCGGTGCGACTGAGCTTCAGGAATAAATCACCGAGCTTGCTGAACGAGACCGACAGATTCTTCTGCTTCATCGCGTCGTTGGGATCGGCCTCGGCCAGCACACGACGGATCTTCAACCCGTCTTGAAATTGGGTGAGGGCGTCGTCGTTGCGGCCAAGCGCCTGGAACACATCGCCGAGTCGATCGAACGAGAGCGACAGATAGCTCTGCTTCTGCGCGTCGGTAGGATCGGCTTCGGCTAGCACGCGACAGCGCTTCTCATACGCTTGATACTGCATGAGGGCGTCGTTGGTGCGACCGAGCTTGAGGAACACGTCGCCGAGTTGGCCGACGGAGTTTGCAAGATCACGCTGCTTTCCCGCGTCGGTAGGATCGGTCTCGGCCAGCACGCCACAGAGCTGCTGATACGCTTGAAGCTGCGTGAGGGCCTCCGCGGTTCTACCTAGCTTGAGGAGCACGCCGCCGAGATGGCCCAAAGAAGTCGCCAGATTGTGCTGGTTTTCGGAATTCTTTGGGTCGGCCTTAACGAGCGCCTGATCAATCTTCAATTTCGCTTGAAACTGCGAGATGGCGTCGTCCGTGCGACCGAGCTGCAGAAGCACATCGCCGAGTCGCTCAAATGACATCGACAGATTACGCTGGTTCTCGGTGTTCTTAGGATCGGACTCAGCCAGTGCGCGACAGTGCTTCAAACCGTCTTGAAACTGCCCGAGCGCGTCGTTGGTGCGACCGAGCCTCAGGTATATATCACCGAGGTTGTTGAACGAGGACGACAGATCGTGTTGCTTCTGGGCGTCGTTGGGATCCGCTTCAGCCAGCATGCGAGAGATTGTTTCAGAAGCTTGAAGCTGCACGAGGGCGTCGTCGGTGCGACCGAGTTTCAGAAGAACCGCGCCAAGCCGCTGGAACGAGACCCCCAGATCTCGCTGCTTCTCTACGTCGTTTGGATCGGCCTCGGTCATCACCCGACTGATCTTCAACAAAGCTTCGTATTGGGCGAGGGCATCGTCGCTGCGCCCGAGCTTCAAGAATACGTCGCCGAGTCCGTTGAACGACACTGCCAGACCTCGCTGATTCTGCATGTCGTTTGGATCGGCCTCGGCAGCCGCACGACTTCGTTTCAACAGTTCTTGAAACTGCATCAGGGCGTCGTCGGTGCGACCGATTTTCAGGAATACGTTGCCGAGTTTGTAGAACGAGATTGACAGATTGCGCTGTCTCTGTGTGTCGTTGGGATCGGCGTCGGCCAGAACGCGACAGAGTTTTCCATAGGCTTGAAATTGTGCGAGGGCGTCGTCGGTGCGACCGAGTGTCAGGAATACGTTCCCGAGGTTGTTTAACGAGCGCATAAGATTTCCCTGGTTCCCCAAGTGTTTGGGATCGACCTCGATGAGTGCCTGATCGATCTTCAATTTCGCTTGAAAATGCACGAGAGCGTCGCCGGTTCGGCCGAGCGTCAGGAACATGTTGCCGAGATTGTCCAACGAAAACGACAGATCGCGTTGAGTCTGTGCGTCGTTGGGGTTGGCGGCGGCGAGTTGTTGAGCGATTTCGTGAGCGCGGCGATAGAGACGCTCGGCGGTGAGGACGGCGGATTGGGTGGTTGGGGTGGAGGGGAAATCATTCGGGGTGTCATCGTTCATTCGACTTTCCTCACGTGGAGCGTGAGGGCTACTATGGCCGAGTTGCAGGATCGTGTCGGCCATCTCATGGAGCGCAATCATCGTGCTGCGGTCAACGGCGGCCTTGGCGGCGAATTCGGTTGAGATTTGATCCAGCTTCTCCAACGCGGTGGCCAACAGACGTTGGCGCACGGCGGCTCCCCCCGGCACGTTCTGGAACGCACGTTGGAGGTCGAAGATGACGCTGGTGAGTGTATTCAGGGCAAGCTGGCTTTGTTCGCGGGCGGTCTTGGCACTGGCTTCGGCAAGGACTTGTTGACGCCTGGCTTCGACGGCATTCGTCTCGGCCAGCGCGAGGGCGGCGATGGCGGCTCGCTCCTGCTCTTCGGCATTCCCGCGTGCGGTTCGTTCGCGGCGTTCGGACTGGGCGAGGTCGTCGTTCTTGCCGGTGACGATGATCGACAGGGCGGACAGCGAGACGATGGCCACCAGCAGGATCGCCGCCGCGGACGTGACCAGCGTTTGATGGTGTCGCACCCAGCGTTTGGCGCGCACGATTACTGGCTCCTGCCACGCGCTGACCGGTTCGTCGGCCAGCCAGCGTTGCACGTCTTCGGCCAACGCGGCGGCGGTGCGATAGCGGTCGGACGGGCGCAGCGACATGGCACGCAGACAGATGGCTTCGAGTGGCCTCGGTATGGCGAGCCGGGCGGCGTTAGCCCCCGGACTGTTTGGCGTTGGACTGTTCGACGTTGTCCGGGGGCTAACGTCCTCCGGCTCGCCGGATTGGACGAGTTGGACGACGACCTCGCGAGGTCTCGGGAAATCACCCGCTTGGACGCGACGCAGAATGTCCGACGTGCTTTTGCCGGGGAACGGTGCCTGGCCTGTCAGCACGCAATACAGAACGGCTCCCAAGCTGTAGATGTCCGACGGGGGGCCGAGTTCCTGCATGCGCCCGGCGGCTTGTTCGGGGGACATGTACTTGGGTGTCCCTTTGATCGAGCCGGTTTTGGTGGCGGAATCCGAGTCCATCGCGGAGATGTCAACAGTTCCTTCCCCGTCGTCGGAGTCATGCTCTTCGTCACGGCCGATGACTTTGGCGAGGCCCCAATCGACGACCAGCGTCTCGCCGAATTGACCGAGCATCACGTTCTGCGGCTTGAGGTCGCGATGGATCACGCCGCGACTGTGTGCGTAAGCCACGGCCTGGCAAACGTCGATGAACCGGCCGAGCAATTCGCGCAAGCCGCTTTCGGTCCACGGCCCTTGATGGAAGCGGAGAATGGCCGCGTGCAGGGTTTCGTCGCGCAGCACACGCATCACGTAGTACGGCGTCTGATCGGATTGCTCGCGGCCTGCTTCGTAAATCGGCACGATGTTGGGATGTTCGAGCTTCCCCGTCACCTCGGCCTCGTGACGGAACTTGGCGATGATGGCCGGCGATCCTTTGGAAGTGGACGGCATCAACTTGAGCGCGACGTCGCGGCCGAGTTCGGGATCGAGCGCCAGCCACACTTCCCCCTGGCCTCCCTTGCCCAGCACTTCCTTCTTGATAAATCGGCCGTGGAGACCGGTGGTGTTCGAACTGTCTTCGGCGAGGCTGCGCGAGTTGGTGTCACTCGGTTGGGGCGTGTTTTGCAGTTGTTCTTCGATCCGATTCACCAACGACGGCTGGAAGTCCGGATGGAATTCGTGCGGGCGCGGCGAGCCGCCGGGAATAAATGATTTCGAGTCCCCCTTGGCCAGAGTTTCCAGTGCCTGCTGGCAGCGCGAGCACTCGCCAAGATGGTTCTCGATGGCCGTCCGGTCGGTCGCTGGGAGCGTCTCCGCCAGCAGATGCTGCAACTGGTCGAGCGTGGGGCAGGGAGTCATGTCACGTTCTTGTGTGGGTTCGCAGATGAAAGTCGCCGAGTCCCTCCGTGACTCGAATGTTCCGGTCACGGAAAGGTTGTGAATCAATCGCCCCTGGGCTTGCCCCAGGGGTTCATTGGCTTTTGCACTACTTGAAGTCCTCGGAAAAAAAACGAGTAGTGCAAATGCCGTTGAACCACCGAGACAAGCTCGGTGGCGAATCGTTTTTTGTCCTCGACGCTCCGGTCACGGAGTGACCGGTCTATATTGGGCGCGGGTCAACTGGGATCAGCGGTGTCGTCCTTTCGCATACCTTCAGCCACCTGCTTCAACTTCTGCATGACTCTCGATTTCACCATGTAGACGGTGCCGACTTTCATGTCGAAACGTTGCGCGACATCGGCCGGTGCCAGCCCGTCTTCCGTCAGCATCCGGAACACTTCGCAGTCGCGGCCACTGGTTTCGGCTTCGACCAGCGACCACAGGCGCTCCATGAATTCGTCACGATCCAATTCCTGATCCATTTCTTGAAGGAGGTTGTCGTTGGTGACGACTTGGTCGTCCGCAACCCCCGTTTGCATTTTTGCCGCCCGCGAAGTTTGGAAATCCACGAGCGCTGTCCGAGCCGCCGTGCGGAGCCAGCCGCGAAACCGGCGGTTTGGATCGTAAACAAAACTCTGCACGCTGCGGACCAGCTTCACCATCAACTCCTGAGTCAACTCCTCAGCCAGGTCATGCCGCACCGTGCGACGGAACCACGAGTAGATCAGTCGGCTGTACTTCTCATTGAACCGCCGCCAACTGGCCTCGTACCGCGCCCGTTGTGCGGGGTCTCGCAGCCCGATCAGCAGCGACTCGCTGGTGTGGTACTGGCTGCTGTCCACGTCGCTGGACAGGGAACTCCCCGGTTTGGGCGCCTCACTCATGGACTACTCCGGGCAGGAGGAGAATCTCACAAATTGTGGTGGCGAATTATCGTGGTCGCCGAGTCGTGTCGCAACTCTCGCAAAGAAAGCGTGTGTTCATTGAGCCGCAGAATGGTATTCGCGCCAGCCCAATCAGCCAGAACGCGCTAGTGCGTCGTCAAGAATTGAATCGTAGTTTGTGAGCGGCAAGGCGCTAGCCGCCGGTGCCGCCAAATGACCGGCGGCTAGCGCCTTGCCGCTCACTCAAGATCCTCAATTCTTAGTTTGGAAGCCGCACTAGCGTTTGGTTCCGTGCTGGGAAAACCGGGCCTAGCGCCCTGCGGCTGGTGCTGTTCGCGCGAATATCAATCTGGGGCTCAAAAAATCGGGAGTTCAGGAAAGTCCGAAACTTCTGTGAGAAACCAGCCCAACGTCCCGTAGTCCTTCGTGAGTGGTTGAAGACGACGGCCAAACACACCCCACGAAACGAGGAGACAAATCATGATCCACACGAACTGGCTGAACGCGTTGCGAGGAGCATTCGGAATGGAGCGAACCAAAGGGAAACGGCGCCGGCCTTTTGTGAACGGAGTCATCTCTGTCGAGACGCTGGAATTGCGGCAGTTTCTGTCGGCCAACCCAGTGGCCGCCGAGATTTCGACTATCTCGCCGACAGACACGAGTTCCGTGTCCCCGGATTCTGCGACTTCCGCGGCATCCAGCGTGACTGCGGCCCCGCGATCGGCAATGGCCGTCGCGAGCAACTTCGTGAACGGACGCATGATTCGAACCACGTCGCCAACGGCCCTGCCGGGAACCGCCAACAGCGTCGCTGATCGTACGCCGGACATTCCCACCAACACGACAGGCACCGGCACTCCCAACAGTGTCGCGGATCGCACGCCGGCCCTCCCAACCGACACGCAAATCAGACTGGCGGTTTGCATGGATAACGCCGAGTATTGGTGCGGGCCGGGTACTTACTCTGAGTTTGTCGATTCGATCCGTCGCACGCCAGTCACCGGGACTCCCAACAGCGTCGCCGACCGCACGCCGGACATTCCGACCAATCCGCCAGTCACCGGGACACCCAACAGTGTCGCGGGGCGAATCCCGCGTATTCCGACTTCGCCGACTTCGGGCGGAACTCCCAACAGCGCTGCCGTTCGCCTGCCTTCCATCCCGACCAACACACCGATGACTGGGACTCCCAACAGTGTCGCGGGGCGAATCCCGCGGATTCCGGCTCCGCCAACTTCGAGTGGAACTCCCAACAGTGTGGCCGATCGCACGCCGGGCATTCCGACCAATCAGCCAGTCACCGGGACTCCCAACAGTGTCGCGGGGCGAATCCCGCGGATTCCGACTCCGGCTACTTCGGATGGAACGACCAACAGTGTGGCCGATCGTACGCCTGGCATACCGACCAATCAGCCAGTCACCGGAACTCCGAATGGTCGCCTAACTCGCGTTCCGACTGCGACGGCCAGCTCGCGAATCGAGGGGACTCCAAGAACTGGGTCAACATCCGGCGCTGTCAACGATGTCGGAACTCCGTTGGCACGGTCACGCCTGACGACACCCGGTGCATCGAATGGCCTTGGCAGTCCCACCGAATCGTCTCGGATCACTCGGAGCCCGTCCTCCGAAGGCGCCCTGTCCAAAATCGGATTCAAAATCGAGAAGGCCGCCGGGACTTTGACACCGGAACAAATCACTCGGTACGAAGCCTTTTTCAAATCACAAAACACGGTTGTTCGTGAAATGGCAGAAGGGTTCAGGCACTTTGAGGACTTCGATCTCGCCGATGGCTGACCTGAGTCAGCCTACCTCAAATGATTCCTCGAAGTCCGTTGCGATTTTCGCAACGGGCTTCGTCTTTGTAGGAGCATAGGGACGGTCGTCTTCCGTGCTGCACCGCCGTCCTTTCAAAGCGTGTTCGACGACGAGCAGGGGCGGCCAACTTCTGGTGTCCCGACCGGAACACTCCCAACATCACGGCGCAGTTCGTAGAGGAATTCGTGAGAATTCAGATTGCGGCACCGCCTGAATTCTCACGAATTCCGCTACAAGTTTTGTAGCCGAACTCGTGAGAGTTCGGTAATCGATAACCAATCGTTCGAAGTCTCACGACTTCGGCTACGGTCTGAGGTGAAGCCTCGCTCTGAGGCGAAGCCTCGCTGGTGTCTTTGTCTGAAACATCCGGGGTTTTCACACGCAGGTTTTGGCGAGCCGGGCGGCGTCAACCCCCGGAGGGACCAGTGGGCGCGTTCTAAATCCTCCGGGGGCTAACGCCACCCGGCTCGCCTCTTTGGTTGCGGCTAAAGGCCGTCTTTTGCCCCCACTCTGTCGCTTTCAGCGGTGATTCACAGGCTGGAAGCCTATGCCACGGAGACATCCAACAGGCTGTCCAGGAAAGCTCGAATCCTTTGTGAGAAACCCGATCAACCTCCCGTAGTCCTTGGTGAGTGGTTACCGACGAACGCGACGGAATTGCCAGCCTCTTGACCCTTGCCGAGCAAAAGGAGAAATGCCATGTCCTTGTTGAATCCACTTTCGATCGGCCGCCAGATGAGTTCCCTGATGGCCAGCCTGGTCAAAGGAAGCCGACGACGGTCACCGCGACATTCCTTTTCTTTCACACCGGCGATGATCGAGGTGTTGGAACCTCGAATCCTCTTGAGTCACGTGGATCTCGATGATCAGACCAGTGAGGCAGTCCCCGTGTTGCTTTCGGAAACCGTTAATGGACGGATCGATCCTCTTGCAGATGTCGATATGTATGCGTTCCAAAAGCCGGCGAATGTGGACGTCGTGATTTCTCTTGAGTCGAATACTTCGGGGTTTTCGCCGCTGCTCCGTGTATTTCAACAAGAAGCGGGAGGCAGCATCGTTCAGATCAACAACCCGTCGGTCGATCCAAGAGATTTCGAGCTGCCGCTCTCCGGAGGAACGTACTGGATTGGAGTGTCGGAAGCGGCAAACAATTTCTATAGCCCGGTGTCCGGCACACCTGACTTTGTTGGCCCGTCGTCGACAATCGGAAACTACACGCTCAACGTCAGCGCGGCACAGCCGGTGGGATGGGTGGATCTGAATGTCGTTGTTGTCTATGGGACGTCCACACAGACTGCCGGCGAGTACACAAGCATTGCTGCCGGTGTTTGGAATGACGGGACAATTGCGAGTGATTCGTATCCTGTTGCCTTTTACCTGAGCACGGACTCGACGATCACTCGCAGTGACCGGCTGCTCAAGACCATGACCCGACCAGCACTTGCTGCTGGCGAACTCGATGGGATCGACGAATTCGTGCTGATTCCTGCCGACGTTGCGCCAGGTGTGTACCACGTGGGAATCATTGTCGATCCGCTGAATCTCATCTCGGAGTTGAGCGAATCCAACAACGCAATGGCTGCCGACATCACGACGACGATCGGCCGTGCGGATTCTGATCCGGACGACCAGTTGAGCCAGGCGATAGCGTTGGGGAGCATGACCCAGACACGCACGCGAACGGGCGAGTCAATCTCGGTCGACACCGACGTGGACATGTACAGCTTCACCGTCACCGCCGGGCAGCAGATCACGTTCGACACCGACGGTGATCTCGATTCGGTCATCGAACTCTTCGACAGCGACGGAACTTTTTTAGTCGGAAACGACCAAGGAGCTGCTCCCGATGAAGCAGACGGCGACGAGTCATTTCTGGACTACACATTCACCAACGGGGGAACGTTTTATTTGGGAGTCTCCGGCTATCAGAATGAGGATTATGACCCCATCACGGGGGACGGAGACAATGTCGGAGCCACCGGAGC